>DATCOE010000095.1:0-12943 GCA_036564885.1 Gaiellaceae bacterium | reverse complement strand
TTCTTCTCCGACGGCGCGTACCGGTTCGAAGGCCGCGAGGTCGCACCGGCGGACATGGCTGCCTTCTACGCCGACCTCGTCGGGCGCTTCCCCATCGTCTCGATCGAGGACGGGAACGCCGAAGACGACTGGGACGGCTGGCAGGCGACGACCGAGCAGCTCGGCGACCGGATCCAGCTCATCGGCGACGACATCTTCGTCACGAATCCGGCGCGCTTGCAGCAGGGCATCGACCGCGGCGTCGCCAACTCGATCCTCGTGAAGGTGAACCAGATCGGCACGCTCACCGAGACGATCGAGGCGGTACGCCTGGCGCAGGCCAACGGCTACACCGCGGTCATCTCGCACCGCTCGGGGGAGACGGAGGATTCGACGATCGCCGATCTCGTCGTCGCGCTCGGAACGGGCCAGATCAAGACGGGCGCCCCCGCACGCTCCGACCGCGTTGCGAAGTACAACCAGCTGCTCCGCATCGAGGAGGAGCTCGGAAGCCGTGCAACCTATCCGGGCTGGGACGCTTTTCCCCGCAGCCAGTCACACAGTGCCCGCCGCTAACCTGGTTGAGATGGCCGAAGCCCCGACAGAGCACGCCTGGATGGTGGCTCATGCACTGCGCCGTGCGGCCGGCCCAGCCTTGGCAAGGCAACGAGCCTTGCCTTCGGCCGGCCCGTCCACACGGCTTGGCCTGAGCCATCCCCAGACGCACTCCGCCGAGGCATCAACCATCTAGTGGTACCGGAACGCCGGACGAAGATCGTCGCCACGCTCGGACCGGCGTGCGGCTCTCCCGAGTTGTTGCACGCACTCGTCGCCGCGGGCATGGACGCGGCGCGGCTGAACCTCTCGCACGGCTCCCAGGATGACCACGCAGAGCGCGCGCGGCGCGTGCGCGAGGTGGAGGCGGACGTGGGCCGCCCGATCGCGCTGATCGCCGACCTCCAGGGGCCGAAGCTGCGGATCGGTGCGCTCGCGGAGCCGATCGTGCTCACCCGCGGAGACACGGTCACGATCTGTGCCGAGGAGTCCGCAACCGGCGATGAGCTGCCGATCGCACCTGCGGTGATCGGCGACGTGCTCAAGCCGGGGCACGACGTGTTGATCGATGACGGCCTCGTCCGGTTACGCGTCGACGACGTCGACCGCGGCCGTGCGCACTGCACCGTCGTGATCGGCGGCCGCGTCACCTCGCAAAAGGGCGTCAACCTGCCAGGCGTTCCGCTGCCGATTCCGTCGCTCACGCCCAAGGACACCGCCGACCTCGCGTTCGCGCTCCAGCTCGGCGTCGACTACGTCGCACTCTCGTTCGTGCGCTCGGCGGCCGACGTTCGCGACCTGCGCGCGTTGATCGAGGAGGCGGGCTCGCACGCCCGCGTGATCGCGAAGATCGAGAAGTCCGAGGCCATCGACGTGCTCGACGACATCCTCGCCGAGACCGACGCGGTGATGGTCGCGCGCGGCGATCTCGGCGTCGAGATCGGCCCGGCCCTCGTGCCGCTCCTGCAGAAGCGGATCATCCTCAAGGCGCTCGAGCGCGGGAAGCCCGTGATCACCGCAACTCAGATGCTCGAGACGATGGTGCACTCGGCCGAGCCGACGCGCGCCGAGGCGAGCGATGTCGCGAACGCGATCCTCGACGGAACGTCAGCACTGATGCTCTCAGGTGAGACGGCGGTGGGCGACTATCCGGTGGAGGCAGTCGCCTACATGGACCGCATCGCGCTCGCGATCGAGCCGAGCATGGGCTACCGCCACGAGACTCCCGAGGCGGGCCAGAACCCGACGATCGGCGGCGCGATGTCGAACGCCGCGTGCGACATCGCCGAAGCGCTGCGTGCCGCAGCGATCCTCGTCCCGACGGCCACGGGCCGCACGGCGTCCGCGGTCGCGCGGCTGCGCCCGCGTAAGCCGATCGTCGCGCTGACGCACAAGGACTGGGCGATGCGCCAGCTCGCGCTCGAGTGGGGCGTGACGCCGCTCCTGATCGAGGAGAGCCCCGACATCGAGCAGCTCTGGTCGGCGTCGATCGAGGCGGCCCGGGAGGCGGGCTTCCTCGAGGCCGGCGACCGCGTCGTGATCACGGCGGGCACCGCGGTGAACATCCCGGGCTCGACGAACGTGATCAAGGTCGACATCGCATAGCGCATCGCTTCGCTCGCTTCACGGGGGAAACCAGTTTCCCCCGTGGGCCCCCTTTGACGCATCGCTTCGCTCGCTTCACGGGGGAAACCAGTTTCCCCCGTGGGCCCCCTTCTGTTCCGCTGTCGGTGAGCGGATTCACTGCTGCGCCGAACAAGTTCGGCTCCGCGACGGGAAGAAGGGTCGCGGCTTCCCGGCGCGAAAGCAGCTCGGATGCCTAGGAAGGGTCGTCGTCCTGCGCGCTCGAGCGTGCTCCGCCGCTGGCTCGCGGTCGGAGCGCTCCTGCTCGTCGCGCTGCTCTACTACCGTCCGCTGAAGGCGTACGTCGACGCGCGCTCCGAGCTTGGGCACCGCAGCCAGATCGTGCACTCACTCCAGGCCGACAAGGCGCGGCTCGAGCAGCGGCTCGGCTCGTCGACGTCGCTCGCGACGCTCTCGCGCGAAGCGCGCGCGCTCGGGTACGTGCGGCCGGGCGAGCACCTCTTCATCGTCAAGGGCATCCAGCAGTGGCGGAACCGCGAGCGGGCGAGCATGATGAGCCCGAGATGATTGATGCCACAACCGTGCACGCCTGGATGGTGGCTCATGCACTGCGCCGTGCGGCCGGCCCAGCCTTGACAAGGCAACCAGCCTTGCCTTCGGCTGGCCCGTCCACACGGCTTGGCCTGAGCCATCCCCAGACGCACCCGGCCGTGGCACCAACCATCTAGTGGACGCTGACGCTGACGCTGACGTAGACGCAGACGCAGACGTTGACGCCGACCGAGCCGACGTCGCCCGCCAGATCGGCCGCGAGCCGCGCGCGTTCCGCCGCGTCGTGGTGCGCTGCCCGTTCGGGCGTCCGGCCGTCACCGAACAGAGCCCGTACGACGTGCACGGCGAGCCGTTCCCGACGACGTACTACGTGACGTGCCGCCACCTCGTCGCGGCGATCTCGCGGCTCGAGGCGGCGGGCGGCGTCGAGCGCTGGAGCGCCGCCGCGCACGACGACCCCGAGCTTGCGGCGAGCCTCACCGCCGCCCACGAGGAGTCTCGCGCCGTCCGCTGCGAGCTTGCGGGCGGCGAGACGGGCCGTGACGGCGGCGCGTCGCTCGACCTGGGCGTCGGCGGCGCGGGCCGCGCCTCGGGCTCGCTCAAGTGCCTGCACGCCCACGCGGGGTTCGCACTCGCCCGCCCCGGCTACGAGCTCGGACGCCGGATCGTCGGCGAGCTCGAGCCTTTGTGGCCGGACCGCTGCTGCATGGGCTAGCGCTAGAGTCGCGGCCCGTGTCCGTCGACGCATTGACCCTGATCCGCCAGGAGTGGGAGGACGGCAACCGCCGTCTCGAGACCGAGCGGAGCGACGCGCGCCGCTACCGCACGCTCGTTCAACAGGTCGAGCTCGTGGGCGACGAGTTGCGCAAGCAGGTGGGGCAGACCTTCACCCTGGGCGAGCTGGCCGACGCCTACCGGGACGCCGATCGCTGGGCGCGTGCCACGGTGGAGGAACGCGCGCCCGTGCGAGGCTGGCCCCGCGACCTCGCGCTCGTGCTCGCGGCGGCGTTCTACGCGTACCAGCGCGGGGCGGTGGACTACCTCCAGTGACGATCTCGCCCGCCGAACGCCGGGGCCGCCGCCGCGGGCCTCGCTCCAGGCTCGTCTTCTGGCTCGCCGGGCTCGCGCTCGCAGCCGTCCTCTTCTGGGCCGGCGTCGCCGTGGGAGAGGCCCTGCACGACAATCCGACGCCCGGAATCACCCAGACGTCGGTGCGAACGCTGCATCCCTGACGGGTCAAGCTGGTGGATTGACCATCGAGGGTGTAAGAACCGGCAGCTTTGGTCAGAATTCCCTCGGATGGCACACAGAGACGACAGCGAATGGCTGACCCTGGGGCAGGCCGCGCGCTTCCTGGGCGTCGCACAGAGCACGATCCGCAAGTGGTCCGACCAGGGGCGGGTGCCCGCCTTCTACACCCCGGGCGGCCACCGCAGGTACCGCCGCTCCGACCTCGAGGCCTTCGTCGACCGGTCCGGGCCCGGCGGCAGGCCGAAAGCCGGCCCGCTCGTCCTGCTCGTCGACGACGACGAGAAGGTGCGCGAGCTCGTCCGCGTCAACCTCGAGTTCGAGGGCTACATCGTGCGCGAGGCCGGGAGCGCCGACGAAGGGCTCTCCGCGATCGAGGAGGCCAAGCCCGATCTCATCCTCCTCGACGTGATGATGCCGCACGTGGACGGCTGGGAGATGCTGCGCCGCGTGCAGGAGCGCTACGGCGCGGGTGTGATCCCGGTCGTCATGTTCAGCGGCAAGGTCGACGAGCAGGCACGGGCGCTCGCCGCCTCGAGCGGCGCACAGGGTTTCGTCGGCAAGCCGTTCGACCTCCAGCATCTGATCGACCAGACGAAGAAGACCGCTCCCGTCTGACCGCGTTCGACCGTCACTGGGAGCGTTGGATCGTCCACCATCGTGGGCAGCCGTTCGACGACGTCTTCGTCTGGTTGACGCGCATCGGGACGTGGGGCGCGGTCTGGCTGCTGATCGCGCTCGGGCTCGCGATCCTCTGGCGCAGGGCGTCGGTGCTCATCGCCGTGGCGCTCGCCGACCTGGCGGCGGACAGTCTCACCGGCGCGCTGAAGGTCGCGACCGGGGTCGAACGTCCGCCGCTTCGCTATGCCCATCCCGACGCGCTCGTGGCGGTGCCGGGCGGCTCGTCGTTCCCGTCGGGGCACACCTCGACGAGCTTCGCGTGCGCGACCGTGCTGAGTTTCTTCGTGCCGCGTGCGGCGCCGGCCTTCTACCTGCTCGCGCTCGCGATCGGGTTCTCGCGGATCTACGTCGGCGTGCACTGGCCGCTGGACGTGCTCGGCGGCGCCGTCCTCGGCCTGGCCGTCGGGCTCGCGGTTACAGCTCTTCTGCGGCGCGGAGCAGGCCGGCGAGTATCAGCGCGACGGCCGCGACGAGGCTGATGAAGATCCCGATCCCGCGGTTCGCCGTGTCGAAGAACGTGTCCGGGATCGAGAGCACACGGATGAGGGTGAAGATCGTGGCGAGCGAGCCGAACGCGATCAGCACGAGGCTCTCCGGCACCGCCGCCGGCAGCTCGATCCCGGCCTCGCGCAGGGCCTCGAGGATGAGCGTCGCGAGCCCGATGAAGAAGACGAGCTTGCCGAGCGCCCCCGTGTGCCAGCCGGTGACCGCGAGCGTCAGGCCGTCGGACTGGCTCCCCGCGTACCAGTCCGTGAAGGCCGAGACGGCGAGCACGAGCCCTGCGATCCAGGCCAGCCGCTCGCCCCAGTAGCCGGTGACGACCGTGCGCGAGCCGTGCCGCGGCTCCAGCGGGTCGACCGGGAGATCCGGGTTAGACGTGGGCTCGGGCGTCTGCACAGGTCGCAGTATGGGGAAATTCCAGACGCGGCGTGCGGTTGCCGGTCAGATCACTACAGCCCGAAGAGCCGCTGGATCTCGTGCCAGCTGCCGACGACGAAGGCGACCGCGATCGCGATCAGCACGAGCATCACGATGTAGAAGCGGTACCGCGCGAGCCTGCTCTCCTGCCTCTGGAGCACCCGTGCTTGCCGCCGGGCGCGGTGGTAGCGGTACCGCAGCTCGATCGCGCCCCCAGGGTCGAGCGGAACCTCGAGCGGCGCGTCCGCGTCTACCGTGTGAGAGGGCTCGGGCAGCGGTTCGGTGGGCATCGGCCGGGCCACGACGGGAATTGTAAGGGCCCTGGCGGACCCGCGATACTCCAGAGGGGTCGTTGACCATGATCGTCCAGACCGATCACGACGTTCTGACAGGCGGTTCCGGGGTGCCCACGGGAGGCCTGTCGGCCCTCGCGCGCGCCGTGGCCGCCGCCGCGCAGGAGACGTCGCTCGCGGGCGCGCTCGAGGAGCTCGTCGACGCGGCCCGGGTGGTGTCGGGGGCCGAGGTGGCGGTCGTCCGCGTCCGGGCTGCCGGAACCGAGCGGTTCGAGGCCGTCGCGGTCTCGGGCCCGGCCGCGCTCGCAGCGGAGCTCGAGGGGACGTTCGTGCCTGCGGACGAGGCGCCCACCGCGACGCTCGAGTCGCTCGACGGCGCTCCCGACGCCGTGCGCCGCGCGGCGGCGCGGGCCGGCGCGAGATCCGTCCTGCTCGTCCCGATCGAGGCCGGCGGGACGGCGGCGACGCTCGAGCTCTACCGGGCCGGCGGGGCGTTCACACCGTCGGAGCGTCTCGGCGTCGACCTCGCTGCCTCCTACACCGCCCTCACGCTGCGGGCCTTCACGGCGGGCACGCACGGCGCCGCCGAGGCGCTCGCACGGCCCGCGCTCGAGCTCGCGGGCGAGGCGCTCGCAGCCGCCCTCGACGAGTCGCACACCGCAGTCGAGCTCGTACGTGTCGCGGCGACGATCGTCGGCGCGCCGGTCGGTCTCCTCTGGGAGCGCGACGAGGACGGCGAGCTCCAGCTGACGGCGTCGTACGGCCTCGACGCCGGCGTCGACGTCGACCCGGCGAGAGAGCTCGCCGCCGCGGCCCTCGACGAGGGCGGTCCTGTCCGGCCCGTCGTCGCGGAGCGCTTGCCGGCGGCGTGCGGCAGCTCGACGACGCTTCCGCTCGGCCAGCCGGCCGTCGCAGTCCTCCAGCTGCTGTTCGCGCCTGCCGACGCGCCCGACGCCGAGCAGCTCGCGCGGTTGACCACGTTCGGGGTGCGGGTCGCACACGCGCTGCGCTCGAGCGCCCGCGCGCGCACACTCGGCCTCGAGCTCGACCGGACCCGCGCACTGCTCGCCGTGGTCGGACAGGCGACGGCGCAGCTCTCGCTCGCGCACACGCTCGAGACGGCGGTCGACCGTCTCGCGGAGCTCTTCGCGGTCGAACACGTCGCGGTCTACCTCCGCGCGCCTGAAGACCGGCTCACACCGGCGGCCGGCCGTGGCCTCGCCGGGCCGCACGCGCGCGTCGCGGAGCGCCTGCTCGAGGTCGCGCTCGGCACGAGCCGCGGCCGCCCGGTCGTCGAGATCACCGATGCGTGGAAGGACGAACGGCTGCGCGAGGCGCGCGACGCCGCACGCGAGTCGGGGATCGACGCGGCGCTCGCCGTGCCGCTGCTGGTGCGCGACGAGGTGATCGGTCTGCTCGCGGTGTATCCGCAGCGCGGGCGCAGGCCGACCGAGAACGAGGCGTCGCTCCTCGCGGCGCTTGCCGGCCAGTTCGCGGTGGCCGTCCAGAACGCGCAGCTGCACGAGCAGACCGCGGAGCTGAGCACGCAGCGCGAGACCGCCCTCGCGTCGGAGCGCGAAGCGGCGAAGCGCCTGCGTGCGCTGTACGAGATCTCGCGCTCGTTCGCGCAGAGCCTCTCGCTCGAGACGACGCTCGAGGCGCTCGCCGCGACGGCGGTGGACGTGCTCGACGTCGATGCCGCGGTGCTCCGGATGCCCGATGCCCGCCGTGAGCAGCTCATGCCGCGCGCGATGCACGTGAAGGACGGGCAACTCGCGGAAGCGGCGCGCACGATCCTCTTCCGCCCGCAACCGTTCGGCGCGGCGTCGACGCAGCGGCTGTTCCGCGACGCGGCTCCGTATCGCATCGGCCTCGACCACGAGCTGCTCGGCCCGTTTCTCGAGAAGGGGTGGACCGGTGCGGTCGTGCCGGTCGGGACGCCGGCCGAGGTGATCGCGTCGCTCAGCATCTTCTCCTTCCGTCCCGGCAGCCCGATCACCGCTGAGACGATCGACGCTGCGCTCGCGATCGCGGGACAGGCGGCACTCGCGATCGACAACGCGCGGCTGTACCAGCAGCAGAAGGAGTTTGCAGACACGATGCAGCGCTCCCTGCTGCCGCGTGCGCAGCCCGACGTCGCCGGCCTGCAGGTCGGCGAGGTGTACGAGTCGTCCGCGCACGTCGATGTCGGCGGAGACGTCTACGACTTCCTGACGCTGGACGACGGCCGCCTCGCGGTCGTGCTCGGCGACGTGACCGGCCACGGCGTTGAAGCGACCGCCGACATGGCGATGGCGAAGTTCGTCTTCCGGTCGCTGGCGCGCGAGCACCCCGAGCCGGGCGACTTTCTCGCGTCGGCGAACGACGTGGTCGTCGACGAGATCGCGTCGGGCAAGTTCATCACGATGGCCTATCTCGCCGTCGACGGCGTCAACGGCAAGGTGTCGTGCGCGAGCGCAGGGCATCCCGCTCCGCGACTTGTGCTTCCCGACGGAAGCGTCCGAGGGCTCGAGGCGTCGGGGCTCGTGCTCGGCATCGACGCGGGGCAGGAGTACGAGGCGGTTCACGCCGATCTGCCGCACGGCTCGGTGCTCGTCGTCTACACCGACGGCGTGACCGAGGCGCGCCGCGACGGCGAGCTCTACGGCGTCGAGCGCCTCGACGCGCTGCTCGCGGCGAATCGCAATCTCGCACCGCGCGAGCTCGCGGTGGCCGTCACGGAGAGTTGCCGCAGCTTCGCCGGCGGCGACCTCGGCGACGACGTCGCGGTCGTCGTCATCCGCCGCACCACGTGACGCCGCTCGGGCTTCGGCGCGGCGAGGACGGCGTCGTCCGCGTCGGTCATCGCGGCGCCGCCGCACTCGCCCCCGAGAACAGCCTCGCCGCGATCGAGGCGGCGGCCGCGGTGGGAGTGGATGCGGTCGAGCTGGACGTGCTGCGGCGCGGAGACGGAGCGCTCGCGCTCGCCCACGGACCGGGCGTGCCGGACGATGCGCCGCTGCTCGACGAGGCCCTCGCGCTCGTCGCTCGGCTCGGCCTCGCCGTGCAGCTCGACGTGAAGGCGGGTGGGAACGAGGCCGCGATCGTCGACGCCCTGCGCCGGCGCGATCTCCTGGGGCGCGCGTTCGTGAGCTCGTTCTCGTTGCCGATCCTGCGTGCGTTCGCCGTCGCGGCGCCGGAGCTGCCACGGTCGTTCACGTACCCGGAAGACCGCCTGGGCGCGTCCGAGAGCCGCCTGCTCCGCCCGGCCGTCCGGCCCGGGCTCGCGCTGCTGCGCGCACTGGCGCCGCGGCGGCTGCCGCGTTGGCTCCGGGCGGCCGGCGCGCAGGCCGCGACCCTCAACTGCGCGGTCACTTCGCCTGCCGCGGTGGCCGCCTGCCATGCGAGCGGAGCAGCGGTCTACGTGTGGACGGTCAACGATCCTGCGCTCGCAATTTCCCTGGTCGAAAGCGGTATCGACGGTATCATCACCGACGATCCCCGGATCCTCGCCGCCCGCCCGTAGCTTCGTGAAAAAACGCGCCACCGTCACGCTTTCGCTTCTGCTCGCCGCTCTGGCGGCGGGCGTCCTCGCTGCGTCCGTCCTCGCCGACACGCCGCCGCCGCCGCCGACGACGACCACGACCGACACGACGACGACGCCCGCAACGACGACGACGCCCGCAACGACGACGACGCCCCCAACGACGACCACCCCGGCCCAGACTGTCCCCGAGGGCGTCACGGTCGGCGGTGTCGCCGTCGGCGGGATGGCGACCGACGTTGCCGTGCAGGCCGTGCTGACGGCTTTCCAGCGGCCGGTCGTCCTCCGGATCGCCCGCACGAAGATCAGCGTCACGCCCGACCTGCTCGGGACGATCGTCCCCGCGGACTCCGCCGTCGCGAAGGCGCTGACCGTTCCGCCGAACACGACGCTCGGGTTGCGCGCCTCCGTCAACAAGCCCGTGCTGAACACGTTCATCGCGCGCATCGCAGCGCGGTTCGATCGCAAGCCCGCCGACTCGAGGCTCGTCTTCCGCAACTTCAAGCCCGTCGTCACGGCGTCGGCCGTCGGGCTGCAGATCAAGCGCGCCGCGACCGGGGCCGCCGTGTCGGACGAGCTGGAGCACGGGACGCGCGCGCCGATCAAGGTGCCGGCGACGGTCCTGAAGCCGAAGGTGACGGAGCGCTCGATCGGCCCCGTGGTCGTGATCCGGCGCGCCTCGAACCTGCTCACGCTCTACAGCGGCATGCGGCCGGTGCGGCAGTTCCCGGTCGCCACCGGGCAGACCGTCTACCCGACGCCGCTCGGCCGCTTCCAGATCGTCGTCAAGTGGAAAAACCCGTGGTGGTATCCGCCGGCGTCTCCCTGGGCGAAGGGCGAGAAGCCCACACCGCCGGGCCCCGGCAATCCGCTCGGCACGCGCTGGATGGGGCTCAGCTCCCCCGGCGTCGGCATCCACGGCACGCCGCAGGACGGCTCGATCGGCTACTCGCTCTCCCACGGCTGCATTCGCATGCACATCCCGCAGGCGGAATGGCTGTTCGACCACGTAGAGGTCGGCACGCCCGTGTATATCGTCGCGGGTTAGAGGCTTGATGTGGATTAGACGTGCGTGCGGGGATGGGCCAGACCAAGCGGTTCGGTCGGATCCGGCGCAGGGCATGGTGGTTCTACGTTCAAGCCGGATCCGGGCGAAGCGCGCCGCGTCTGGCACACCATCCGTGCGTGCGGCCAATTCACATCAAGCCTCTATATGCGCGCGCTGAAGCTGTCAGGTCAGGTCGTCGCTCTCGCGACGGTCGCGGGCCTGCTGGGCTTGCTCGTCTGGCGGTTGACGCACCGGCCGGTCGTGCCTGCGATCGGCGGCCCCGCTCCGAGCTTCACGACCAGGCGGATCGACGGCGGCTCGTTCGCTCTCGCCTCGGTGCGCGGCAAGCCCGTCGTGATCAACTTCTGGGCGTCATGGTGCGGGCCGTGTAAGGCCGAAGCGGCCGCGCTCGAGCAGCAGTGGCAGCGCTATCGCGGCCAGGGTGTCGTGTTCCTCGGGATCGACTACACCGACCCGACCGGGGACGCGCGGCGTTTCCTCGCTCGTCACGGCGTGACGTATCCGACACTGCTCGACGGGTCGGGCGCAATCGGGGATCGGTACGGGATCACCGGCGTGCCGGAGACGTACTTCATCGATCGCAAGGGCCGGATCGTCGGCGAGCACATCCTTGGTCCGATCACGACCTCGCGCTGGTCGGAGGCGTTCGCACGCGGCATCCAAGCAGCGCTGAACTCGTGATCGTGCGGCTTGCGGCCGTTGCTGCCGCCGCTCTTGCCTTCGCCGGGCCGGCGGCCGCCGCGTGCACGCAGCCTCGAACGTCCCTCTCGTACCTCGAGGGCCAGATCATGTGTCCGACCTGTCACACGACGCTCGACCAATCGGATGCCCCCGCCGCTCAGCGCATCAAGGTCTTCATCCAGGAGCAGATCGACAAGTGCGCGACCGCCGACCAGATCCGCTCCGAGCTCGTCGCGAACTTCGGTGCAGGCATTCTCGCCGCACCACCGCACAAGGGGTTCGACCTGCTCGCGTGGTGGCTGCCGCTCGGCGGCGTGATCGCCGGCGCTGCAGCGCTCGCGCTGGGCGTCTGGCGGTGGAGCCGTACGCACGAGGCCGACTCCGGAACCGCGGATCCCGAGCTCGACGCCGAGGACGAGCAGCACCTCGACGAGTTGCTCGCGCGTCTCGACTGATGGGCGCGCGGCTGGCGATCGCGTTCCTCGCCGGCTTTGCGTCGGTGATCACGCCCTGCGTGCTGCCGCTCGTCCCGGGCTACCTCTCCGCGCTCTCGAGCGTGGAGGCGGAACGCCTGGGCGAGCGCGGGACGGCGCGACGTGTGCTCGTGGCGAGCATCCCGTTCATCCTCGGCTTCACGATCGTGTTCGTCGTGCTCGGCGCCGGTGCAGCGGCGCTCGGCAGCTCCATCTCGGCGCGCGCGCAGGCGGAAGTCGCCGGGTTCGTGCTCGTCGTCCTCGGCTTCGGGTTCCTCGGGCTGCTGCCGGTGCCGGAGCGCGTCGTCGCGCCGGGGCTGCTCACCGGCGCGCGCCGCCGCGGGTCGGGCCTCCTGCTCGGCGGCGCGTTCGCCGTGTGTGCGGCGCCGTGCATCGGCACGGTGCTCGCCGCCGTGCTGGTGCTGGCGAGTGACACCGGGACGATGCTCCGGGGCGCCGCGCTGCTCGCTGCGTACGCGCTCGGCCTCGGCGCCGCGTTCGTCGTGGCCGGGATCGCGTTCGCGCGCGCGATGGGCGCCTTCCGCTGGGTGCGCGACCGCTACTTCGTGATCCAGGTCGTGAGCGGGCTCACGCTCGTCGCACTTGGGCTGCTGCTCTTCTTCCACCGCGACTGGTGGTTGCACGTCGCGCTGAACCGCGCGCTCGAGGCGGTCGGCCTCGCGTCGCCGTAAAGCGTCAGAGCAAGAGCAACGTCCGCAACCTGGTTCCCGATTGCCGCGGGCACGGCATTCGCTCGCGACCGAGCTCTCCGCCCGCGGCAAGAACCAGGTAGCTAGCGGAATGGCGGCTTCGCCGCCGCTTTCCTAAAAACGGGGTTCTGCGAGCTCGAGCGAGCCGCTGCGGACGACGCCCCGGGCCGTCTCGACCTGGGCGAGCACGCTCGCGACGTCGACGCCGCGGTGCTCCGGGACGAACGCCCCGAGCCGCCGAGCGGCCTTCTCGAGCTGGCTCGCCGTCGCGATTCGCCGGCCGCGACCCGCCTGGTACCACGCCACCGCCACGTGCACGAGCCCCCGGTAGAAGTCGCGCTCCGAGGCGTCCGCAGCGCGCCAGACGAGCTCGAGCTCCTCGTGCGCCTCGAAGTACCGGCCCTCCCGGATCAGCTCGAGGCCGTGCTCCAGCTCGTCCACGCCTTGAGAGATACCGCATCCGGCAGATACCCTGCGCCCGTGGCGACGGTCCTGTTGTGCGGGGTCGACCTCTTCTTCCGAGGCAAGCTCGACGCGCTCCTGACCGAGCACCGCCTGATCACGGTCGAGCACACCGAGAGCCCGGACCTCGTGATCGTCGACATCTCGCGCGTCGACGCGGAGGAGGTGGCCGAGACGTATCCGGACGTCCCGATCCTCGGCTACACGAACCACAC
>DATCOE010000094.1:0-3070 GCA_036564885.1 Gaiellaceae bacterium | reverse complement strand
GAGCCGGCGCCGGGAATCGACCAGATCCTCGTCCGGGGGCTCCCGTCGACGCCGCCCCTCGTCTGGCCCGAAGAGCGACGACGGGTGGGTGGCCGTCTCCTCTCGGACCACGCACCGGTAGAACTCCACGTCGGATGACCTTCGAGGAAGCCCGCGCGCAGTTCCCGGTACTCGAGCGGTACGCGTACCTCAACGCGGGCACGAACGGCCCGCTCGCACGGACGACGGCTGAGGCCGTGACTGAGCAGACGCGCCGCGACCTCGAGCATGGTCGCAGCGGGACGGCGTGGTTCGAGCGCATTCTCGAGCTCCGCGAAGAGGCGAGAGCCGGCTTCGCAGCCGTGCTCGACGTCGACTCGCAGCACGTCGCGCTCACCGACTCGACGTCGCGCGGGTGCTCGATCGTGCTCTCGGGTCTCGGCCTCGGAGCCGGCGACGAGGTCGTCATGACCGATCAGGAGCACTTCGGCCTCACCGCCGCAGTCCACGCAGCGGGCGTTCGCGTCATCCTCACGGAGGCGGACGAGGGCGCGATCCTCGCGGCGATCACGCCGCGCACGCGCCTGATCGCGACCTCGCACGTGCTCTGGACGACCGGCCGCCGCCTCGATCTCCGGCGCATTCGTGAGGACGGGAAGATCCCAGTGCTCGTCGACGGCGCACAATCGGCCGGCGCGATCCCGGTCGCCGCGGGTGAGTTCGACTTCTACACGGTGTCGGCGCAGAAGTGGCTGTGCGGGCCGGAGCCGACGGGGGCGCTCTTCGTGCGCGACCCCGAGCGGCTCCGCATCGCCGCACCGGGCTACCTCGCACAGTCGTCGTATGAGCCGACCGGCGCGTTCGTCGCGAAGGACGGCGCGCCGCGCTTCGACTCCGGCTGGCTCGCGACGCCGATGCTCCTCGGCCTGCTCGCGGCCCTCGCGGCGCACCCGGAATGGCGCTACGAGCGTGCGGCCGAACAGGCGGCGCTGTGCCGCACGCTTCTCGCCGGGCACGTTGAGGTCGTCACGCCGCCCGGCCACTCGACGCTCGTGTCGTTCCGCCCCTCAGGCGACCCGACCGAGCTCGTCGCCGCGCTCGACGAGCAGGGCGTGATCGTGCGCGAGCTGCCGGGGCGCAACCTCGTCCGGGCGTCGTGCGGTTGGTGGACGAGCGACGACGACCTGCAGCGGCTGGCCGCCGGCGTCGCCTAGAGGAACCCGAGCTCCGCCGAGATCGGCCGCAACGCTTCGACGACCGTGCGGATGTGGTCGTCGAGGTCGACGCCGAGCTCTTCAGCGCCCTTGAAGACGTCCTCACGGTGCACGCCCGCAGCGAACGACGGCTGCTTGAGCTTCTTGCGCACCGACTTCGGCTCGAGCCCTTCGAGGCCGGTCGGCCGCACGAGGCCGCACGCGTGCACGAAGCCCGAGAGCTCGTCGCACGCGAAGAGGGCCTTCTTCAACGGGGTGTCGCGGGGGAGCGCGAGATGCTCGGCGTGGGAGAGCACGGTCTCGATGACCTCCTCCGGATAGCCCTCGTCCCGCAGGATGGGCGCGCCGTCCTGCGGATGCTTGTCGAGCGTCGGGTGCATCTCGTAGTCGAAGTCGTGGAGGAGCGCCGCAACGCGCCAGAGCTCCTCGTCGCCACCGAGCTTCCGTGCGTAGGCCGCGGTCGACGCCTCGACGGCGAGCGCGTGCCGGAGCAGCGATTCGCTCTTCGTGTACCTCGTGAGGGTCTGCCAGGCTTGCTCGCGGGTGGGCGTGGACACCCGGCTAGGATAGCCGCGCCCATGGCCCAGACTGCAGCCGACGCCTTCGTGATCGAGGGCGGGCGCCCGCTCAACGGCCGCATTCGTGCGGCCGGGAACAAGAACGGCGCGCTCCCGATCCTCGCCGCCTGCCTCCTCACCGAGGACGAGGTCCTGCTGCACGACGTGCCGCGCATCCTCGACGTGTTGACGATGATCGACCTGCTCGTCGATCTGGGCGTCGAGGTCGAGTGGACCGGTCCGAACGACGTGCGCGTCTGCGCGTCCAACGTCACGAAGACCGAGCTCGACGAGGAATTGTGCAAGCGCATTCGCGCCTCAGTGCTGCTTGCAGGCCCGCTGCTCGCACGCTTCGGCAACGCGGTCGTCCCGCCTCCCGGCGGAGACGTCATCGGGCGGCGCCGCGTCGACACCCACATTCATGCGTTCGAGCAGTTCGGCGCGCAGATCCACGCAAACCGCAAGTTCACGATGACGGCCGGCCGTTTGATCGGAAAGCGCATCTTCCTCGACGAGGCGAGCGTCACGGGAACGGAGAACGCCGTCATGGCAGCGGTACTCGCGAAAGGCGAGACGGTGCTCGGTAACGCCGCATGCGAGCCGCACGTCCAGGATCTCTGCCGCTTCCTGTGTGCGCTCGGCGCGCAAATCGACGGCATCGAGACCAACGTGCTGCACATCCAGGGCTCCGACTCGCTGCACGGCGTCGAGTACACGATCGGCCCCGACCACATCGAGATCGCGAGCTTCATCGGGCTCGGCGCGATCACCACGGGCGAGATCGTGATCGAGAACTGCCGCCCCGAGGACCTCGTCGCGATCATGCCGGTGTTCCGCCGGCTCGGGATCGCGATGGAGGTGGAGGGAACCGAGATTCGCGTCCTCGACGGCCAGGAGCTCGTGATCCAGGACGACATCGGCGGCGCCATCCCGAAGATCGACGACGGGCCGTGGCCCGCGTTCCCGGCCGACCTCACGTCGATCGCGGTCGCGGTCGCCACGCAGGCGCGCGGCACGGTGATGATCTTCGAGAAGATGTTCGAGAACCGCCTGTTCTTCGTCGACAAGCTCGTCGGCCTCGGCGCGCGGATCATCCTCTGCGACCCGCACCGCGTCGTCGTCACCGGACCGGCACCCCTCTACGGTGAGCGCATGTCGAGCCCCGACATTCGTGCGGGGATGGCGATGGTGCTCGCGGCGCTCTGCGCCCAGGGCACCTCGACGATCGGGAACGTGCGCGAGATCGACCGCGGCTACGAGCGCATCGACGAGCGGCTGCGCACGCTCGGCGCGTCGATCCAACGCGTCAACCTCTAGTAG
>DATCOE010000093.1:0-35883 GCA_036564885.1 Gaiellaceae bacterium | reverse complement strand
CTGTCGGGCCGCGGCCTCGGTCGAGCCGAGCGCGGCCCCGATCTCGTCGTAGCCGAGGTCGTAGCCGTAGCGGAGCACGACGGCCGCGCGCTCCTTCGGCGGCAGTCCCTCCGTCAGCGGTGCAAGCTCCTCGAAGGCGGGACGCCAGTTCTCCTCGGTCGGGAGCTCCGGCAGCTCACCCGCGGGCTTCTGCTTCCGGCTCTCGTCGAGCACGATCCGGCTCGCGATCGTCAGCACCCAGGCACGCAGGTAATTACCGTGCTCGAGGCGGGGGTAGGCCCGGAGCGCACGCAGGAACGTGTCCTGGAACGCGTCCTCGGCCCGGTCGCGCCCGAGCCGTCGGCCGAGGAACCGCAGCACCTCGGTTCGATGCTCCTCGTAGAACGTCTCGAACGGGGGAATCGCTGCGTCCATCGACACCTGAAACGTACTCACGCGCCAAGATGTGAGGTGTGAACCTCGCAGTCGTCGGTCACGTGGAGTGGGTCGAGTTCGTCCGCGTCGAGCACGTACCGGAGCCCGGCGACATCGTGCACGCCCTGGAAACGTGGGAAGAAGCAGCCGGAGGGGGCGCGGTGGCGGCCGTCCAGCTCGCGAACCTCAACGGTTCGGTGCAGCTCTTCACCTCCCTCGGCAACGACGAGCTGGGCCGTCGTGCGCGCGAAGAGCTGACCGCGCGCGGGGTGACCGTGCACGGCGCTGCATCGACCGAGGCGCAGCGGCGCGCGTTCACGTACGTCGACGGCGACGGCGAGCGGACGATCACGGTGCTCGGCCGAAAGCTCGTGCCGTCGGGGAACGACGCGACACTGCCGTGGGAACGCCTCGCACGCTGCGACGCCGTCTACTTCGTCAGCGGAGACATCGCGGCTCTGCGCGCGGCGCGGAGTGCGCGCGTGCTCGTCGCGACCTCGCATGAGCTTGCGACGCTGCGGCGCGGAGCGGAAAAGCTCGACGTGCTTGTCGGCAGCGGCGAAGACGCCGCGGAGCGATTCGACCCGGGCGAGCTCGAGCCGGTGCCGAAGGTCGTGGTCACGACGTCGGGCGGGCTCGGCGGCTGGCTGCGACCGGGCGGGCCCTTCCGCGCCGCGCCCCTGCCCGGCCCGATCGAGGACGCGTACGGCTGCGGCGACTGCTTCGCGGCCGGTCTGACGTACGGCCTCGCGGACGGTCGCTCGCTCGAGGAGGCCGTTGCGCTCGGCTCCCGCTGCGGCGCCGCGGTCCTGACGGGCCGCGGCGCCTACGCGGGTCAGCTCACCGACGCGCGTGCGGACGGCTGATCGGGGCTTCAGGGCCGGCGGCCGCGTTCGACCACATCAGCTGGATCGGCACCGTGCCGCTCCCGTCCGCGAGCGGCACCTCTTTCAGCACGAGATCGACCATGCCCTGCGCCTCCGCCATCGGCACGTCGCCGATCTCGCCGCCGTGCGGCGAGTACCAGCCACACGGTGCCGGGTCTGCGTGGCCATTGCGGGCTCCTTTCGTGCCTGTGCCGCAGACCGTTGCCGCAGGCCGTTGCCGCGGTTCGAGCATACTCCGCCCCCAAGTGGATGGGATGGGCGTGCAGGGCAATGGAGAGATCGGCGTAGGTGTGGACTGGCGGCGACCGTCGCCGCGCCTGCTCCACGTGCGCCGCATCGAGGTCGGTGCGGCCACCGCGCTCGCCGCGGTCGGCGCGGGGATCGTGGGCGCGCTCTCGAGCGGGTGGACGGCCGCGATCGTGGTGGTTGTCGCGCTCGGCCTGGGCGGCTTGACCGAGGTCTTCGTGCACCGGCGCGTGCGGGCCTGGTCGTACGCGGAGCGAGAGGACGACCTGCTCGTGCGGCGCGGCGTGCTCTTCTCGCGACTGTCCGTCATCCCCTACGGGCGGATGCAGTTCATCGACGTCACGGCCGGGCCGGTCGAGCGCTCGTTCGGCCTCGCGACCGTGCGCCTGCACACGGCGGCGGCGGCGAGCGACGCACGGATCCCGGGTCTCGGCCGCGCGGAGGCCGGCCGGCTGAGGGATCGGCTCGCCGAGCTGGGCGAGGCTCAGGCCGCCGGCCTGTGAGCGACGACAGTCCCGAGCCGGCCGCCTGGCATCGGCTCCACCCGTTGTCGCCGGTCGTCCGCGCGGGACGCGCGACGATCGGGATTGGGATCTTCCTCGTCCCGTCGGTGCTCACGGGTCGCAGTGTCTCCAGCTCCATCTATGACGTGGCGTTCGTCGGCGTGCTCGCGGCGCTCGGCTTCGTCTCCTGGCTCGTGACGCGCTGGCGGATCGAAGGCGACGATCTCCGGATCGAGACGGGCCTCATCCGGAGACAATCCCTGCGCTTTCCGCTCGCGCAGGTGCAGGCGATCGACATCGTTCGGCCCGGATTGGCCCGCATCGTCCGCGTCGCGGAGCTGCGCCTCCGGATGGCCGGCAGCACGGGGGCGACGGCCCGGCTCGCGTACGTGCCCGAGCAGGACGCGGAGCCCCTGCGGGCGCGGCTGCTCGCGCTCGCCCACGGCGCGATCGAGCCGACTGGGGCGGTGGAGGATCGAGCTCCGAGCGAGCACGGGGCTGAGCACGTGCTGACGTCGGTTCCGACCGGGCGTCTCGCAGCATCGATCCTGCTCAGCGACGTCGGCTTCGTCTCCGCCACGATCCTGATCGGGCTGCTCGTCGCCGCCGCCGTCGCGCCCACCGCCGCGGTGGCGGTGCTCGGGGCCGGCGTCGCTCCGATCTTCGGCGGCGTCACGCTCATCTGGCGCCGCTTCAACCAGGAGTACCGCTTGACCCTCGCGGAGGCCGCGGACGGGCTGCGCGTGAGGTCGGGCCTCATCGCTCTGACGTCGGAGACGATCCGGCCCGGCCGGGTACAGGCGGTGCTCATGGTGGAGCCGTTCCTGTGGCGGCGGCTCGGCTGGTGCCG
Source organism: Gaiellaceae bacterium (assembly GCA_036564885.1). Taxonomy (GTDB): domain Bacteria; phylum Actinomycetota; class Thermoleophilia; order Gaiellales; family Gaiellaceae; genus Palsa-739. The sequence continues at coordinate 32,983 of DATCOE010000093.1, read as the reverse complement.
CCTCGAAGTCGATGTCGCCGGCCGTCAACGCCGCAAGGGGGAAGGAGAGGCTCAGCGCAAGCAACTGCGCGCCGTTCTTCCGGTGGGAAGCCGGGAGCTCGCGCTCGAGTTGCTCGAGCGGCTCCTCCCGGACGTCCCGCAAGCGCAGTTTCGCGCGCCGCGGCGGGCGTTGTTGAAGAGCCCACTCCGCTTCCGGTTTCTCGCCTGGGGGCGCACGGACACGTGCGTCGTGACGACGAGCGGGCGGATCCGCCGCGTCACCGCCTGGGTGCCTCTCGAGAAGGCTCAGAGCCTGCGGCGCGTGCAGGGGCCGATCCAGCGGCGGCTCAGGCTGGCGTCCGTCCACCTGGACACGGCGGGGCGCAGCGTGCACGCGACGCTTCGCGACAGGGATGTCGCCGAGGTCGACCGCGTGCTCGCCGATCTCGTCCGGCTCGCCCGCGCCGCCCGCACATAAATCACCCCTCTGGGGGGCGAGAGGGTTGCTAAGTGGGTCGATGTGGTTTATCGTGGGGGAAAGTGGTAGAGAAGGACGTCTGGCCCCAATGCTTCTTGGCGAGTACGAACACACCCTTGACGACAAGAACCGCCTCACGCTTCCGGCCCGCTTCCGGCAGGCCTTCGCGGAGGGGATCGTCGTGACGCGAGGCATGGACGGCTGCCTCTTCGCCTACACGCCGGGGGATTGGACCGCACTCGTCCAGGGCCGCCTCGCTGCGCTCGATCCGCTGAGCAAGGAGGGCCGCCGGATGCAGCGCTTCTTCTACGCAGGCGCGACGGAGGCGGAGCCCGACAAGCAGGGGCGCGTCGGGATCCCCGCCGCGTTGCTGGAGCACGCAAAGCTCGGCCGCGACGTCGTCGTCGCGGGCGTCCACGACCACCTCGAGATCTGGGACCGCGCTGCCTGGCGGCTCGAGCTCGCCGAGGTCGAAGGGAGTGCGGAGCATGTTGCCGAACGTCTTGCAGCCCAGCGCGACTGATCACGTTCCCGCCCTTGCCGCGGAAGTGCGCGAGTCACTCAGCGTGCGCCCGGGCGAGACGGTCGTCGATGCGACCTTCGGCGCCGGCGGTCACGCCGCCCTGCTCGTCGACGACCTGCAGGGCCGCGGCAAGCTGATCGCGATCGACCGCGACCCGACCGTGCGGACGTACTTCGAGCGGCTCGAGAAGCGCGCAGGCATCAACGCACGACTACTGCGCGGAGATTTCGGCGTCGTCCTGCCGCAGCTCGCCGCGAACGGCGTGCAGGCCGACGCGATCCTCCTCGACCTCGGCGTCTCGTCGATGCAGCTCGACCGCCCGGAGCGAGGGTTCTCGTACTCCGTCGACGCGCCGCTCGATATGCGCATGGACAGCTCACAGGAGCTCGACGCACGCGCGATCGTCAACGAGTGGCAGGAGCGCGACCTCGTGTCGATCTTCCGCCGCTACGGAGAAGAGCGCTACGCGAAGCAGATCGTCAGGGCGATCGCGCGCCGGCGCAAGGAGCAGCCGTTCGAGCGCACCGGCGAGCTCGTCGACACGATCAAGAGCTCGATCCCGGCGCCCGCGCGCTTCGGCGAAGGGCATCCGGCCAAGCGTGTCTTCCAGGCGCTGCGCATCGCGGTCAACGACGAGCTTGGATCGCTCGAGGCCGCGCTGCCCGCGGCGCTCGAGATGCTGCGGCCCGGAGGCCGCCTCGCGGTGATCTCGTTCCACTCGCTCGAGGACCGGATCGTGAAGCACTTCCTCCGGGAGAAGGAGCGCGGCTGCACGTGCCCGCCGGACTTCCCGGTCTGCGTGTGCGGTCACGAGCCGGAGCTCCGTGCGATCGAGCGCCGCCCGATCCGTCCCGGTCAGTCCGAGGTCGCCGCGAATCCGCGGTCGGCGTCGGCCCGCCTCCGTGCGGCGATCAAGGCCGGCTAGTGGCTGCGGTCGACTGGTTCGGTGCGACGGCTCCCGCCCCCGCGCCCGTCAGGCGCAGGCCGCGGCCTGTCGCGCAACCGGTTCGGGGCGCACGACGCGCCCCGCAGACGCGTGCGTCCGGGCGCAGGCTCACCGGCGGCATCGTCTGGATCTCGCTCTTCGCGGTGCTGCTCACCGGCGTCGTCGCCCTCAACGTCGCGGTGCTGCGCACGAACATGAACGTCAACAGGCTCGACAAGGTGGAGCTGCAGCTGCGTGCGGAGAACCAAGCGCTCGCGTCACAGGTGTCGAGCGCGGCCTCAGCGCGCCGCATCGAGGCGACGGCGCGCAAGCTCGGGCTCGTCCCGGCGCCGGCGATCGACACGAGCTACCTCGACCTCGGACAGAAGTAGGCCGATGGCGCGGGTTGTGAATTCGCGCATTCGCCTCCTGCTGCTCACCATCATCGTGGCGTTCGGCGTGCTGCTCGGGCGAGCGGCGTGGATCGCCACCGTGCGCGCGGCATCGCTCTCGTCGTTCGCGCAGGCGCAGACGAAGGCTACGGTCGTCCTGCCCGCGGGACGCGGCACGATCTTCGACTCGATGGGGACGCCGCTCGCGCTCGGCGAGCAGGCGACGACCGTGTACGTCGATCCGCACGAGGTCACGCGTCCGCGTGCCGAGGCCGTCACCGCCGCCCGTGTGCTCGCGCTGAAGCCGGAGGACGTGCTCCGCGCCCTCGGGACTCGCAACACGCACTTCGTCTACATCGCACGGAAGGCATCGCCGAAGCTCGCGAGCGTGCTCGCGCGCAAGAAGCTTCCGGGCTTTCACTTCTACGGCGAGGAGCGACGCTCGTATCCGCAGGGCTCGGTGGCGGCGCAAGTACTCGGATACGCCGGCGTCGACAACAAGGGGCTCTCCGGGCTCGAGTTCCAGCTCGACCCGCAGCTCACGGGGGCCGCCGGCAGCCAGACAGTCATCCGCGACCCGACCGGCCGCCCGATCGCGATCCAGAGCGTCGTGCCCGCACGCGAGGGCAGGGCCGCCTTCCTGACGCTCGACCACACGATCCAGGCCAACGCGGAGCAGGTCCTGCGCGCGACCGTCGCGCACTGGCACGCGAAGAGCGCGACGGCGATCGTGCTCGACCCGAAGACGGGCGGCGTGCTGGCGATGGCGATGCAGCCGGGCTACGACGCAAACCAGATCGCGTCGAGAGGTCTGCAGGGCAACAACGCCGTCAGCGACGTCTTCGAGCCGGGGTCCGTCTTCAAGGTCGTGACGATCGCGGGTGCGCTGTCCGAGGGCCTCGTCACACCGCGGACGTCGTTCACGCTGCCGTACTCGATCAAGGTCGCCGACCGTGTCATTCACGACGCAGAGCAGCGTGGCACGGAGACGATGACGGTCTCACAGATCCTCCAGCGTTCGTCGAACGTCGGCACGGTCACGATCGCGCGCACGCTCCTCGGCGAGGAGCGGCTCAAGCGCTGGATCAGGCAGTTCGGCTTCGGCACGCGGACGGGCATCGACTTCCCGGGCGAGAGCGCGGGCCTGCTGCCGTCGTACTGGTCGGGGTCGACGATCGGCAATGTGCCGATCGGCCAGGGCGTCTCGGTTACCGCGATTCAGCTCGCGTCCGTCTACGCCGCGATCGGCAATCACGGCGTGTGGAAGCAGCCGCATCTCGTCGACCACGTGCAGGGCGAGAAGCCGGCGCCGATCCGCACGCGCCGGATCCTCTCTGCCGGCGTCGACGGGGAGCTGCTGACGATGCTGAAGGGCGTCGTCTCCGACACCGGCACCGGAGCGGAGGCGAGCGTTCCCGGATACAGCGTCGCCGGCAAGACGGGCACGGCGCAGAAGCCGAGCCCGAACGGCGGCTACGCGGCGGGTAAGTACGTCGCGACCTTCGTCGGCATGGTTCCGGCGAGCGATCCACGGCTCCTGATTCTCGTCACGGTCGATGAGCCGCAGCTCGCGATCTTCGGCGGCGTCGTGGCCGCCCCCGCCTTCGCGCAGATCGCTGCCTTCGATCTCCAGTACCTCGAGGTACCGCCCGACCAATTGTTGAGGTGAAGCGTCACGCTGCCACGGCCGCTACCGCCGCCGCGCGCGGCCGCGGCGGCGTTTTCGGGACGAGCAGCCGGTAGAAGCTGAGCCACAGCACCGGTGCGCCGGCGAGCAGCGCGAGCACCGGTCCGTTGAGGCCGTGCAGGTCGGTACCGACGAGCAGCGCGTGGCTGAGCGACAGTGCGAACGCACCGAAGCTCGCGTAGTGCAGACGGCGCCAGCCCTTCTGTCCGATCCATTTCCGGAATCGGAACGACGCCGCGAGCGCGAGCGCGAGCCACCCTGCCACGACGCCGGCTGCGACGGGCACGGCCAGCCACGGCGCGGTGAAGGGAACGAGCACCGCGAGAATCCCGAAGTGCAGCGTCGGGTCGAACAGCAGGGCGCCGGCGTGCAGGGCGATCATCCACAGGCCCGCCCACGCGAGCGAGCGGTGCAAGCCCATGAGCGATTTCTGTCGCTTCGGGCCGAGCAGCCGTGTGCTCATCGCGAGGCCGAGCCAGACCGAGAGCGTCAGGAGACCGAATGCGGTGAGCCCTGCGGCGCGCGCGACGAACCAGGCGATCGGAAGCGTGGTCATCAGGCGGCCCTCACGAGGATGCGGGTCCGCGCGAGCGGCGGCCGGCCGAGCGGCACGGGCTCGCCGTTGTGCGGGACGTAGACCGCCGAGATGCGCGGCCACCGCTCGACGTGCTCCGTCGCGGCGGCGAGGCTCGAGATGCCGAGCGCGGTCGCGTGCGCCTCGGCCTCGGCGGCGGTCGGCGCGACGACCGTCACGGCGAGTGGGCCCGGCGCGGCCGGTTCACCCGTCGCGGGATCGATCAAATGGTGCAGCGACCCGTCCGGCCCGAAGCGCCTGACGTCGCGCCCGGAGGTCGCCACGCCGGACGAACCGAGCAGCAGCGTTCCGGCGGTCGCACCGGGGCGACGCGGGTCGGTGACGGCGATGCGCCACGGGCCGCCGTCCGGGGCCGCGCCGTGCAGCGCGAGGTCGCCGCCGAGATCGACCAGCGCGCCCGGCAGCGTCGGCCACACGTCGCGCATCGCGTCGACCGCACGCATCGCGGCGTAGCCCTTGCCGATTCCGCCGAGATCGACGGCTGCGCCCGGCTCGAGCCGGGCGCAGCCGGCTTCTTCGTCGAGCTCGATCAGGGCGCCCGCCCGCCATCCCGCCGCACGGCGCGGCGCACGCTCGACAAGTTGCTCGAAGGAGCGGTCGTAGCCTGCGGCGGCGAGGGCCGGCAGCACCGTAGGGTCGAAGAGCCCGCCCGTGTCCTCGCGTGCGCGCAGCGCGAGGCGCAGCGCCTCGACGAGCCGCCGGTCGACTCGCGTCCACGCGCCGGCGGAGGCGTTGAGGCGTGACAGGTCGCTTGCCGGGTCGAAGCGCGAGAGCGCCGCCTCGCACGCGGAGACCTCGTCCCGGGCCGCCGCGAGCGCGCGACGCGCCCGCGGCCCTGCCGTCACGGCCGCCGCGCAGGTCGTGCCGACTGCGCGGAACTCGAGGCGCTCGAGACGGCCGCTCATCGCGGTACTCCGGAGGTGTGGGTCGTCGCGTGCGGCGCGCCGAGTGCGCCCGGCTGGACGACGACCAGCTGCTGCTTGCCGTTCGGCCCCTTGACGACGAGCGTCTGGGGAGCCGCCTGTGGCGTCTGGGACGCTGGAGGCCGGTGCGACCAGGCGAGCACCGCGACGATCGCGAGCATCGCCCAGACGGAGAGCACGACGGTCCAGACACGCTGCATCAGTCTCCCTCCCCCCAGTGCTGCGGTGCCGGCTGGGCTGCTTGCACGACGGCCGTCGGCGTCGACTGCGGCGCCGACGGCGTGTGCGAGAGCCCGAGGATCGCGGCGCCGCCGGTGAGCACGGTCGCCGCCAGGATGGCGGCGAGCGACAGTGCGTGGCGACGGGTCTGCATGGGATGTGCCTCCTTGATCGGGTACATCTCGGTTCTACGCCCACGCCTGCCAAGGGCGGGCCAGCGCCGCGCCAAGGTCCGGCACTCCCTCGGGAAAGGTTCGGTAAGGAAGGCTCGACTGCCGCAGCCGGGGCCGGTTCGGCTGCATGCCAGGGCAACTGGGCTGGCGTAGGTCATGCATGCTCGAGGGCCCGGCCCTCAGATGAACACACCCGGGGGTCAGGCCCCGGGCACGCTCCGGCGAACCACCTCCGGGGCCTGACCTCCGCCGAGGGTAGACTCGCCCGGCGATGATGGATCTGGAGCGCCTCGTCGCCGCGCTCGGGGCGATTGAGGTTGTCATGCGGGCTCCGGTCGAGGTTCGCGACCTCGCCTACGACGCGCGGGCGGTCACACCGGGAGCGGTGTTCTTCTGCGTGGCGGGGGCGCGTGCGGACGGGCACGACTTCGCCGCCGACGCGGTCGAGCGCGGCGCGGTGGCGCTCGTCGTCGAGCGGCCGCTCGAGCTTGCTGTGCCGCAGATCGTCGTGCCCGACGCACGTGCCGCGATGGCCGTCGCGGCGGACGAATTCTTCGAGCGGCCGACCGAGCAGCTCGAGGTGGTCGGCGTGACCGGGACGAGCGGGAAGACGACGACGTCCTTCCTGCTCTTCGCGATCCTCGCGGCCGCAGGACGCAGGCCCGGGCTCCTCGGAACGATCGAGGCGCGGATCGGTGGCGAGCGGCGCGGGGTGCAGCGCACGACGCCCGAGGCGATCGAGCTGCAGCGGCTGTTCCGCGAGATGCTCGACGTCGGCGACCGCTCGTGCGCGATGGAGGCCTCGTCGCACGCCTCGGAGCTACACCGTCTCGACCGCGTGCGCTTCGCGGCGCTCGTGTTCACGAATCTCAGCCATGACCACCTCGACTTCCACGGCGACATGGAGACGTATTTCCAGGCGAAGCGGCGGCTCTTCCTCGAAGGCGGACCGCGTGCTGCGGTCAACGTCGCAGACACGTACGGACGCCGGCTCGCGGAGGAGCTGCCCGACGCGCTCACGTTCGGGTTCGCCGACGACGCGGAGATCGGCCCGGAGGCGCTCGCAGGGATCGACGTGAAGCTGCGAGGCCGCTTCAACCTCGAGAATGCACTCGGCGCGCTTGCCGCGGGTCGGCTCCTCGGTGTTCCCGACGAGGCGATCGCGCGCGGCATCGAGTCGGTGCGCGGCGTGCCGGGCCGATTCGAGTCGGTCGACGAGGGGCAGCCGTTTGCGGTGATCGTCGACTACGCGCACAAGCCGGGCGCGCTCGAGAACGTGCTGCGCGCCGCACGCGACCTCGCGCTCGGTGGACGCGTCATCTGCGTCGTCGGCGCCGGCGGCGACCGCGACCGCGGCAAGCGGCCGGTGATGGGCCGGCTCACGTCGGAGCTCGCCGACGTCACGATCGTCACGTCCGACAACCCGCGCAGCGAAGACCCTCAGGCGATCATCGACGCGATCGTCGCGGGGGTCGTGGGCGATGTGGACGTCGAGCCGGACCGAGCGGCAGCGATCTTGCGCGCGATCGAGCTTGCGCGCGAGGGCGACGTCGTGCTGATCGCAGGGAAGGGCGCCGAGCAGGGGCAGGAGCTCGCCGACCGTACGATCCCCTTCGACGACCGCGAAGCGGCGCGCGACGCGCTGCGGACGCTGGGAGCGCGCACGTGATCCCGCTGGCGCTCGATGAGCTGCGCGGGCTCGGCCGCCTCGAGGGAGGCGCAGAGCTCGTCACCGGCGTCGAGATCGACTCGCGCCGCGTCGGGCCGGGCGACCTCTTCGTCGCGCTCGGCGGAGGCGTCGCCTACCTCGACGAGGCGCGCACCCGCGGCGCGGCCGCAACGCTCGTGCCCGACGACGCGTTTGCCGCCATGGCGGCGCTCGGGCGTGCAGTCCGCGACCGCAGCGAGGCGCGGGTCGTGGCGATCACCGGCTCGAGCGGGAAGACCTCGACAAAGGACATCCTCGCTGCGCTCTGCCGCCCGGTCGCCCGAACCGCCGCCGCCGAGGAGGGGCACAACAACGAGATCGGCTTGCCGCTGACGCTGACCCGGCTGGAGCCCGACACCGAGGTGCTGATCGCCGAGATGGGCATGCGGGGGCTGGGCCAGATCGCGGCCCTCTGCGAGGTCGCCGGCCCCGACATCGGCGTGATCACGAACATCGGGCCGGTCCATCTGGAGCTTCTGGGCACGATTGAGCGTGTGGCCCAGGCGAAAGCAGAGCTGCTGCAGGCCCTTCCCCCGGGCGGCATCGGCGTCATTCCTGAAGACTCACCCGAGCTCGACCGCTTCGTGCCGGAGGGCTTGGACATACGCCGGTTTCAGAAGCCGAACGTCGAGCTTCGCGGCGGCGTCTCGTTCGTGCGCTTCGCCGGCAGCGAGATTCCGTTCTCGTTCACGGCGCGCCACCAGGCGGCGAACGCCGTCGCCGCGCTGACGGTGGTCGACGCGCTCGGTCTGCCGCTGCCCGAGGAGCTCGTCGAGGTCCCGTTCTCGCGCTGGCGGTGCGAGGAGTCGCCGCTGCCCGGCGGCGGCCTGCTCATCAACGACGCGTACAACGCAAATCCGGCGTCGATGCGCGCCGCGATCGAGTATCTCGTCGACCGCGCGGGCGGCAGGCACACGGTCGCGGTGCTCGGCGAGATGGCGGAGCTCGGAGCCGAAGCGCCGCGCTTCCACGAGGAGGTCGGCGCGTTCGCGCGCGAGCTCGGCGTGGATGTCGTCGTCGGCGTCGGCGAGCTGGCTCACCGCTACGAGCCCGAGGAGTGGGCACCCGACGCCGCCCGCGCGATCGAGCTCGTGCGCACCGTCGTCGTCGCGGGTGACACTGTGCTCGTGAAGGCATCGCGCGCCGTTGGGCTCGAAGTCGTCGCCGACGCCCTCGCCGGGGTGGCGGCACAGTGACGCGAGTCCTCATCGCCGGCCTGATCGCGTTGATCGTGTCGATCCTCGTCGGCCCGAAGTTCATCGAGTTCCTGCGCGCAAACGAGTTCGGACAGCACATCCGCGAGGAGGGCCCGCAGCATCACTCGTCCAAGCAGGGGACGCCGACGATGGGTGGCTTGATGATCCTCTTCGCGGCGACCGTCGGCTTCCTGCCGATGACGCACTTCCGACTCCAGGCGCTGACCGTGCTGTTCGCGACGCTCGCGTGCGGAGCCATCGGCTTCCTCGACGACTTCGTGAAGCTGACGCGCTCTCGCTCACTCGGGCTCAGCGGACGCTGGAAGATGCTGCTGCTTGCCGGCGTGACGGTGGTCGTCGCGATCGTCGCGCATCACCTCCGTCTGAGCACGCATGTCTACGTGCCCATCGCAAATGTCACGATCCCGCTCTCCTACGGGTGGTACGTGTTCCTCTTCTTGATCATCGCGGGCGCGTCGAACGGGACGAACCTCGCCGACGGCATCGACGGTCTCGCGGCCGGCACGGGGATCATCGCCATCTTCACCTTCACCGCGATGATGGTCGTCTCGTTCGTGCGCTCGAGCTCGAACCCCGCGCACCGCAACTTGACGAAGCTCGACCTCGCTGTGATCGGCGCGGCGCTCATCGGGGCTGCGGTCGGGTTCCTCTGGTACAACGCGTTCCCGGCCGAGGTCTTCATGGGCGACACCGGCTCGATGGCGTTCGGCGGCGCGATCGCCACGTTCGCGATCATGACGAAGACGGAGCTGCTGCTTCTCCTGATCGGCGGCATCTTCGTGATCGAGGCGCTCTCGGTGATGATCCAGGTCTTCACGTTCAAGTACCTCGGGCGACGGGTGTTCCTGATGACGCCGATCCACCACCACTTCGAGATGAAGGCGTGGTCCGAGACGAAGATCATGGTGCGCTTCTGGATCGTCGCCGGCATTCTCTGCGCCGCGGGCTTCGCCCTCTTCTACCGCTACTACTTCGGGCAGCCGTGAGCACCACCGCGCTCGTCATGGGCGTCGCGGCGGCGCGCCGGTTGCTCGGGGAGCTCGACGGCTTCGACGAGATCGTCGTGCTCGACCCGTCGACCGCCGAGCTCGAGCGGCTCGTCGCGGAGCTCGCCGACCCGCGGCTCGACTACCTGCTCGGCGATCTGCCCGTGCTGCCGGTGCCCGACGCCTCCGTCGACCTGGTCGTGGGGGCCGACGCCGCCGACCCGGAGGTCGTGCGGGTGCTCCGCCCGGGCGGGCGAGTGCTGCCCGCCGGGTGAGGATGCGGCGCCCCGGCGCCGAACCTTCAGGGATCAGCACCAAAGTCGGCACACCGCAGGAGGATTGGCTGCCGCGGCGCGCGCTCGTGCTCGGGCTCGCCCGCTCCGGGCGCGCGGCTGCGCTCGCGCTGGCCTCGCGCGGGGTCGAGGTGGTCGCTGCGGACCGCTCGCCCGGCGCCGACCCCGGAAGGCTTGCCGAAGCGGGTGTCGAAGTGCAGCTCGGGACCGAAGAGGAGTCGCTGTTGCAGGGTGTCGAGCTCGTGATCAAGAGCCCGGGTGTTCCGGGTTCCTCGCCGCTCGCCGCGGCCGCACGCGCGCGCGGGCTGCCGGTCTGGAGCGAGGTCGAGCTCGGTTACCGGCTGCTGCGGGGCAATCCGCTGATCGGCGTCACCGGCACGAACGGCAAGACGACGACGACCGAGCTGCTCGGGGCGATCCTCCGGGCCGCCGGGAGGCGCGTGGAGGTCGCCGGCAACGTCGGTCGTGCGCTCACAGACGTCGCCGAGCACATCGAGCCGGGCACGTCCGTCGTCTGCGAGCTCTCGAGCTTCCAGCTGGAGGACGTGCACACGCTCGCCTGCGACGTCGCGGTGCTCCTCAACCTGGAGCCCGACCATCTCGACCGTCACGGGAGCTTCGAGGCGTACCGCGAGGCGAAGCTCCGCATCTTCGAGCGCGCCCGCGCGAAGGTCGTGCCGCGCGGCTCGGGCCTCGAGGGAATCGAGTTCGCGGCCGACGACCCGCTGCCGGCGGAGCCGCTGATCCCCGGCGCGCACAACCGCGAGAACGCCGCCGCCGCGGCCGCCGCCGCGCGCGCGGCCGGGGTCGACGACTCGGCGATCGCGGAGGCGCTGCGCACGTTCGCCGGCGTCCCGCACCGGCTCGAGCTCGTACGGGAGCTGCGCGGCGTCCGCTTCGTCAACGATTCGAAGGCGACGAACGCCGCCGCCGCACGCCGAGGGGCCGCCGCCTACGGCGACTCGCCGCTGCGACTGATCCTCGGCGGCTCGCGCAAGGGGGAGGACTTCGGCCCGTTCGCGCGCGAGCTGCCCGGCACGGTGCGGTCGATCTACCTGATCGGCGAGTCCGCCGACGACCTCGCCGCCGCGCTCGACGCAGCGGGCCGTGCGTACGTGCGCGCAGGCGACCTCGCCGCCGCCGTCGCCCGAGCCGTGGCAGACGCAGAGCCCGGAGACGTCGTCCTGCTCTCGCCTGCCAGTGCGAGCTACGACCAGTTCGACAACTTCGAGCACCGCGGCGAGACGTTCCGCCGCCTCGTCGAGGAGCTCGCATGAGCTCGCGCGCGAAACAACATCCGCTCGAGTGGCAGCTGCTCGTCTTCGTCACGCTCGCGCTCACGTTCTTCGGCCTCGTCATGGTCTACAGCGCGACGTCGGCGTCGGCCGCGCTCGGGAACGGCAACCCGATCGGCTATCTCGAGCGGCAGGGCATCTACGCCGCGATCGGGCTCGCGCTGCTCGTCTTTGCCGCGCGCTCCGACTTCCGCCGGCTGCGCGTGCTCGCACCGCCGCTGATCGTCATTTCGCTCGGCCTCTGCATCGCCGTGCTCGTCGTCGGCGAGCGAATCAACGGCGCGCGCCGCTGGATCGCCTTCGGTCCAGCAGCCTTCCAGCCGTCCGAGCTCGCGAAGCTCGCACTCGTCGTCTGGTGCGCTGCGTACCTCGCACGCAAGCCACCGCCGCAGACGCTGGCGGATCTCGCGCGCCCGGTCGGGCTCCTGGTCGGCGTCTTCTGTCTGCTCGTGCTCGTCGAGCCCGACCTCGGCACGGTGATCACGATCGTCGTGATGGTCGGCGCAATGCTGCTCGTCTCCGGCACGCGGCTCCCGACACTCGCGGCGGCGTACGGGATTGTCTTCGCGCTCGCCGCGGTCGCCGCGTGGTCGTCGCCGTACCGCCGCGCACGCCTGCTGATCTTCCTCGATCCCTGGAAGGACCCCTCGAACAACGGCCTCCAGAACGTGCAGGCGTTGATCAGCCTCGGCTCGGGCGGGATCTTCGGGCGCGGCCTCGGCCAGGGCATCGAGAAGATCCACTACCTCCCCGAGGCGCACACCGACATGATCTTCGCGGTGATCGGAGAGGAGCTCGGCCTCGTCGGCGCCGCGATCCTCTGCCTGGGGTACTGCGTCTTCGCCTACGCGGGGCTGCGGATCGCGATCGGCTGCAAGGATCCGTTCGGAAAGCGCCTGGCTGCGGGGGTCACGGCGCTCATCTGCGGCCAGGCGGCCGTCAACATCGCGGCCGTGCTCGGGCTCGCCCCGCTGACCGGAATCCCGCTCCCGTTCGTCTCCTACGGAGGCTCGAGCCTCGTCATCGCCCTCCTGTCGGTCGGGATCCTCCTTAACATCGCCCGTGGCCATGGTCAAAGACAGACAGCTGCGGTGCCTGATCGCGGCCGGCGGAACACTGGGGCACGTCGCCCCGTCGCTGGCCGTGGCGGAAGCACTGCGCGAGCGCGGAGTGGAAGTGACGTTCGCCGGGTCGCCGGATCGCGTCGAGGCTCGGCTCGTTCCTGAGCGTGGCTACGCGTTCGACGCGTTCCGCATCGCCGGCTTCCCGCGCCGTCCCGGCCTGCGCCTGTTCCGGGCACTCGCGCTCGCCGTCGGTTCACCCGCCGCGTGCCTGGGCATCCTCGGACGCCGCCGTCCCGACGTCGTGCTCGGCGCCGGCGGCTACGTCGCGGGACCAATGGTGCTCGCCGCGTGGCTGCGGCGCATTCCTGCTGCGCTGACGGAGGCGGACGCACACCTCGGGCTCGCGAACCGGCTCGCGACGCCGTTCGCGCGCCGGCTGTTCCTCGCCTATCCGATCGACGGCGTGAACGGGAAGGCGCGCGTGGTCGGTCGCCCGATCCCGTCCACATCGCAGCCGGTCCCGCGCGACGAAGCCCGGCGGCGGTTCGAGCTTCCGCCGGAAGGCCCGGTCGTGCTCGTCTTCGGCGGGAGCCTCGGGGCGCGCACGCTCAACGAAGCCGCCCTCGCGGCGTGGGGCGTCGAAGGGCCTGCCGTGCTGCACCTCTCGGGCGAGCGCGACTACGAGGAGCTGCGCGGCCGCGTCACGAGGCCGGACTACCGGCTGCTGCCGTTCGTCGACGATTTTGGCGCTGCGCTGGCCGCAGCCGACATCGTCGTCTCGCGCGCGGGTGGATCGGTGTGGGAGATCGCAGCTGCCGGTAAGCCGGCGATTCTCGTGCCCTATCCGGACGCGACGGCGAATCACCAGCTGAAGAACGCGGAGTACTTCGACCGCGCACGCGGGGCGGAGATCGTCGTCGACAAGCAGGCGGGCGAATGCGTCCCGCTGCTCGTTGCGAAGCTGCTCGGCAACCCCGAGCGGCTCGCCGAGATGGGCGAGGCCATGCGCGCCGCGGCCAAGCCCGATGCAGCAGAGAGGATTGCGGATGAGCTCATCGCCCTCGCAACCGCTCGCCGGTAGGCGCATCTGGATCGCCGGGATCGGCGGCGCCGGCATGAGTGCGTACGCCCTCGTGGCGCACGCGTGGGGCGCCGAGGTCGCGGGCTGGGATCGCAACGAGACGCCGTACCTCGCGCATCTCGCCGCTGACATCGACGTGACGATCGCCCCCGAGCCGCCCACACCGCCTGCGGAGTGGGAGGTGTACGTGTCGACCGCGTTCTCGGGCCGCGTCGAGGGCCGTCCGCGCGCCGACCTGCTCGCCGAGCTCGTGTCGCTGCGCCGCTCGATCGTCGTCGCGGGAGCGCATGGGAAGACGACGACGAGTGCGATGATCGCGTTCTGCTTCGACCGGCTCGGGCTCGACCCCACGTTCCTGATCGGCGGCGAGATCGCCCAGCTCGGCGGCAACGCGCGGGCGGGCGAGGGCTGGCTCGTTGTCGAGGGCGACGAGTCCGACCGCTCCGTCTCCGCACTCCGTCCGGAGGTCGCCGTCCTCCTGAACGTCGACCTCGACCATCACACGACCTTCGGGTCCCGTGCGGAGGTGGCGGAGCTCTTCGAGGACTGGCTGGCGCACGTCCCGCACGTCGTTCGCGCGGAAGAGCTGCAGCCGGTCGACCTCGAGCTCGCGGTGCCCGGTGAGCACAACCGCCGGAACGCCGCCGCGGCGATCGCCGCGCTCGAGCTCGCCGGCGTCGCGCGCGCGGACTCGGAGCGCGTGATCGTCGAGTTCGCCGGAGCGGGGCGCCGTCTCGAGCGCAAGGGCCAGGCGGCCGGCGTCGCGGTGCTCGACAGCTATGCGCACCATCCCGCGGAGCTCAGTGCCGACCTCGCCGCCGTACGCAGCAGTACGAATGGGGAGGGGGGGCGCGTGCTCGCACTCTTCCAGCCGCACCTCTACTCGCGCACGCTGCACCTCGCGCACGAGTTCGCGGTCGCGCTCGCGACGGCGGACGCGGTCTGCGTCACCGACGTCTACCCGGCGCGCGAGGAGCCGCTGCCGGGTGTGAGCGGACGCCTGATCGTGGAGGAGCTCGCGCGGGTCCGGCCCGGCATGCGGCTCGGGTACACGCCGACCATCGAGGAGGGCGTCCGCCTTGTCGCGCGCTGGGCGCGTGCGGGCGACACCGTGCTCACGCTGGGGGCGGGCGACATCGACCGCGCCGCGCCGTTGCTCCTGGAGGCGCTCGCGTGACGCTCGAGGAGGGCGTGGCGCTCTCGCGGTTCACCACGCTCGGCACCGGCGGCCCGGCGCGCGCGTTCGCGCGTCCCGAGTCGGTGGGCGAGGTCGAGGAGCTGCTGCGCTGGGCTGCGGAGCGGGACGTCGCGGTCGCGACGGTCGGGCTCGGCTCGAACCTGCTCGTCGCCGACGACGGCGTCGACGCGCTCGTGCTCAGGCTCGCGGGTGCGCTCGCCGAGGTCGAGGCCGACGGCGAGCTTCTGCGGGCGGGAGGAGGGGCGGCCAACGCCGTTGGTCTGCACAGGGCGCGCGCCGCGGGGCTCGGCGGCTTCGAGTTCGCCTGCGCCATCCCGGGCACGACCGGCGGCGGCATCTGGATGAACGCGGGCGCGTACGGCGGCGAGTTCTCGCAGGTGCTCATCCGAGCCCTCGTCGCCACCGCCGAGGGCAGCGGCTGGCTGACGCCCACCGAGCTCGGGCTCTCGTACCGGCACTCGAACCTCCACCACGGCCAGGTGGTCGTCCAGGCGGAGCTGCGGCTGCACCCGCGGCCGGCGGCGGAGATCAAGGCCGAGGTGGCGGAGCTGAACGCGCGGCGCAAGGCGGCGCAGCCGACGAACAAGCGCACCTTCGGGAGCGTCTTCAAGAACCCGGAGCACGAGCTGAGCGCGGGGAGGATGCTCGAGGCCTGCGGTCTCAAGGGGCATCGCATCGGTGGGGCGCAGATCTCGCCGAAGCACGCGAACTTCGTCGAGAACGCCGGCGGCGCGCGCAGCGCAGACGCGGTGGCCCTCATGGCGGAGGCGCGCCGTCGCGCCCACGAGCAATACGGCGTCGAGCTGCGCCACGAGGTCGAGTTCCTCGGCGCACTCGAGCTGCCGCCGCTCGGCGCCTGACACAGAGGAGCGGCCACGGTAGGAGCCGCCGGGGTAGGAGCCCTCTATCGCGCGGCGAACCTGGGCAGGTGACCCACCAGCGCCGAGCGTCTGCCACCCGAGCCGCACACCACCGCCAGACGCAGAGCCGCGCTCCGCGCTCCGTCGGCCTCGTGTCGGGCCGCTTCCTGCCTGGCCGCTTCCTCCCATCCGGCCGCTCGATCCTCGTGGGTCTCACGCTCCTCGCCCTCGCCGGCGGCGCATACACCGCTGCGCGCCAGACCTCGTTGTTCGCCGTGGCCCACATCGAGATCACGGGAGCCCCGCCGGAGGTGCAGAAGCAGGTGCGCCGCGAGCTCGCCCCGCTCCTCGGCACGAGCCTGCTCGCGCTCGACGGCGGCTCGCTCGAGCGGCGGCTCGAGTCGCTCCCATCGGTCGTCAGGGTCGGCTACGACCGCTCCTTCCCGCACACGCTCCGTCTCACGGTCGTCCCCGAGACGCCGGTTGCCGTGCTCCACCGTGGCGCCGAGACGTGGCTCTTCTCCGGCCGCGGCCGCGTCGTGAAGCGCATCCCGCCGGGGACGTATCCGGCGCTGCCCCGCATCTGGGTGCCGCACGCCACGCAGGTCGCGGCGGGGCAGCTCGTCCAGCCCGACGGAGCGGGGAGCGCCGCCCGCGCGCTCGCCCTCGGCGCCCACTTCCCGGCGCACATCGCCACGGCGGCGATGACTCACAACGAGCTCGTGCTGCGATTCCGCTCGGGGTTCGAGCTCCGGCTCGGCGTGCCGACCGACGTGCGCCTCAAGCTCGCCGTCGCGCGGCGTGCGCTGCGCGGCCTCCCGGCCGGCGCCGCGTATCTCGACGTGAGCGTGCCAGGTCGGCCGGTCGCCGGTGGCGAACCCTCGACTCTGAGGTAGAGGTTGAGTGTATGAACAGTCAAGCTCTGATTGACAGCCAGATGCAGCACATCTACCCTGCTGCGCGAACCACGTATTCAAGCCCCTACGCTCCACCAAAGGTTCAGGTGTCGTCCTTATGAGCATGCGCGACCAGTCGGGCAACTATCTCGCTGTGATCAAGGTCGTCGGCGTCGGCGGCGGCGGCACGAACGCGGTCAACCGCATGGTCGACGCAGGCCTCACCGGGGTCGAGTTCGTCGCGGTCAACACGGACGCGCAGGCGCTGATGATGTGCGACGCCGACGTGAAGATCCACATCGGCTCGCAGGCGACGCGCGGGCTCGGCGCGGGAGCGGATCCCGTGGTCGGCCTGGCCGCCGCGCAGGAGAGCCGCGACGAGCTGAAGGAGGCGCTGAAGGGCGCCGACATGGTCTTCGTCACCGCCGGCGAGGGAGGGGGCACCGGCACGGGCGGCGCGCCGATCGTTGCCGAGCTCGCGCGCGAGCTCCAGGCGCTGACGGTCGGGGTCGTCACGAAGCCGTTCGTCTTCGAGGGCCGCAAGCGCACCCAGCAGGCAGACCAGGGCATCGAGAGCCTCCGCGACCGCGTCGACACGCTGATCGTGATCGAGAACGACCGGCTCCTCCAGGTCGTCGAGAAGCGCACGTCGGTCACCGAGGCCTTCCGGATGGCCGACGACATCCTCCGCCAGGGCGTCCAGGGGATCACCGACCTGATCACGGTGCCCGGGCTCGTCAACCTCGACTTCGCCGACGTCCGCACGATCATGCGCGACGCCGGCTCGGCCCTCATGGGCATCGGCACCGCGTCCGGCGAGAACCGGGCGACCGAGGCGGCGCGCAGCGCCGTCTCCTCGCCGCTGCTCGAGACGTCGATCGAGGGCGCGACCGGCATCCTGCTCAACATCACCGGCGGGGCCGACATCGGTCTCTTCGAGGTCAACGAGGCGGCCGAGGTGGTCACCGGCGCGGCCGACGCGAACGCGAACGTCATCTTCGGCGCCGTGATAGACGACGCGATGGGCGATGAGGTGCGCGTGACTGTGATCGCGACCGGCTTCGGCGGCCTGCGCCGCCGCCGGCGCCGCGAGCCGAGCGAGGCTCCGATCCCGTCCGCGCCGCTCCCCGGCGGCGGCTTCGAGATCCCGGACGAGGCGCTCGACGTGCCCTCGTTCCTGCGCGACGACTGAGCGGGGGTCAGGCCCCGGGGTCGATCGGTCCACGGATCCGATCGACGAGCCAGTCACTAGGATCGACTCTGCATGGCGCAGACCCTTCAGCGGACCCCGCTGCACGACCGCCACGTCGCGCTGGGCGCACGGATGGTCCCGTTCGCCGGCTGGGTGATGCCGGTCCAGTACGAGGGCGTCATCCAGGAGCACCGAGCGGTTCGCAGCGATGCCGGCGCGTTCGACGTCTCCCACATGGGCGAGATCGAGATCGAGGGCCCGCGCGCGCTCGAGCTGCTGCAGGGCCTGCTCTCGAACGACCTCGACCGGCTCGGGCCGGGCGACGCGCAGTACACGCTGCTCACGAACGAACGCGGCGGGATCATCGACGATCTGATCGCCTACCGGCTCGACGAGTTCCGCTTCCTGCTCGTCGTCAACGCCTCGAACCGCGCGGCAGACTTCCGCTGGATCAAGGAGCGAGAGATCAGCGGCTCCGACGTGCGCGACGTCTCCGACGAGTACGCGCTCATCGCCGTCCAGGGGCCGAACGCGTTCGCGAAGCTCGGGTTGCCGCCCGCGAAGCAGTTCACGTTCTCCGAAGAGCGCATCGACGGTGTCGAGGCGATGGTCAACCGCACCGGGTACACCGGCGAGGAAGGCTGCGAGATCCTCTGCATGGCGGAGGATGCGGTCGCGCTCTGGGACGCAGTGCTCGCCCGCGGCGTCGTGCCGTGCGGGCTCGGCGCGCGCGACACGTTGCGCCTCGAAGCCTCGCTGCCGCTGCACGGCAACGACATCGGTCCGGACACGGATGCGATCGAGGCCGGCCTCGGCTGGACGTGCGCGCTCGGCAAGAAGGAGTTCACCGGCGCGGACGTGCTGCGCCGCATCAAGGAGGAGGGCCCGGCGCGCAAGCTCGTCTCCTTCGTGATGGAGGAGAAGGCGATCCCGCGCCACGGCATGCCGATCGCCGACGGCGGCGTGGTCACCTCGGGCTCGCATTCGCCGATGCTCGAGGTCGGCATCGGCATGGGGTACGTGCCGGCGGGCCACTCGGCACCGGACACAGAGTTGACGATCGACGTGCGCGGGAAGCCCCGACGGGCCCGCGTCGTGAAGAGACCGATCTACAAGAGGGAGGACTGAATTGGCCGCCGCGGAGTCGTATCCGGACGATCTGAAGTATCACCGTGAGCACGACTGGGCCCGCGTCGACGGCGACGAGGCCGTCCTCGGCGTGACCTGGTTCGCCGGCGACGCGCTCGGGGAGCTCGTGCACTTCGAGCCACCCGAGCCGGGCGCGACGGTGACGAAGGACTCCGCGTACGGCGAGGTCGAGTCCGTGAAGGCGGTCTCCGACGTGATCGCGCCGCTCTCCGGCGAGGTGCTCGAGGTGAACCAGAAGGTCGTCGACGCGCCGGAGACCGTGAACGAGGATCCCTACGGCGACGGTTGGCTGATCCGGATCCGCCTGTCCGATCCGTCCGAGGTCGACGCGCTGCTCGACGTCACGGCGTACAAGCAGGTTCTGGCCGAGCAGTGACGCAGCACCCGTTTCTCGCTCTCACCGACGACGACCGGGAGGAGATGCTTCGCACGATCGGCGTCTCATCGGTCGCAGAGCTGTTCCGCGACATCCCGGCCGGCGTCCGGCTCGACCACGAGCTCCAGCTCGAGCCGCCCCTCTCGGAGGCGGAGCTCTCCGCGCACATGGGTGAGCTCGCCGCACGCAACGTCGACACGGCGCGCGAGCTCTCGTTCCTCGGCGCGGGCATCTACGACCATTACGTCCCTGCGGTCGTCGACACGGTGATGCAGCGCGGCGAGTTCCTCACCGCGTACACGCCGTACCAGCCCGAGATGAGCCAGGGCGTCCTGCAGGCGATCTTCGAGTACCAGACGGCGATCTGCGAGCTCACCGGGATGGACGTCTCGAACGCCTCCGGCTACGACGGTGCGACGGTCACCGCCGACGCGTGTTACATCGCGAAGCACGCGCGGCCCGGCAAGACGACGATCGTCGTCACCGAGGCGACGAGCCCGCAGGTGCGCCAGGTCGTGAAGACGTACGCGCCGGGCTTCGGCCTCGAGATCGTCGAAGTGCCGCACCGCAACGGGACGACCGACCCGGACGAGCTCCGGCGGGCGGCCGAGGGCGCCGCGGCGGTCATCTTCCAGACACCGAACAGCTTCGGCTGCCTCGAGCCGGCGCCGGAGCTCGCTGCCGCGGCGAACGATGCGGAGGCGCTCGCGGTCGCGCACGTCGACCTGCTGTCGCTCGGCGTGCTCGAGGCGCCGGGCCGCTACGGCTGCGCACTCGCGCTCGGCGAAGGGCAGGCGGCGGGCAACTTCCCCTCGTACGGCGGGCCGCACTACGGCTTCCTCGCCTCACAGCAGGAGTTCATCCGGCGGATGCCCGGGCGGATCGTCGGCGAAACGGTAGACACCGCGGGTCAGCGCGGCTATGTCCTCACCCTGCAGACGCGCGAGCAGCACATCAGGCGCGCGAAAGCGACGTCGAACATCACGACGAACCAGTCGCTTCTCGCCCTCGGTGGGCTCGTCTACCTCACGTGGCTCGGGCCGCAGGGACTGCGCGAGTTGGGGGAGACCTGTCTCTCGCTGGCCGCGTACGCGAAGCAGCAGCTCCAGGAGCGCGCCGGCCTCGAGCTCGCGTTTTCAGAACGGGCAACATTCAAGGAGTTTGCGGTACGGGTCGGACGGAATGCGCGCGACGTCATCCGCGACGCGCGGCAACAGGGCGTGCACCCCGGCTACGCGCTCGGCCGCGACTACGAGGGCATGGACGACGTCCTGCTCGTCGCGGTCACCGAGAAGCGGACGCCCCAGGAGATCGACCGCCTCGCCGACGTGCTCGCCGAGGTGGCTCGATGAAGCTGATCTACGAGCGCTCGCAGGCCGGCCGGCGCGCTTCGGCGATCCCGCACCACGAGGGGCTGCCGCCGGCCGAGGTGCCGGACGAGCTGCGCCGCGCGGAGCCGCCGCGGCTGCCGGAGGTGCCCGAGTTCGAGATCGTGCGCCACTTCACGGAGCTCTCGACGCGCAACTTCGGGGTCGACAGCGGCTTCTATCCGCTCGGCTCGTGCACGATGAAGTACAACCCGCGCGTCAACGAGCGCCTCGTCGGGCTGCCCGGTTTCGCGAGCCTCCATCCGCTGCAGGACGAGGACGGCGTCCAGGGGGCGCTCGATCTCGAGTGGCGGCTCCAGGAGATCCTCGCCGAGGTGACCGGGCTCCACGCGGTCTCGCTACAGCCCGCCGCCGGCGCGCAGGGCGAGCTGACCGGCCTGATGCTCGTGCGCGCGTATTTCGAGGAGCGTGGCGAATCGGCGCAGCGGCGCAAGGTCGTGATCCCCGACACGGCGCACGGTACGAACCCCGCGTCGGTGACGATGGCGGGATTCGAGATGACGCCCGTCAAGACCGACGCTCGCGGCAACATCGACGTCGAGGACCTGCGCACGAAGGTCGACGAGCACACGGCGGCGCTCATGCTCACGAATCCGTCGACGCTCGGGCTCTTCGACGAGAACATCGAGCAGATCGAGCAGATCTTCCACGGCGCCGGCGCACTCATGTACTACGACGGCGCGAACCTGAACGCGGTCTGTGGCATCTCGCGCCCGGGCGACATGGGCTTCGACATCGTGCACATCAACCTGCACAAGACGTTCGCGCAGCCGCACGGCGGCGGCGGCCCGGGCGGCGGCCCGATCGCGGTGCGCGACATCCTCGAGCCCTACCTTCCGGTGCCTGCGGTCGTGCGCCACGAGGACGGGACGTTCGGTCTCGATTTCGACCGGCCGAAGTCGATCGGCAAGGTACGCGCGTTCACCGGACCGTTCGGCGTCTTCGTGCGCTCGTACGCGTACATCCGCATGTACGGGCCCCGCCTGCGCGAGATGTCGGAGACCGCGGTGCTGAACGCGAACTACGTGCTCGCGCGTCTGAAGGACGCGTACGAGCTGCCGTACGACCGGCTCTGCATGCACGAGTTTGTGCTCTCGGCCCGGAACTTGAAGCGCGATTACGGCGTCACGGCGCTCGACGTCGCGAAGCGGCTGATGGACTACGGGTACCACCCGCCGACGATCTACTTCCCGCTCGTCGTTGCAGAGGCCCTGATGATCGAGCCGACGGAAACCGAGACGAAGGAGACGCTCGATGCCTTCTGCGACGCGATGCTCGCGATCGCGAAGGAAGCGGCGGAGAGCCCCGAGCTCCTCAAGGAAGCGCCGCACAATCGCCCGGTGCGCCGACTCGACGAGGTACGCGCCGCGAAGCATCCCGTCGTGAAGTACGGCTTCGAGCAGCACCCGGAGCCGGACGCACAGCCGGTCGCGGTAGAGGCACCCAAGAGCGCCTAGAGGCTTGATGAGACGTCGCCGGAGCGTTGCCGCAGGCACGGCGCTCGTCGTGCTGAGCGTTGCGCTGACACACGAGGCGCTGACGCCGACGCCGTTCCATCACGCACGCGCGCCGGGCGTGTTCGTTCTGGCGGCGGCGATCGCGCTGGCGCTCCTGACGCTCGCACCTCGCGTCCCGTCGCTCGGGGTGGCGCTCGGCGCAGGCATTGCCGCCGGCGGAGCGCTCGGAACGCTCGTCTCGGGGATCGCGTGGAACGGTGTTCCCGACCCGTTCGTGCACGGCGGTATCGCGTTCAACGTCTCCGATCTTGCGATTTGCCTCGGTGACGCGATCCTCCTCGCCGCCGTGCTGCTGCACGGCTGGGTGCATCGCGGCGACCTTCGCCGGCCCGCTTGATGCCGGGCTCGTGGTGGGAGCGCGCGGTGATCTACCAGGTGTACCCGCGCTCGTTCGCCGATTCGAACGCCGACGGGATCGGCGACCTGCCGGGGATCACCTCGAAGCTCGACCATCTCGTCTGGCTCGGCGTCGACGTGCTCTGGCTCGCCCCGACCTTCCCCTCGCCGAACGCCGACTG
The DNA here is from genome assembly GCA_036564885.1 of Gaiellaceae bacterium. GTDB lineage: Bacteria > Actinomycetota > Thermoleophilia > Gaiellales > Gaiellaceae > Palsa-739. The sequence continues at coordinate 10,351 of DATCOE010000093.1, read as the reverse complement.
GGGGTACGACGTCGCCGACTACCGCGGCGTGCATCCCGACTTCGGAACGCTCGCCGACCTCGAGACGCTGCTCGTCGAGGCGGAGCGGCGTCATATCCGGGTGCTGCTCGATCTCGTCCCGAACCACACGAGCGACGAGCACCCGTGGTTCCACGATCCGGCGAAGCGCGACTGGTACGTCTGGCGCGATCCGAAGCCGGACGGCTCGCCCCCGAACAACTGGAAGGCGGTGTTCGGCGGCCCCGCGTGGACGTTCGACGAGCAGAGCGGCCGGTACTACCTGCACAACTTCCTCGCGAAGCAGCCCGACCTCGACTGGTGGAACGAGAACGTGCGGGACGCCTTCGACGAGATCCTGCGCTTCTGGTTCGAGCGCGGCGTCGCCGGGTGCCGCATCGACGTCGCGCACGCGCTCGTCAATGACCCGCAGCTGCGGGACAACCCACCGGCGCGGCCGACCGATTCGCCGGCGTGGCAGCGTGTCGGCCAGTGGCCGAAATACAACATGGGGCTGCCCGAGGCCGTCGACGTGCATCGGCGCTGGCGCGGCGTCGCGGCCGAGTACGACCCCGAGCGGCTGCTCCTCGGCGAGACGTACGTGCTGGAGGTCGACAAGCTCATGACCTACCTCGTGCCGGACGGGCTGCAGCTGTGCATGAACCTCGCGTTCGTGCACACGCCGTTCGTCGCGGAACAGCTCGCTGCGGTCGTGGAGGAGACGGAGCGCCGGTATCCCGCGGGCGCGACCCCGGTCTGGCACGCGTCGAGCCACGACGATCCGCGCTTTCCGACCAGGTGGTGCGACGGCGACGAGGATGCGATTCGCTGCGCGCTCGTCGCGCTGCTCTCGCTGCGCGGCGCGTGCATCCTCTACCAGGGCGACGAGATCGGCATGGAAGTCGTCGACGTGCCACCCGAACGGCAACGCGACGTCGCCGACCGCGACGGCTGCCGCACGCCGATGGTCTGGAGCGACGAGGAAGGTGCCGGCTTCGCCGAGCCGGGCGTCGAGCCGTGGCTCCCGGTCGGCGACCGCTCGCGCAACGTCGCGGCGCAGCGCGACGACCCGAATTCGATCCTGACGCTCACGCGCGACCTGATCGCGCTGCGCAGGCACCGAGGGCTCCTGACGGGGGCATACGAGCCGGTGGAGGGGCCGTCAGGCGTATGGGCGTTCCGCCGCGAGGGCGGCGCGCTCGTCGCGGTGAACCTCAGCGATACGGCGGCCGTGCTGGCAGGCGTGACGGGCGCGATCGTGATCGGCAGCGACCGCTCGCGCGACGAAGAGGTCGTCGACGGCGCGCTCGAGCTCGGCCCGCGCGAGGCGGTGGTCGCGGCAGTTGCGTGACGTATCGTTCGGTGCCGCGGTCGGGAGTGCGTGCGGCCAATCCACATCAAGCCTCTGGATGCCCCGCGGCTACACGCGCTGGAGGTGCGTGTCTTTGAACCCCGTCGGGTATTTGAGGCCGTATCCGAGTGCGCGATCGATGCCAATATGCGTGATCCAGATCAAGCCGATCTGAACCGCCAACTCAGCGTCCGCGATCCATCCGGATGCCGCCATGACGACCGAAAGTGCATACGTGTGGACTACGTCGTACGCGACTGCGCCGATGCGTGTGCCGGCCAGGTAGCCCACCATGGACAGATCGGGCGCAAGCACGAGTACGACGAGCAACCACCAGGGGTAGTCGGCGTGGAAGTAGAGGGCAATCGCTGCGGCGGCGACGGCAGCGCCTTCGGCGTGAAGCAGCAGGCGCGGGAGTCGATCGATCATGGCCGCGAGCCTACCCCGTTACTCGAGCACGACCGCGCCGTCCGGGCCGAGCTCCCACCCGGGGTTGTGCGCGACCTCCCAGACGTGGCCGTCCGGATCGAGGAACGCACCCGAGTAGCCGCCCCAGAACGTCGGCGTGCCCTCGCGGACGACCGTCGCGCCGGCGGCACGGGCCTCGGCGACCACCTGGTCGACCTCGGCCGGCGAGCGCACGTTGTGCGCGAGCGCGATGCCGCTCCAGCCGCCCGGGTCCTCGGTGCCGCTGTCCTTCGCGAGCGCCTCGCGGCTCCAGAGGCCGAGCACCATCGAGCCGGCCTGGAAGAAGACGACGCCGTCGTCGGGACCGGACGCCGAGCTCCAGCCGAGCGCCTCGTAGAAGCGCCGCGCTGCCGCGAGATCCGCGACCCCGAGCGTGACGAGGCTGACCCGCTGCTCCACTGCTATCTCCCGGCGGGCACGGCCGCGGCGCGCTTGCGCGCCTTCGGCGCGGTCGCGAGCTGGCCGCACGCCGCCTCGATGTCGCGGCCGCGCGTCAGGCGCACGGTCGACGGTACCCGCGTGCGGTCGAGTGCGAGCTTGAACGCCGCGATGCGGTCGCGCGACGAGCCGTCGTACATTCCGGTCGGGTTGTAGGGGATCAGGTTCACCTTGAAGTGGTCGCGGCCGAGCAGCTTGCCGAGGGCGGTTCCCTGCGCGGGTGCGTCGTTCACGCCCGCGAGCAAAACGTACTCGATGTAGACGCGGCGGTTCGTGAGCTCGACGTGCCGCCTGCACTCGGCGAGGATGTCGCGCAGCGGATACGTGTCGTTCACCGGCATGAGCTTCGAGCGCAGCTCGTCGTTTGGTGCGTGCACCGACAGCGCGAGCCTGATGGGCACGTCGACCTCGTCGACGAAGCGCTTCAGCCCCGGCAGCCAGCCCACCGTCGAGATCGTTGTGCGCCGGTGGGTGATCCCGACGTCCGGCAGCCTCCGCGCGGCCGCCAGCACCTCGTCGAAGTTGAGCATCGGCTCGCCCATGCCCATGAACACCGCGTGGTCGACAGGTGTCATGCGCCTGAAGTGCAGTGCCTGGTCGAGGATCTCCGAGGCGGTCAGGTTGCGGCCGAACGCCATCTGGCCGGTCGCGCAGAACGTGCACGTCAGGGGGCAGCCCGACTGCGAGGACAGGCACAGCGACCGGCGGCCGTCGCGGTAGCGCATGAGCACGGCCTCGACCGGATGCCCGTCGGCCGTCTTGAAGAGCGTCTTGATCGTGCCGTCCTTCGACTCGCGCTGCGTCTCGACGGTCAAGGTCGAGAACGGGACCGCGGCGGCGAGCTCCTCGCGCAGCGCGCGGGGGAGGTTCGACATCGCGTTATAGCCGGCAGCGCCACCGGCGGCCCAGTCCCACACCTGGCCCGGGCGGTAGGCCGGCTCGCCGTGCTCGCGCAGGGTGTTCTCGAGCAGCGTCAGATCCACGTGGCCACGGTAGCGTGCGAGAATCCCCCATGGCCCGATCCGTGCCACTCCGCGAAGGCTTCAGATCGACGGGCGGCGGCCTGCGCGACAGCTTCCCGCTCCGCCTCTACGACAAGGCCAAGCGGCTGGGCGTCTGGGATCCGTCCGACCTCGACTTCCGTCGCGACCGCGAGCAATGGCTCGAGCTCCCCGACGACGAGCGCGGGGCGCTCACGCAGATCGCGTCGCTCTTCCTGGCCGGCGAAGAGGGCGTGACCCTCGACCTGCTGCCGCTCGTGCTGACGATCGCGCGCGAAGGGCGTCTCGAAGAGGAGCTCTATCTCACGACCTTCCTCTTCGAGGAGGGCAAGCACACCCAGCTCTTCGCGCGGTTCATCGACGAGGTGGCGGGCGCACCCACCGATCTCGAGCGCTGGCACACGCCGTCGTACCGCACGATCTTCTACGACGAGCTTCCGCGGTCCATGAACGCGCTGCTCGAGGATCCCTCACCTGCAGCGCAGGCGCGCGCGGCGGTGACCTACAACATGGTCGTCGAGGGCGTGCTCGCCGAGACCGGCTATCAGGTCTACCACGACGCACTCGTCGAGCGAGACCTCCTGCCCGGGCTGCGCCAGGGGCTCGGCTACGTGAAGCGCGACGAGGCGCGGCACATCGCGTACGGCGTCTACCTGCTCAGCCGCCTCGTCGCTGCGGATGCCGCGCTCTGGGCTGTCGTCGCGGCGCGCATGGAAGAGCTGCTCCCGCTCGCCCTCGGATTCGTCCAGGAGACCTACGAGCCGTGGGGCGACGTCTCGCCGTTCGGCGTCGAGCGCGACACCGTGCTCGCGTGGGCGACCACGCAGTTCCAGAAGCGGTTCGAGCGAATCGAGCGGGCCCGCGGCAAGACGCTCGCCGAGATCGACGCACTGGCGGAGGAGGACTCGGTAGCGTCCGTGGCGTGATCGACCTTCGCTCGGACACGATGACCCGCCCGACCCTCGCCATGCGTGACGCGATGGCGCACGCCGTCGTGGGCGACGAGCAGTACGGAGAGGACCCGACCGTCCTCGAGCTGGAGCGGCGCGCCGCCGCGTTTCTCGGCCACGAGGCCGCCGTCTTCGTGCCGACCGCGACGATGGCCAACCAGATCGCGCTGCGCATCCTCACGCAGCCGGGCGACGAGCTGCTCGCGGAGGAGAGCGCACATGTGCTGCTCTACGAGCAGGGCGGGCCCGCCGTGTTCAGCGGGCTCGTGATGCGCGGCCTTCCCGGGCGGCACGGCACCTTCGCGGCGGAGCAGGTGCGCACGGCCGTGCGCGACTGGCGCAGCGGCCACATGCCGCGCACGAGGGTTGTCTCGATCGAGAACACCCACAACTCCTCGGGCGGCCGCACCTGGTCGCTCGAGCAGATCGACGCGATCGCCGAGGCGGCGCGAGAGCACGACCTGAAGCTCCACCTCGACGGTGCGCGGCTCGTGAACGCGGCAACCGCGCTCGGCGTGAGCGCCGCCGAGATCGGGCGGCGCTTCGATGCCGTGACGCTCTGCCTCTCGAAGGGGCTCGGCTGCCCGCTCGGCGCACTCATCGCGGGCTCGGCCGAGCTGATGGTCGCGGCCCGGCGCGGGAAGCACCTCTTCGGCGGCGCGATGCGGCAGGCCGGGATCGTCGCCGCCGCGGGCGTCTACGCCCTCGACCACCACGTCGACCGGATCGCCGACGACCACGCCCGCGCGCAGCGCCTTGCCGAAGGCTGGGCTGCAGCAGGCCTGCAGGTCGAGCCCGAGCAGACCGAGACGAACTTCGTCCAGATCGACATTGCGCCGCTCGCCCTCACCTGGCAAGAGGCGGAAGCGCGCGCGGCCCTCGTGGGTGTCGGCATCTCCGACACCATCCACCCGACGATCATGCGCGCCGTCGTGCACCTCGACATCTCCGACGACGACATCGAGCGCGCCGTCGAGGTCGTGCCCGGCGCGCTGGGAGCGAGTGACCGTGCCGGCGCCTGAGACGCTCGCGGCCGAGCTCGAGCGCCGGGTCCGGCGCGAGCAGCGAGACCAGCGCCTTCCGAGCATCGCGGCCGCTGTCATTCGCGACGGCGAGCTCGTCTGGGAGCACGCCGTCGGCGCCGCGGACGTGGCGGCGGCGCGCGAGGCGACGCCCGACACGCAGTACCGGCTCGGCTCGATCACGAAGACCTTCACCGCCGCGGCGATCATGCAACTGCGTGACGACGGCAAGCTCGACCTCGAAGACTCACTCGACAAGCACGTCGACGCTGCCGCACACGCGCCGACGTTGCGCCGCTTGCTCTCGCACACGTCGGGGCTGCAGCGCGAGACCCACGACGACGCCTGGCTAAAGGCGCGTTTCGCCGACGTGCCGGAGCTGCTCGACACGCTCGGCGAGGCCGAGCAGGTGCTCCCACCTGGCGCGCGCTTCCATTACTCGAATCTCGCGTTCGCGCTGCTCGGCGTCGTCGTCGAGCGCGTCTCCGGCGTCCCGTACGCGCAGTACGTGCAGGATCGCCTGCTCACGCCGCTCGGGCTCACGCGCACGACCTTCGAGCCGCAGCAGCCCGCCGCGGCCGGCTACCTCGTGCAGCCGTACGTCGAGGGCGTCTGGGACGAAGCGCCGGTCACCACCGGGGCGTGGATCGCGGCAGGCCAGATGTGGGGGACCGTCCGCGACCTCTGCACCTGGGCGGCGTTCGTCGCGAAGCCGGACGAATCGGTGCTCGCGCGCACGACCGTCGAGGAGATGCGCACCGTCCAGACGATCGACGACCACGTGCGCTGGAGCGGCGGCTACGGGCTCGGCCTGATGCTGCAGCGCGACGGCGACCGCATCCTCGCCGGCCACGGCGGCTCGATGCCCGGCTTCATCGCCGCGGTCTACGTCTCGCCCTCCGACAAGGTCGGCGTCGGGATCCTCACGAACTCGAGCAGCGCAGCTCTCGGCGAGCTGGCGAAGAAGCTCGTCGCGGCGACGGTCGAGCAGTGGCCTGCGCCGCCCGCCCCCTGGAAGGTCGAGGAGCCGCCGCCCGACGATGTCTTGCCGCTGCTGGGCATCTGGTTCATGGAGGGAGCGGCATTCACGCTGCGCTGGAAGGACGGTAAGCTCGACGCGCGCTTCCCCGACGATGCGGACTGGAAGCCGTCGGCCGTGATCGTGCGCGAGAGCGACGACCGCTGGCGTGTCGAGTCCGGCTGGGAACAGGGCGAGGCGCTGCGCATCGAGCGCGACGCAGAGGGCAACGTCGTGCGGCTCGTGCTCGCGGGCTACCCGGTCACGCGCGAGCCGACGCTCTGGGTCTGACCCCGAGCGCTACTCGTACTTCAGCGCTTCGAGGATGTTCAGCCTCCCCGCGCGCCGCGCCGGGAAGATCGCGGCCACGAGGCCGGCGATCACCGCGGCGACGACGAACACGACGAGCGTTCCCCACGGGATCGTGAACGCGGGGTAGTCGATCGCCTTCCCGACCATCAGCGCCAGCACGACGCCGATCGGGATCCCGAGAGTCGCGCCGAGCAGGGCGGTGATGATGCTCTCGTGCCGGATCATGTTGCGCACCTGGCGGCGCGTCATGCCGACGGCCCGCAGCATCCCGATCTCGCGCGTCCGCTCGAACACCGTCAGCACCAGGGTGTTCACGATTCCGAAGAGGCTGATCACGATCGAGAGCGAAAGCAGGACGTACAGGAGCTGCAGCAGGAGGTTGATCCCTCTCTCCTGGACTTTCGTGAACTGCGCCTTCGTCTGGATCTTCGCGTCGGGGAAGCGCACGAGCGCCTGCTTGAGCCGAGCGGTGGTCTCGCCGGTGACCCCGCCGCGCGTTTTCAGGAACGTGAAGAGGTTCTGTGGATTCGGGTACTCCCGGTCGAACCGCTGCGCGGAGATCGTGATGTCGCCGAAGGGCGAGCCGCCCTTGGGCGGATCGAAGATGCCGCGCAGCGCCAGGTGCAGCGTTCCGCCTGTCGGCGTCTTCAGCTCGATGGGCGAGCCGACCTGAAGGTTGTGGTCCTTCGCGTAGCTCTTCGCGACGATCGCGCCATCGTTCCCGAGCTGGGCGGGTGTGGCAGGGCTGCCGTCCTTCCACTTCAGGTCGATCACCTTGTTCGCGGTCGGCTCGATCGCCGTGAGGCCTATCCGCGTGCCGAACGCTTCGCCCTCGCCGGCGCGGACGCCGCTCACGACATCGACACCTGGCACACCGCGCAGCGCCTGCTCCGACGCGATCGACGTGGGCGTGAACCCGTTCTGCGACGTGAGCGCGTAGTCCGCGCTGAAGAGCGTGTTCACGGAGTTCTCGAACGTCGTCTTCAGCCCCGCCGCGAGCACCGAGACGAGGGTCACGAGCGTGAGCCCGATCATCAGTGCAGACGCGGTCGACGCGGTGCGCGACGGGTTCCGGATCGAGTTGCCGCGGGCGAGAACTCCCGGCGCGCCGCCCCAGCGCGCCGCCGGGTGCCCCAGGACGCGTGCGATTGGCGGCACGAGCGTTGGCGCGAGCATCGCCACGCCGATGAAGACGGCGACCGCACCGATGCCGAGCAAGATCAGGTGCACCTTCGTCGTGCCTGAGCCGAAGAGGCCGAAGAGCATCAGCCCGAACGCCAGCGCGATCACGACGATCGAGATGTGGGGCCCGAAGCGGGCCAGGCGCGACGGGGGGAGCACAGCACCTTCGCGCACCGCTGCGATCGGATGTACGCGCGTCGCGCGCAGCGCGGGCCGAATCGCGGCGATCAGCGTCACGACGACCCCGACGACGAGCGCCACGACGACCGTTCGGGTCGCGAACACCGTTCCGACCTGTGGGAGGTCGATCCCGAACCAGACGAAAACCTGGTTCAGCAGCTTGGCGAGGCCGAGGCCGAGGAACAGCCCGACGAGGGACCCGAACACCCCGATCACGAACGCCTCGAGCACGACCGACCAGTACACCTGCCGGCGCGTCGCACCGAGCGTGCGGAGGGTCGCGAGCTCGCGCATTCGCTGCGCCACGGTGATGCCCATCGTGTTCGCGATCACGAAGATGCCGACGAAGAGCGCAACGAAGCCGAAGGCAAGCAGGAAGTACTCGAGGATGCTCAGGAAGCCGTTCGTATCCTTCGCCGCCTGCTTCGCCTCCTGCTGGCCCGTCCGGACCTGCGCGGTCTGCGGGAGCAGCGGCCGGATCTGGGCGACAAGCTGGGTGGGCGTGACATTCGGCTTGCCGGCAACGCCGATCGAGTCGAGCTTGCCCTCCTTGTTGAAGATCCGCTGCGCGGTGGGCAGGTCGAAGATCGCGAGCGTCGCGCCGCCGAGCGAGCTCAGGCCGGCGAAGCGGACGAGCCCGGTGATGCGGAAGCGCTTGAGCGGGCCCTGCGCGAGCACGCCGATCGAGTCACCCACCGTGAAGTGCTTGGTCGACGCCGTCATCGCGTCGATTGCGATCTCGTGCGACCCGCTGGGCCAGCGGCCGTCGGAGAGGACGAGCGGGTTGAAGCGCTGGTCGCCGCGCGGGTGGACGCTGAACGCGAGACTCGGCGCACCGCCACGCGAGACGACCTTGTTGTCGGGGCCCACGAGCTTCGCCTGGTCGTTGACGCCCCCCTCGGCGACCTCCACGCCCGGGAGGCCGCGCACGCGTGTGAGCAGCGACTGCGGCAGCGACGGCAGCACGGCGCCGTTGTTCGCGTTGCCGCCGATCGCGCTCTTGCCCGTGATCACGGCGTCGGTGTTCTTGTAGACCTGGGTAAAGACGGTGTTGAACGCGGCCTTGATCGTGTCCGTGAGAACGTAGGTGCCGCTGATCATCGCGACGCCGAGCACGATCGAGATCGCAGTGAGCGTGGCGCGCAGCTTCCGGCCGAGCAGGCCCTTGAGAGCGACGCCGATCACGAGCTGAGGGTGCTCATCACCTCGAGCACCTCGGCGGCCGTCGCACTGCGCCGTTCCTCGACGATCAGTCCGTCTGCGAGGAACAGGACGCGGTCCGCGATCACGGCCGCACGGGGCTCGTGCGTGACCATCACCGTCGTCTGGCCGTAGGCGTTCACCGAGGTGCGCAGCAGCTCGAGGATCTCGCCGCCGGTCTTGGAGTCGAGGTTGCCTGTCGGCTCGTCCGCGAAGAGGATCGTCGGCCGCGAAACGAGCGCGCGCGCGAGCGCGACGCGTTGCTGCTCGCCGCCGGAGAGCTCCGACGGGCGGTGTGTCCGGCGGTCGGCAAGCCCGGTCTCTGTGAGCAGCTCCTCGAGCCAGCGCTCCTCCGGCTTCTCGCCGGCGATCGAGAGCGGCAGGACGACGTTCTCCTCCGCGGTCAGCATCGGGAGCAGGTTGAAGAACTGGAAGACGAAGCCGATGTGCGCGCGGCGGAGCCGCGTCAGCTTCGCGTCGGCGAGCGTCGTGATCTCCGTCCCGGCGATCTCCACGCTGCCGTCGGTCGGCGTGTCGAGCCCGGCGAGGATGTGCATCAGCGTCGACTTGCCGGAGCCGGACGGTCCCATGACGGCGACGAGCTCGCCGGCCTGGACGTCGATCGAGACGCCGCGGAGCGCGTCGACCGCGGTCGAGCCCTCGCCGTAGCGGCGGGTGATCTCGCGGCCCTCGACGACGGTTCCGCCTACCTGTGCGGGCGCCGGAACGCCCGATTCGTCGATGGCGCTCATGCCCCCAAACCTACCGGCGGCTTCGTAGCTTGTGTATCCGGAACCTCCCTGAGCGGCTACGGATCAGCGGTTGCCCGCGAGGAGGAAGCCGACGGCCACGGCGAGGTAGACGACGAGCAGAAGCGCGCCTTCCCAGCGCCGCGACAACCCATCCCGCACCATCACGCCGACGATCAGCACGGCACCGGCCATCGCCGCGACCTCCTCCCAGCGGAACGTCAGGGGCAGCGGGTGGGCGAAGAAGAGCGACAGGAGCATCACCGCAGGCGTGACGAGCAGCGCCACCTGTGCGCTCGAGGAGATCGCGATCTCGCTCGCAAGCTTCATCTTCCCCGCGCGGGCGATCACGATCGCGCCGCCGTGCTCGGCGGCGTTGCCGACGATCGCGACGATCACGGCCGCGATGAAGAACTCGCTCGCGCCGACGGCATGCGCGAACGCGTTGAGCGAGTGCACGAGGATCTCGCTGACGAACGCCGT
>DATCOE010000092.1:0-6160 GCA_036564885.1 Gaiellaceae bacterium | reverse complement strand
TTACATCTGGCTCGGCGTCGGCGGCGTCCTCTGGCTGCGCTACGGCGCCGCGGTCGCCGGGCCCGCCCACGACGCCGAACTGCACACGATCTTCCTCGGCTTCGTCTTCTCGATGATCTTCGGCCACGCGCCCGTGATCTTCCCCGGCGTGCTCGGGATCGCGATCCCCTTCCGCCGCGCCTTCTACGCGCACCTCGCGCTCCTCCACGCCGGGCTCGTGTTGCGGATCGCTGGCGACCTCGGCGGCGACTTCCAGCTCGCGCAGCGCGGCGGCCTCTTGAACGCCACCGCGATCGCGCTCTTCCTCCTCGCCACGGTCGCCTCCGCCGTGCTTCAGCAGACGCGCAGGCGCCGGCTGGCGACCGCATCGGCCCGCGCGACGAGACACACCGCCGAGGCCGCCCGTTGACAGACGAGTCCGCGCGGCTCCTGCACGAGCTCCGTGTTCTGTGCGCCCGACTGCCTGTGCCGCAGCCGACCTGGCACCCCTACGTCCCGCTGATCCGCGCCTGCCGCGAGGACTTCGAGTACGCGCTCGCGCTCGCCGCCGAGCGCCCCGAGGTCGTCGAGCGCGCGGCCGCGCTCGTCGAGGAGGAGTCGGAGTCCACGCTCGACCCCGGCGCGTCGCCCGAGCTGACCGCGGCATACGAGCGTCTCCGCGCGCTGCCCGGCCCCGACGGCCAGCACCCATTCCTCGACGAGATCCTGCCGACGCTCGCGGCGATGCGAATCCTGCTCGTCGCCCTGAGCCAGGTCGCCGCCGCCTGATGGAGGACGTCGCCCTCTTCTTCCATCTGCTCGGCGCGTTCTCGTTCATCGCCGGCACGATCGTCGCCGGGGTCGCCTTCGAGACCGCGCGACGCCGAAAGACGCCGGCCGAGATCGCGCTGCTACTCGGCCTCAGCCGGATCGGCGTCCTGCTCGTCGCACTCGGAACGCTGCTCGTGCTCGGCTTCGGCCTCTGGCTCGTCCACCTCGGCGACTGGGGCTACGGCGCCGGCTGGATCGACGCCGCACTCGGCCTGCTGCTGACCGTCGTCGTGCTCGGCGCGATCGGCGGCCAACGCCCGAAGCGGGCCCGCAAGCTCGCGACCCGGCTCGCGAGCGAGGGCAAGCCGACGAGCCCGGAGCTACGCGCGCTGCTCGACGACCGCCCCACCCTCACCATCAACTACCTCTCCGCGCTCCTGCTGCTCGCGATCATCGCCCTGATGGTCTTCAAACCCGGAGCGCCACACTCCTGAACCGGATCGCCGGCGGGGCAGGCGATCGCCACCCGGATGGCTCACGCGGCGAGCGCCCGCGCCCGCGGGAAGAGCACGTTGTTCTCCTCGTGGACGTGCTGGTGCAGCTCGAGCTCGAGCCCGTGCAGCCCGTCCAGCAGCGCTCGGTGGGTGGCGCAGAGCGCGCGCTCGGTGTCGTAGCCCGCGGTCAGCTCGCGCAGCCGATGAAGAGCCGCACCCGCCTCGTCGTGCTCCCGCTCGAGCTGCGCCAGCTCCTCCGCGCCGGGGACCTCGCCCGCCAGAAGCGCGGGAAAGACCCATTCCTCCTCGTCGACGATGTGCTCCTCGAGCTCCGAACGCAGCGACAGGAACACATCGCGCAGCTCGTGCAGCTCCGGTCGTTCGGCGCCGTGCGCCGCAACCGCCCGCGCGGCCAGGTCGGCCAGTCGCGGCAGCTCCCAGCGCAGCCGCCCGTGATGCACCTCCGCGATGTGGGCGCAAAGGTCGGCGAGCGACGCGGTCGTCCAATCGGCGCTCTCGGACGCCGACGGCTCGAGCGCACTCTCGAGGAAAACGACCACCGTCGCCGGGTCGAGACCCCGCTCGGCGCACGCGGCGGCGAGGCTGCGCTTGCCGCCGCAGCAATAGTCGAGCCCGAGCCGCTCGAGCACGCGCGCGTGGGCCGGCCGCTCGAGCACCAGCTCGGCCAGGCTGCGAGACAGATCGATCGACATCGGGGCGCCTCCTCGTTCATTGTTTCTCCCATTATGCATGAGGTAAAACAGGTATGCTAGGAGCAGCGTGATACCGCGACGTGAAGGAGATGAGAGCCATGGGTGAGCTCGCGTTCGAGGTCGAGCTCGAATGGTCGGGAAGCGGGCGCGAGGGAGCCGGCAGGATCGTCACCGACGACCTCGCGTTCAAGTATTCAACGCCGAAGTCGATGGGCGGCCGTGGCGAGGGCACGAATCCTGAGGAACTGCTCGTCTGCGCCGTCGCCTCCTGCTACTCGGCCACGCTGCTGGGGCTGCTGAATCGCGCCGGCCTGCCTGCGACCGCCGTGCGCGTCGCCGCCGCCGGCACCGTCACCGGCTACCCGACCCAGGCCCGTTTCGAGCGGCTGACCGTCTCACCGACGATTGTCGACGCCGACCCGCAGCGAAGCGTCGAGTACGACCACGCAGCGCGCGTTGCCCACGACCGCTGCTTCATCGGCCGCACGATCGACGGCAACGTCGACTACAAGGTCGGACAGGTGACCGTCCAGCCGACCCGGGTACCGCTGTGATCGCCCCGCCCACAACCGCAACGCCGCGGCTCGGCCCACTCGAGGCACCGAGCGAGGAGGACGCCGACGCCGCCTACCCGGGCCTGTGCGACACCGCACTGACGCTCAGCTGGGCCGCGGTCGCGCTCGGCATCGACGTCGCCCGCCTCGAGGCGCTCGCGCGCGCGGGCGAACTGCTCGTCGTTCCGGGGCCCTGGTCGATGCGCCAGGCCCATCGAAGCGGCCTCGGCTACTTCGTGCCCGCCTGGCAGCTCGGCCCGGACGGGTGCGGCCCCCACCAGGCACTCCCCGAACTGCTGGCCGCCGCCACCGCCGCAGGCTGGACAAGCCTGGACCTCCACCGCTTCATGACCACCACGCTCGTCCCCGACAGAACCTCGCCGGCGCAGCTGCTCCGCGACGGAGCGGCCGCCCGGGTGGTCGCGCTGATCCGCGGCGACCCCGAGCCAGGTTCGGCCGCTCCCACACCCGACCCTCGCCGCCGGCGCCACCTATTCGCGCTCCGAGCCCTTCTCCACGGGGAGGTCCCAACATGAAGCACCTGATCACGCCGACAAACGGACGGCTCCGGTTCCGCTACGAACTCCTCCACGCGCAGGGCGTCGAGGCCAGCTGGCCGGATGCATCACACGGACAGGTCGAAGCGGTCGTTGTAGCGCCGTACGATTTCTGGCCCGAGGCGCTGGTCATCCAGCGCGGCGGCCGGCGGGTGCACGTGCCCGCCGGCGAGGCGAGCGCGATCGAACCCGGCCGACGCGTCCTCATCGGCGCCCGGCACCCACACCGCGCCGGCCTCCCGCCCCGGCCTCGACTCGCGACCCTCACGCCGCATCCCACCGGCTCCGCGCACACGATCGCCTCAAGGTGAGCATGTGAGCCGCAACGACCGAAGCCGCAACGGCGCGCCCATCGAGCGAGCCGTTCGACCTCGGCGCCGACCTCGCCGTTCCGCTCACAGACCGACAGCGCCTCTGGCGCCCCGACGCTGGCGAAAACGGCAGAGCGCGTCTTCCCACAGGCAGGGCCGCCGGCGCGTGCAGCGGCTGGCGCAGGCGAACGACTGACAACGGCAGGCAGAAGGAGGAACACGGGATGAGCACCGAGAGCGGCACCGGCTTCGAGACCGAGCGGATGAACATCGGCCGCGAGGCGCCCGCCCTCGCGCGGGCGCTGGTCGCGCTCGAGCGGGAGATTCGGATCGACCCCGTCCTGCGCGAGCTCGTCAAGCTGCGCGCCTCGATCCTGAACGGCTGCGCGTACTGCATCGACATGCACACCAAGGACGCGCGCAAGGACGGCGAGTCCGAGCAGCGGCTCTACGCCGTCGCCGCCTGGCACGAGGCGCCGTTCTACAGCGAGCGCGAGCGGGCCGCGCTCGCACTGACCGACGCCGTCACGCTCGTCGCCGACACGCACGTGCCGGCCGACATCTACGAGGAAGCCGCCCGTCACTTCGACGCGGAAGAGCTGGCCCACCTGATCTGGCAGATCGCGGCCATCAACGCCTGGAACCGAGTGGCGGTGGCGACACGTGAGACCGTCGGCGACTACCAGCCGTAGCCGGCGCCACCGCTCGGGGGGAACGGCGAGATCCCGCACCACCGCACCGTCGCCAACTCGTCGCAGGAGAGAAGATCGGACTACGGTGTATGTTCCCTTGTCGCCGCTGGAGGGAGTCGTGCCGGAAGTCGTTCACAACCGAGGTAGCGAGTCAATCGGAGGCTGCTGCGCGGGGACAAGCGCGGCCGTGCGGCCGTTGCTGCTCGGGGTTGCCGCGTGAGTCTCCACTACGGGGATCCGCAGATCGCGATCGGCGTCGTCTTCGCCGCGATCGCGCTTCTGCTCGCCGCCGTCTTCGTCGTGATCGGCGTGCAGGCGGGCTCGGAGGTTGGAGAGGAGCGCGTCCACGACGTCGGCTACTGGCTGCGCAAGCGCTGGCTGGCGTTGCTGCTCGTGATCGGCGTGCTGGTGGTCGGGATCTCACTGTTCGACCTGCCCTACGCGAGCGGCGGCGCAGCCGGGCGGACGGTGGTGAAAGTGACCGGCGGGCAGTTCTTCTGGTCGCTTCAGCCGGACCGGGTGCCGGCCGACACGCGCGTGCGCTTCGACGTCACCTCGGTCGACGTCAACCACGGCTTCGGCCTCTATGACCCGCACGGCCACCTGATCGGCTCGGTGCAGGCGATGCCCGGCTACCACAACAAGCTCAACCTGACCCTGGGCGAGGCCGGCGTCTACCGGATCCGCTGCCTCGAGTACTGCGGGCTCAGCCACTCGACGATGGAAGGCTCCCTCACCGTGGTGCGGCGCTGATGGCAGCTGTCACCGCACCTGCTTCCTCGGCGCTGCATCCGCGCGCGGCCGCGTTCACGGTCGAGGCAAGCGGAGTCGAGCGGCGCATCGGCCTGCTCTTCGCCGCCACCGGAATCGGCCTAGTCGCGTTGATGGGCGTGCTCGGCCTGATCATGCGGCTGACGCAGGCGACCGTGATCGGGCTGTCGCCGGCCTGGTTCTACCGGCTGATGACCCTGCACGGCGGCGGGATGATCACCGGGACGCTGCTCGCGATGATGGGCGCACTCTGGTACGTGCTGCACGCCGACGTGCCACTGCGGGTGGGGCGCATGCTCGCGAGCTACGGCCTCGTCGTCACCGGCGCGGTCGGGGTGCTCGTCGCGACGCTGATCGGCGGCTTCGGGGCCGGCTGGACGTTCCTGCCGCCGCTACCGTTCTATCCGGTCGGGCAGTGGCCGGTCTGGTCGGAGAGCCTCTTCTTCGTCGGCCTGCTCCTGGTCGGCACCGGCTTCTTCGTCTACTGCCTCGACGTGCTCGAGCAGACCACGTCCACGTACGGCGGCCTCGTGCGCACGCTCGGCTGGCAGTACCTGCGCGGCCGCGAGCCGGAGGCACCACCGCCGCAGGCGATCGCCGCCACCGTCGTCGCGATCGAAGGACTGCTCTCAATGGCAACCGGGATGGCGATCGTCGTCGGCCTGCTCGGCCACACCTACGACGCCGGGGTCGGCGTCGACGCGCTGGTCGCGAAGAACCTCGTCTACTTCTTCGGCCACTCGATCGCCAACCTCGTCATCTACCTCGCCGCCGGCGCCGTCTACGTGATCCTGCCCCGCTACGCCGGCCGGCCCTACAAGACGACCAAGGTCTTCGTCGCCGGCTGGGCCGGCTCGCTCGTCTTCATCGCCATCGCCTACTCGCACCACCTCTACATGGACTTCGTCCAGCCGGTCTGGGCGCAGGTGATCTCCGAGATCGCCTCCTATGGGGCGCTGATCCCGGTCGCAGTGATCACGATCTACTCGATGACGATGCTCGTCTGGGGCTCCGCCTACCGCTGGACGCTCGCCTCCACCCTGCTCTACGTCGGCCTGGCCGGCTGGGCGATCGGCGGCACGGGCGCCGTGATCGACTCGATCATCCCGATCAACTTCCGCCTGCACAACACCGTCTGGGTCGTCGCACACTTCCACACCTACCTGATGCTCACAGTCGTCCTCTGGGTGCTGGCGTTCCTCGCCCACCTGCTCGAGCGGGACGCCGGAAAGACCTCGTCACGTGCCGCGCGTATCTGGACAATCGGGCTGCTGCTCGTCGGCGGCTACGGGCTGACCGGCACCTGGTTCGTCGAGGG
>DATCOE010000091.1:0-46914 GCA_036564885.1 Gaiellaceae bacterium | reverse complement strand
TCTGCCAGGCGGTCTCTGTTGCAGCCATCTCGACCTCCAGTGGTGGGTCTGAAGTTGGGGAGGCTACGCCCTTCGGTCAGGGGAGGCAATGAACGTGCACACATCTCGGCCGGGCCAAGCCGGCTGATGCCGGTGTCCACGTGCTTCGTGGCGATCAGGAGGTTGACGATCCATCGGGCGCCAACCGGGAAGTCCGAAAAGGGGGACGCGGGAGACCCGAAGCGGGTTCTCTTGCCGGGCGCTCGTTCCGTCGCGGTAGGCGACGCGAGGCCGCGCAGACGTTTCGAAAGGATGACCGCCATGTTTCTCCGCCGGATCAGGAATCGGACCAACAGCTACAAGGCGTACTCCATCGGCTGTTTCATCGTCTGGGCAGTGATCCTGGCTGCTGTGGCGAGTAGTGCCACTCACGACAAAACGTCAGTCTTCCTCCTGGTTTTCGCCGGATGGACAGTCGGGTGGCTCTCCGCGACGATCGCGAGGTCGGTCTATCCACATCCCGGAGCGAAGCCTCGCCCGCCCTGTGAAGGCGCGGCCACCAGGGGAGGCAAGGCCGCAGCGTGATTGCTGAGTGATCCCGAGCTCCCGAGCGGCAACGGGCACGTACAGAAATCCGCGGAGCAACCGTACAGTCAGCGCCACCGCGCCCAAGAAAATGTCCCTGAGCACGGGCTTCCGTAATCCAGAACTGTCCTTCATTGAGCGCGGCCGACTCGAACTGGTGCCCGCGTGGTATGCATCGTCTCCCCGGCGAGAGGAGCGACCGATGTCACAGACGTCCCGCGAGATCCAGCTCGCAGCCCGACCGGTGGGCGAGCCGAAACAGAGCGACTTCCGCCTCGCCGAGGTCGAGGTGCCGGATCCCGGCCCGGGCGAGGTGCTCGTGCGGAACCGGTGGATGTCCGTCGACCCGTACATGCGCGGGCGAATGACCGACCGTCCGTCGTACGTGCCGCCGTTCCAGATCGGTGCGACGCTCGAGGGCGGCGCCGTCGGTGAGGTGGTCGCGTCGAACGCGCCCGAGCTCGCCGCCGGCACGACGGTGCTGCACAACCTCGGCTGGCGCGAGTACGCCGTCGTGCCCGCGGGTGCGGCGACACCGGTCGACACGGGCGCCGCGCCGGAGCAGGCCTTCCTCGGCATCCTCGGCATGCCGGGGCTGACGGCGTACGTCGGGCTGCTCGACATGGCGGGCCTCCGGGACGGCGACGTCGTCTTCGTCTCCGGCGCGGCGGGTGCCGTCGGCAGCCTCGTCGGCCAGATCGCCAAGGTGCGCGGGCACCGTGTCGTCGGCAGCGCCGGCTCCGCGGAGAAGGTCGCCTTCCTGACCGGCGAGCTCGGCTTCGACGCGGCCTTCGACTACCACGACGGCGACGTCTACGCGCAGCTGCACGACGCCGCGCCGGACGGCATCGATGTCTACTTCGACAACGTCGGCGGCGAGCACCTCGAGGCGGCGATTGCAGCGATGCGCCCGTTCGGCCGCATCGCGCTCTGCGGCGCGATCTCGCAGTACAACGCGACCGAGCCGCCGCCGGGGATCCGCAACCTCGTGTTCGCGGTGGGGAAGCGGCTGACCCTGCGGGGCTTCATCGTCACCGACAACTTCGGGCGGATGCCCGATTTCGTCCGCGACGTGGGCGGCTGGCTGCGCGAGGGGAAGATCCGCTACCGCGAGACCGTCGTCGAGGGGATCGAGCGGGCGCCGGACGCGTTCATCGGCCTCCTCCGCGGCGAGAACACCGGCAAGATGCTCGTCAAGCTGTGAGCTTCCTCTCCGGCGCCGAGCGCAGCGTTGGTGTAGTTCCTAGGCGACGACGCGCCGGCGCAGCGCCCACCACGCCTCGACGAGCGACTCGTTGTGCTTCAAGGAGCAGCCGGTCAGCTGCTCGAAGCGGCTGACGCGATAGCGCACGGTGTTCGGGTGCACGCCGAGCTCCGTCGCCGTGCGCTGCACCTGGCAGTCGTTGTCGAGGTAGCGCTCGAGCGTGTCGAGCACGACTGCGCCGGAGCGTCCCCGCTGCTCGAGCGGCGTGACGTAACGCTCGACGACGCCGCTGCCGACGTCGTCGTCGGCGAGGACGGCCGGCGTCAGCCCGAGGGCGGGCAGCTCGACGAGACCGTGCCGTCCGATCGCGTGCGCCGTCTCGAGCGCGCGGCTCGCGAGGCGGAACGCGTCGGCGAGCGACCCCAGCGCCACCGGTCCGGCGACGCCGGCCACGACCGGGACCTCCCCGTCGGACGGGCGGTCGGCGACGAACCCGGCGACGTCGCCGTCGATCAGCGCGACCAGCCCGTTCCGCCGCGCCGTGGACTCGGAGGTGCCGAGCCAGCGCTCGATCTCCGCGAGGCCGAAGCCGTCGTCCGGCCGTACCCGGACGGCGTGGTACCGCCGCGTCGGGTCGATGCCGTAGCGCTCGAGGTGCCCCAGCTGGGCGCGTCCGCCGATGCTGCCGAAGAGGACGCGCCGGACGATGTTCGCGACGTCGTGCTGCTCCTGCCGCGCCAGCTCGAACTCGACCTGCCGATGCGCGGCCGCTGCGGCGTTCATCCCCTCCGTGTTCGAGGACGCCATGATCTCGATCGCCTCGAGTAGCAGCGTCTCGCGATGCTCGCCCGGGGGAGCGCTCCGGTACGCGCCGGCGCGGGATACCGCCATGGCGATGCTGAAGCCCTGCAGCATGTCGGCGAGCGTCACGCCCTGGCGCGCCCGCTGCCCGCCCGACTTCTCGTACGCGCTCAGGTCCTGGTCGGTCGTCGCGAGGCGCCGCTCCTGGAGCCGGCGGAGGCCGGACGCGAAGTTGCGCCGGATGTCCGGCACGAGCTCGGCGAGCGGAATCGTCCGGTAGGAGGGCAACTCGGCGATGCGCGCCGCGGTCAGGCCCACGGAGTCCGTGTCGGCGGCGATCGCGGCGACGAACGTCTGCCAGAGCGGATCGGATGGCGATGAGCTCGGTTTTGGCACTGGGGACAAAGTCTAACCGAGGAGCCTTGGCAAGAGCACGCAGCGCCGCACCTCGTCTGTGCCCGATAACAAGTTTCCCTCCTTGTCGTCTATGCGCGTGCCTGCGAGTATCTCGCTCTCCGCACCGTTTCGGTTGCGGATCTCGAGGACTCGGCAGACTCCGCCAACGGCGAGGACAGGAGGACAAAGGGTGAGGAATCGCAGACCACTCGGCAGGGGCAGGCTGGCGCTGCTCGGCGTGGGGATCGCGGCGCTCGTCGCGGTTGCCGTCGCGTCGACGGCGTCGTCGTCGACGAAGAAATCGGTCGACATCGTCGCGCAGGCCAAGGCGACGATCGCCAAGTACTACAAGGCGACCGACGGGATCGGGAAGCCCACGTCCACCCCAAAGCCGAAGAAGAACCAGAGCATCTGGGTCATTTCCTGCGACCAGACGCTGACGGGCTGCTCGCTGCCGGCGGCATCGATCAAGAAGGCCGCCGCGGTGATCGGTTGGAAGGTGACCATCTTCGACGGGCACTCGAACCCGGCCGAGTACGCAAACGGCGTCAGTCAGGCGGTCGCGGCGCACGCGAACGCGATCGTGCTCGACTCGACCGACTGCAACTTCGCCAAAGCTCCGCTCCAGCAGGCGAAGGCGGCCGGCATCCTCATCTACGGCTACGACACGATCGACTGCAGCGACCCGGGTGAGGGCGGCGGGCCGCACCTCCTCACGTACACGGGCCTGCCGAAGGGCTACAAGACCTACGCGCAGTTCATCCGCGACTGGGGCAAGCTCAAGGCCGACTATGTGATCGCGAAGACGAACGGCAAGGCCCACGTCATCACCTGGAGCGAGAAGGACATCCTCTCGATCAACTACGAGGGCCAGGCGATGAAGGCCGAGTTCGACAAGTGCTCGACCTGCACGCAGGTCGCGAACGTCGACTTCACGCTCGCCGACTTTGCAAACAACGGCGTCTTCCAGAAGTTCCAGACAGCGCTGACGCAGCATCCGGACGCGAACGCGACGGCCACCCTCTACGACGTGACGATCCTCGCGGCGGTCTCACCGGTCCTGAAGACCGCGGTCCGCACCGCGGACTTCGTCGTCGCGGGCGGTGAGGGCTATCCGCCGAACCTCCAGCTGATGCGCGACGGCGGCGGCCAGAACTCCGCCTTCGCCATCGACATCATCGACGTCGGCTATCCGACCGTCGACAATCTGATCCGCCTGCTCGACCACCAGAAGCCGGTCGACGAGGCGGTCGGGATCACGCTGATCGACCCGCAGCACAACCTCAGCAAGGTCCCGGCGTCGAACGTCTTCAACGGGTTCTTCCCGTACGCCTCCTACTACACGAAGCTGTGGAAGAAGGCATTAAAGGGCAAGTAACGGCCCGGGGGAACGCGCAGGACGGCCACGAGGCCGTCCTGCGCGTGTCCGGGCTGTCGAAGACGTTCCCGGGGACGCAGGCGCTGAAGGGCGTCGACCTCGACGTGCTTCGCGGCGAGATCCATGGGCTCGTCGGCGGGAACGGTTCCGGCAAGTCGACGCTCGTGAAGATCCTCGCGGGCGTGCACCATCCCGACCCGGGCGGCGAGATCCGGATCGGCGGCAAGGTCTTCCGACACGGCCTGACGCCGACGGACGCGCGGCTGGCCGGCCTGCACTTCGTTCACCAGGACCCGGCCGTGTTCCTCGACCTGAGCGTCGCGGACAACCTCGCCTTCGGGCGCGGCTTCGAGACCGACGTGACGAAGCGGATCCGCTGGCGCGCCGTGCGGAAGCGGACGACGGCCGCGCTGGAGCGGTTCGGGATCAACGCGCGGCCGGAGACGCCGGTCGGTGCGCTGCGCCCCTCGGATCGGACGATGGTCGCGATCGCCCGCGCGCTCCAGGACCAGGAGGGAGCACACTCGGGCCTGCTCGTGCTCGACGAGCCGACGGCGTCGCTCCCGGACGCGGACGTCGAGATCCTGCTCGACGCGCTGCGCCGCTACGCGGCCGCGGGGCAGTCGATGCTGTTCGTCAGCCACCACATCGACGAGGTGCTCGGCTTCGCGCACCGCGTCACGGTCTTCCGCGACGGCCGCAGGGTCGACACGCTCGACGCCGCCGGGCTCGAGCACGATCGGCTCGTGGAGCTGATCACGGGCCGCCCGCTCGAGCAGCTGTACCCGGAGATTCCCGAGGCGACCGAGACCGGCGCGGTGCTCCAGGTGCGCGACCTCTCCGTCGGCCTCGTGCGCGGCGTCAGCTTCGACGTCGCCCGCGGCGAGGTGCTCGGCCTCGCCGGGCTGATCGGCTCCGGCGCGAGCGAGATCGTCCAGGCGGTGTTCGGTGCGATCCCGCTCGTCGGCGGCACCGTCAGCGTCGAAGGCAAGCGGCTCCCGCCGGGCCGCCCGAAGGTGGCGATCGCGGCGGGGATCTCCTACGTGCCGGGGGAGCGGAGCCGTGCCGCCTTCGTCGACATGGACGTCCGCGAGAACCTCTCGGCGCCCGAGGTGATGCGCTACTGGAAGAACCTCGTCATGCAGGTCGGCCGCGAGCGCCGCGATGCGCGGGAGACGATGGAGCGCTTCAGCGTGCGCGCAGCGTCCGACGCGCAGCTGATGGCGTCGCTCTCCGGCGGCAACCAGCAGAAGGTCGTGCTCGGCCGCTGGCTGCGGCGGCAGCCGAAGGTGCTGCTGCTCGAGGAGGCGACGCAGGGCGTCGACGTCGGCGCGCGAGCCGACATCTACGAGCTGATCCGTGCGGCGGCCGACCAGGGCACCGCGGTCGTCCTCGTCACGGTGGACTTCGAGGAGATCGCCGGACTCTGCGACCGGGCGCTCGTCGTCAACGAAGGACGGATCGTCGCGGAGCTGCGCAAGCCGAACATCGACCACGAGACACTGACCGAGCTCGCGTTCAAGCAGCTCGAGGAAGGAGCTGCTGCATGAGTGTGGAGGGTCACGCGACCGAGGGGAGCACGGCGCCTGAGGCCGGAGCGGCGACCGGGACGATGCCGGCGCCCTCGCGCTTCCAGCGGCGGGGGCTCGCGCTCGAGACTCTGGAGCGGTTCGGCCTCGTGATCCTGCTGATCGCGGAGATCGTCCTCTTCTGCACCTGGTCGAAGACGGGCGCGACCTTCCGTACCTGGGGCAACTTCCGCCAGATCGTCGCGAACCAGTCGGTGCTCTCGGTTGCGGCGCTCGCCTCGATCATGCCGCTGATCGGCGGCAGCTTCGACCTCTCGGTCGGCGCGGTCGCGCTGCTCTCGGACATCGTCTGCGCCGCGGCGCTCTCGCACCACCACGCCTCGCTCGGCGTCGCGATCGTCGTCGCGATCGCCTTCGGCGCCACGATCGGCCTCGCCAACGGGCTGATCGTCGCGAAGGCCGGCGTCAACGCGCTGATCACGACGCTCGGGACCTTCTACGTGATCATCGGCGTGATCGTCTGGTACACGAACGGCTACTCGATCGTGAGCGGGATCCCGACGAGCTTCACGAACCTCAGCTCGCAGCGCTGGCTCGGCGTGCCGCGGATCGCCGTGTTCATGGTCGTGGCGGCGGTGCTCGTCTGGTACCTGCTCGCGCACACCCCGTGGGGGCGCTACCTCCAGGCCGTCGGGTCGAATCCGATCGCCGCGCGGCTCGTCGGCATCAACATCGACCGCGTCGTCGTCGTCAGCTTCGTCCTTTCGGGGACGTTCGCGGCGCTCGCGGGCGTGCTCGCGCTCGCGCACGACGGCAATGCGAGCCCGAACATCCAGTCAGCCTCCGGCCTGCTGCTGCCGGCGCTCGCGTCGGCGTTCCTGGGTGCGACGACGATCCGTCCCGGGCGCTTCAACGTCGTCGGTACGCTCGTCGCCATCTTCTTCATCGCCGTCGCTGTCGTCGGGCTCACGCTCGCCGGCATCGCCAACTGGATCCAGTATGTGCTCTACGGCGCCGCGCTCGTGGTCGCCGTCGCACTGACTGCGGTCATCGGGCGCCGACGCGGTCGCGCCTAACCGTCAACCAAGGAGGTCGCAGCGTCATGGCCACCGTTCCCACCACTGCCGGCGACGTCGACGTCGCCGAGCTCGGCGTCGTTCTCATGCACGAGCACGTCTTCATCCGCACGGAGACGCTGCAATCGTCCTGGCCCGGCTTCGGCGGCTGGGACGAGGAGACGGCGGTCGCAGACGCGCGGAAGCGGCTCGGCGCGCTGAAGCAGGCGGGCGTCGACACGATCCTCGACATGACGATCGCGGGTCTCAGCCGCGACCCGGCTCTCGTCGCGCGCACGGTCGAGGGCACGGGACTGAACGTCATGTTCGCGACCGGCTACTACACGTACGACAACCTGCCGTTCCCGTTCCAGTTCCGCGGCACGGCGAAGCTGCTCGACGACGGCGACGCGCTGCTCGACTCGCTGTTCGAGCGCGACGTCACCGTTGGCATCGGCGACACGGGGATCAAGGCGGCCGTGCTCAAGGTCGCGACCGACCACCAGGGGATGACCGAGGACGTCGAGCGGCTCACCCGCTCGATCGCGCGCGTGCACACGCGCACAGGCACGGTCATCTGCACGCACACGCATGCGGGCACGCAGCGCGGCCTCGAGCAGCAGAAGATCTTCAAGGAGCACGGTGTCGACCTGAACCGCGTCATGATCGGCCACTCGAACGAGACGAAGGACCTCGAGTACCTCGAGCGGCTGATCGAGAACGGCTCGTACGTCGGCTGGGACCGCTGCGGCCTCGACATCGCCGTGCCGCTCGACCAGCAGCTCGACACGCTCGCAGAGCTCTGCAAGCGTGGCTACGCGGCCCGGCTGATGCTCTCGCATGACAAGGCGTCGTTCATGGACTGGTTCACCGAAACGGAGATCGACGCCGTCGTGCCCAACTGGAAGTACACGTACATCCACACCGGCGTGCTGCCCGGCCTGCGCGAGCGCGGCGTCACGGACGACCAGATCGAGCAGATCCTGATGCGGAACCCGCGCGACTTCTTCGCGCAGCAGGGGACGTACACCGCTCCGAAGGAGGCGACCAGTGGCGATCGCAGCGCCGTCTAGGGGTGCGAACCCGTTCGACTCGACCGGCGTCGAGCCGGACGAAAACGGCGTCCGCCGCTACACGAACCTGCACGAGTCGATACTCGAGATGCTCCGCGAGAGCGTCGAGCGCGATCCGGCCGCCGAGGCGCTCAAGGAAGTCGACGGCGAGAGCGTCACCTACCGGGAGCTATGGGACCGCTCTGCGCGCGTCGCCGGCGGCCTCCGCGGTGAGGGCATCAAGCCCGGCGACCGCGTGGCGATCCGGCTCGGCAACTCGATCGACTGGGTGGTCGCGTTCGTCGGCGGGCTGATGGCCGGCGCGATCGTCGTCCCGGTCAACACGCGCTTCACCGAGAACGAGGTCGCGTACGTCGTCGACGACTCCGGCAGCTCGTACGTGTTCGAGCCGGGAAAGACGCTGCCGGATGGGCCGCCGCACGTCCACGAGGGCGCGACGCGCACGGACGTCGCCGCGATCTTCTACACGAGCGGCACGACGGGCTTCCCGAAGGGCGCGATGCACATGCACCAGAACGTGCTCGCGAACGTCGAGACCGCCGCGCGAGTCGTCGACATCGATCGCGACATCGGGCGCGAGTACCGCACGCTCGTCGTCGTGCCGTTGTTCCATGTCACGGGCTGCCACAGCCAGACGCTGCCTGCGCTGCGGCTCGGTGGCGGCGCGGTGCTCGACATCGGCTTCGACGGGCCGCGCATGATCAGGACGCTCGAGGAGGAGCGGATCACCGGCTGCACCGCGGTGCCGGCGATCTACTACTACATCCTCAACCACCCCGACTTCTCGTCGGACAACATGGGGGCGGTGCGCTGGGCCTCCTACGGCGGCGCGCCGATCGCGCCCGCGCTCGTGCACGAGATCAAGGAGCGCTTCCCGAACGCGCGCGTCGGCAACGGCTTCGGGCTGACGGAGTCGACCTCGATCTCGACGTTCCTGCCGCACGAGTGGGCGGCGGAGCACGCGGACTCGGTCGGCTTCGCCGCGCCGCACACGGAGGTCGCGGTCGGTGACGCCGACCCGGAGACGGGCATCGGCGAGATCCTGATCCGCGGCCAGGGCGTCTGCGCGGGCTACTGGCAGAAGCCCGATGCGACCGAGGCGGCGTTCGTCGACCACTGGCTCCACACCGGCGATGTGGGCCGCGTCTCCGACGAGGGGCTCGTCTACGTGCTGGACCGGATCAAGGACATGGTCAACCGCGGGGGCGAGAACGTCTACTGCGTCGAGGTCGAGAACGGTCTGATCGGCGCGCCGGGCGTCGGCGAGGTCGCGGTCGTCGGCGTACCCGACTCGATGATGGGCGAGAAGGTCGGCGCCGTGATCGTGCCGCTGCCGGGGCAGGAGGTCGACGCGGAGGCCGTCGTCTCGTACGCGCGCGAGCACCTGGCGGAGTTCAAGGTGCCGCAGTACGTCACCATCCGTCCGGAGGGGCTGCCGCGGAACCCGAGCGGCAAGCTGATGAAGCGGGTGCTGCGCGACGAGACGGAGTGGGGAGAGGCATTGTTCTAGGCGCAGCTCGCGCGCTCGATCAGCTCGGATAGCGAAGAATCTCGAAACGACAGAGGAGAGCCGGATGCCAGCGTTGGACGGCAAGGTTGCGATCGTCACCGGAGCGGGCCGCGGAATCGGCCGCGAGCACGCGTTGCACCTCGCGCGCGCGGGCGCCAAGATCGTCGTCAACGACCTCGGCGCCTCGATGGCCGGCATGGGCGAGGACGCGGGCCCGGCCGAGCAGGTCGTCGACGAGATCAAGGCGATGGGCGGCGACGCGATCGTCAACGGCGCGAACGTCGCCGACTTCGAGTCCGCCGGCGAGCTGGTCCGGCAGGCGATCGACCATTTCGGGAAGCTCGACATCCTGATCAACAACGCTGGGATCCTGCGCGACCGGATGCTCGTCAACATGACCGAGGAGGACTGGGACGCGGTCGTCAACGTCCACCTCAAGGGGCATTTCTCGCCGCTCCAGCATGCCGCCGCCCACTGGCGCGAGCGGACGAAGGCCGGCGAGGAGGTCCGCGGCCGCGTCGTCAACACCTCGAGCCCGTCGGGCGTCTTCGGCAACGTCGGCCAGGCGAACTACGGCGCCGCGAAGGCGGGCATCGCCGCGCTCACGGTGATCGCCGCGCAGGAGCTCGGCCGCTACGGGGTGACGGTCAACTGCGTCGCGCCGAACGCGCGCACCCGGATGACGGAGGACCTACTCGGCGAGCGGTTCGCCGCGCCCGAGGAGGGCTTCGACACGATGCACCCTGCGAACAACTCGAAGATCGTGGTCGCGCTGTGCGCGGACGAGGCCCAGGGCATCACCGGACAGGTCTTCCACGTGTCCGGCGGCGCCGTCAACTGCCTGACGCCCTGGTCGGCCGGCGAGCTGTTCTACAGCGAGAACGGCTGGGAGCCCGACGACTTGCTCCAGGAGCTGCTCGAGCGCTTCCCGAACGGCAAGGCGCCGATCGGGATGATGGCGGCGATGGCAGAGGTGGGTGCGGGCGCTGCGGTGCCCGAGCAGCGATGAGCGGGGCGGTCGGCGACCGGAACCTCGCCCGCGCCGCCGAGCTCGCGCTCGAGCTGCTCGGCGACCATCCGTCGCTCTTCTTCGAGGGCACGTGGTACAGCTCGGGCGAGCAGGCGGAGCGCGCCGCCCGGATCGGTGCCGGGCTCGTCGAGCTCGGCCTGCAGCCGGGCGACCGCGTGATCGTGATGATGGAGAACTCGCCCGACGTGCCCGTCGTCTACGAGGCGATCTGGCGCGCCGGGGCCGTCGTCACGCCCGCGATCTTCCTGCTCACGCCCGACGAGCTGCGACGGATCGTCTCCGATTCCGGGGCCGCGGCCGTGATCGCCGCGCCGCCGTTCCTCTCGACGCTCGCCAAGGCTGCGGAGGGGGTCGACTCGCTCCGCTGGACGATCGCGACGGGTGACGCAGAGGACGGAGTCGTCTCGCTCGCGCGGCTCGAGGAGCACGGCCGCGGCGAGATCGTCCCCCGCGAGAACGAGGACCTGGCGGCGCTGATGTACACGGGCGGCACGACCGGCGCCTCGAAGGGCGTCATGCTGACGCACTCGAACCTCTGGACGGCCGGCAAGGCCGGCCGTGACGCCACCTACATCCCGGGCATCAACCGCGGCCTCTCCTGCCTGCCGATGTCGCACGCGTACGGCGTGCTGCTGATGGCGGGCGCGCTGCACGCGAGCGAGCCCGGCCAGACGGTGCTGATGAAATGGTTCGAGCCGGCGCAGTGGCTCCAGCTCGCACAGGACCACAAGGTGCACGTCGCCGCCGTCGTCCCCTCGATGATCTACCTGCTGCTCCAGCAGCCCGTCGAGGAGTACGACCTGTCCGACTTCCGGTACATCGGCTCCGGCGCGGCGCCGCTCGCCGCGGAGGCGATCGCCGAGCTGAAGCGGCGGCTGCCGCACATCGAGCTCCGCGAGGGCTACGGCCTGACCGAGTGCGCGGCGTTGGCGACGACGATGCGTCCGGACAAGATCAAGCACGGCACCGTCGGCCGGCCCGTGCCCGGCACGGAGCTGAAGATCTTCGACGACCGGGACAACGAGGTGCCGCTCGGCAAGGTCGGCGAGATCTGCATCCGCTCCGAGTCGGTGATGAAGGGCTACTGGAACTCGCCTGAGCAGACGGCGGAGGCGCTCAGGAACGGCTGGCTCCACACCGGCGACATGGGCCGCGTCGACGAGGAGGACTTCGTCTCGATCGTCGATCGCAAGAAGGACCTGATCATCCGCGGCGGGTTCAACGTCTACCCGCGGGACGTCGAGGAGGCGCTGCTCGAGCATCCTTCGATCGCGACTGCCGGCGTCGTCGGACGGTCGGACCCGCGCCACGGCGAGGAGGTCGTCGCGTTCGTGACGCTGCAGCCGGGCAGCAGCGTCGAGTCGGGCGAGCTCGTCGCCTGGAGCAAGGAGCGCCGCGGCTACATGTATCCCCGTGAAGTGCACGTCCTTCGCGCGCTGCCGCTGACACCCGTCGGCAAGCTCGACCGGAAGGCTCTGCGCGAGTACCTGGCGACGGTACGAACCGAAGGCCGGACGAACCCAACGACGCTGCAAGGAGGGACTCGATGACGACGACGTTGAAACTTTCGGAGCTCGAAGGCACAGGCGAGCTGGAGCTCGGTACGAGCGACTGGGTGGAGATCACCCAGGACCAGGTGAACCAGTTCGCCGAGGCGACGGGCGACCATCAGTGGATCCACGTCGATCCCGAGCGGGCGAAGCAGGGCCCGTTCGGGCGCACGATCGCGCACGGCTACCTCACGCTCTCGCTGCTCCCGCAGCTGATGCCGCAGGTGATGCGCATCGAGGACGCGGTGATGGGCGTGAACTACGGCGTCGAGAAGATCCGCTTCACGAACCCGGTGCCGGTCGGCTCGAGGGTCCGCCTGCACGCGAAGCTGCTGGGCAGCGACGCGAAGGGCGGCGGCCGGCTGAACCGAGTCGGCGTCCAGATGGAGATCGAGGGCGACGAGAAGCCCGCGATGGTCGGCGAGGTTCTCTTCCTGGTGTTCGGAGCTCCCGATGCCTGAGGCGGTGATCGTCTCCACTGCGCGCACGCCGATCGGGCGCGCCCGCAAGGGGTCGCTCCAGGACGTTCGCCCCGACGACCTGCTCGCGTTCGCGATCCGCTGCGCGCTCGACAAGGTCGAGGGACTCGACGACGGCGAGATCGTCGACGTGATGGCCGGCTGCGCGCTGCCGGAGGAGAAGCAGGGCCAGAACATGGCCCGGCGCGTCGCGCTCCTCGCCGGGCTGCCCGACACGGTCCCGGGCACGACGGTCAACCGCTTCTGCGCGTCCAGCCTGCAGACGATCCGCATGGCCTTCCATGCGATCAAGGCCGGCGAGGGCGACGTGTTCGTCTCCTGCGGGGTCGAGTCGGTGTCGCAGGTGAGCGGCGCGCCCCACGATCCGGACGCCCTCCACCCGAAGTTGACGGGCCGCGGCGACGGCCGGATCGCCGACGTCTACATCCCGATGGGGATGACGGCCGAGCACGTGGCCGAGCGCTACGGCGTCGCCCGCGACGACATGGACCGCTTCGCGCAGCGCTCGCAGGAGCGCGCGGTCGCAGCACAGCAGGACGGCTTCTTCGAGCGTGAGATCTCCCCGTACACCAAGGAGGACGGCACGGTCGTCAGCAAGGACGACGGCCCACGTCCCTCGTCGACGCTGGAGGCGCTGCAGCAGCTCGAGCCCGTGTTCAAGCCCGACGGCGTCGTGACCGCCGGCAACGCGTGCCCGCTGAACGACGGCGCCGCCGCTGTGGTCGTGATGAGCGACGACCGCGCGAAGGAGCTCGGCATCGCGGCGAAGGCGCGGATCGTCGCCTCCGCGGTCACCGGCATCGAGCCGGAGATCATGGGCGTCGGCCCGATCACGGCGGTGCAGGAGGTGCTGAAGCGCGCCGGCATGACGATCGACGACATCGACATCATGGAGCTCAACGAGGCCTTCGCCGCCCAGGTGATCCCCGTCTGCGAGGCCGTCGGCATGGATCCCTTCTCCGAGCGGTTCAACCCCCACGGCGGCGCGATCGCCCTCGGCCACCCGTTCGGGATGACCGGCGCCCGGATCATGACGACGCTCCTCAACGGCCTCGAGAGCGCGGACAAGACGATCGGCCTCGAGACGATGTGCGTCGGCGGCGGCCAGGGAATGGTCATGATCGTCGAACGGCTCAACTGAGCCTTTCGACGCGCCGCATCAGACCGTCTGACCTCCGTCGACCGCGATCGTCTGGCCGGTCACGTAACCCGAGGCCGGCGTCGAGAGGTAGGCGATTGCGCCCTTGAGATCGTGCGGGCCGCCGAAGCGGCCCAGCGGGATCCCGGCGAGCATCTGCTCGCCCCTGTTCTCGAGCACCCACTTCGACATGTCGGAGGGGAACCAGCCCGGGGCGATCGCGTTGACGCGGATGCCGTGCTTCGCCCACTCGGCGGCGAGCGCGCGCGTCAGCATGATCACGCCGGCCTTGCTCGCGTGGTAGCCGGCCGTGCCGAGATCGCCCCTGCCGGCGCGGATCCCCGCCACGGACGCCGTGTTGACGATCGCGCCGCCCTCGCCGCGTTCGATCATGTGCCGCCCGGCCGCTTGCGAGCAGAAGAAGGTGCCGTTCAGGTTCACGTCGAGCACCTTCTCCCAGCCCTCGCGCGGCATCTCCTCGGCCGGCGCGCCCCAGGTGGCGCCGGCGTTGTTCAGCAGGACGTCGACGGCGCCGAACTCGAAGACCGTCCGGTCGACGACGGCCTGCACCTGCTCCGGATCGCGGACGTCGCACGCCAGCCCGATCGCCTTCACGCCGAGCTGCGAGAGCTCGGATGCCGCCTGCTCGCAGCGCTCGACCTTGCGGGCGCAGAGGACGAGATTCGCACCCAGCTCGGCGAGCGCCTCGGCCATCTGGCGGCCGATGCCGCTGCCGCCGCCGGTGACGATCGCGGTCTTTCCAGTCAGGTCGAACAACTCTCGTACGGTCACGTTGGCATCCTCTCCAATCACGTTGAAATCAACTCCGATGCGGGGAAATTACGCAGGCCCGGGCGGGCGTGATCTGCGATGCTAGCCGCATGACCACGACCGAAATCCCCAGCACCGAGCAGTTCGCCGAGGCGCGCGCTGCCTATCGCTCGTTCATGGACGAGCACATCTTCCCGAACGAGAACCGCTTCGACCTCGAGAACGAGGAGAGCGACGCACTGATCGAGGAGCTGCGCGCCAAGGCGAAAGCAGAGGGCCTCTGGGCGCCGCACCTGCCGCCGGAGGCCGGCGGCACCGGCGAAGGCTTTCTCTACTACGCGTTCCTGAACGAGCAGATCGGCCGCACCGGCATCGCGCAGCTGATCTTCGGCTGCCAGGCGCCCGACTCGGGCAACGGCGAGATCCTGCACATGTTCGGTACCGACGAGCAGAAGGAGCGCTGGCTCCGCCCGCTCGTCGCCGGCGAGATCCGCTCCTTCTTCTCGATGACCGAGCCGGAGGTCTCCGGCGCCGATCCGACCGGCCTGCAAACACGCGCGGAGCTCGACGGGGACGAATGGGTGATCAACGGCCACAAGTGGTTCTCGTCCGGCGCCGACGGCGCCGCGTTCGGAATCGTGATGGCGGTCACCGATCCCGACGCCTCGACGTACCGGCGGATGAGCCAGATCATCGTCCCGGCCGACACGCCGGGCGTCGAGATCAGCAGGACACGCGTCGGCGGTCACGAGGGTCGCGGCTGGGCGACGCACTGCGAGGTCTGGTACCGCGACGTGCGCGTGCCGGCGACGAACATCCTCGGCGAGCGCGGCGACGGCTTCCGGATCGCGCAGAAGCGTCTCGGCCCGGGCCGCATCCACCACGTGATGCGCTGGCTCGGCCAGATGCAGCGAGCCTTCGACCTGATGTGCCGGCGGGCGCTCGAGCGCGAGGCGTTCGGCGGCAAGCTCGCCGAGAAGCAGACGATCCAGAACTGGATCGCCGAGTCGGCGGCGGAGATCCAGGCGTGCCGGCTGATGACGCTCGACGCCGCGCACAAGATCGACCAGGGCTCAGAGGCCCGGGTCGAGATCGCGTGCATCAAGTTCTTCGCTGCGAAGGTGCTGAACGACGTCATCGACCGGGCACTCCAGGTGCACGGCGCCTACGGGCTGACCGACGCCTCGCCGCTCGCGAAGATGTACGTCCTGGCCCGAGGCGGCCGGATCTACGACGGTCCCGACGAGGTGCACAAGATGACCGTCTCGCGGCGCATCTTGCGCGCCTACTCGGAGGGCGACGGCTGGAGCTTCTCGTAGGACGGAGACGAGTGGCGCCTCGAGCAGGTCGTGGCACGTCTGTGGCGGCTATGGGGCCGGGATGTAACCCGGCGGTCGACGTCCCTCTGCGCCCTCCACTCGCGGGCCGGGGACGTTCGGGAAGCGGAATTGCAGCGGCTCGCGGCCGGGCTGGAGCGCCCACACTTGGCCTGTGAGGCCGCTGCGGGCGGCCATGATCGCCGCGGCCGCGACCTCTTCGGGCTGGAGCAGCGGGAAGTTCTCCTGCTCGAAGTACGCACGCGTGCTCTCGCCGATCAGCGGCGTGTCGACGATCCCGGGCGCGACCGCGTTGATGCGGATCCCCTTCGCCTCGAGCTGCGGCGCGACGCTCCGCACGAAGCCCACGACGGCGTGCTTCGTCATCGAGTAGATCGCGTCGCTCGGCATCGCCGTCAGGCCTGCGAGCGACGCCGTGACCGTGATCGCGCTGCCGGGCTCCATCACCTGCGCGAGTCGCCGCACGCCGTAGACGACGCCGTTCACGTTCGCGCCGAGCGCACGCAGATACTGCGCTTCGCTCATTGCGGCGAGCTCACGCTCCTGCGTGATCACGCCCGCGTTCAGGTACGCGAACTGGACGGGCCCGACCTCGTCCCAGGCGCCCGGGTCGGAGACGTCGAAACCGGTGCTGAGGTCGAGCACCTGCACCTCGGTGCCCTCGGTCTCGAGCTGACGCACGGCGGCGGCGCCGATGCCGGAGGCGCCGCCCGTGACGAGCGCGGTCTCGGGGAACATGCTCAGAGCATCTCAGATGTCGATCTGACGCTCTCGCACAGCGAGCTCGCTCGTAGAATCTGTGCACCCCCGACGGAAACGGTGAAGGGAGAATCGTGGACCTGACTCTGTCCCCGAGCGAGCTTGCGTTCCGGGACGAGCTGCGCGCCTGGCTCGTCGCGAACCATCCCGGTCCCGTCCCTATGGACGAGGCCGGCTTCGAGTGGCGCCGCAACTGGCAGCGCAAGCTGCACGAGGGCGGCTGGGCGGGCGTCTGGTGGCCGACGGAGTACGGCGGCCGCGGTGCGAGCCTGATCGAGCAGGCGATCTTCAGCGAGGAGATCACGCGCCAGCACCTGCCATCGCCCGTCAACGTGCTCGGCATCATGCTCGCCGGGCCGACCCTGATGGTGCACGGCACCGACGAGCAGAAGAAGCGTCTGCTCGAGCCGATCCTGTCGGCCGACGAGATCTGGTGCCAGGGCTTCTCCGAGCCCGACGCCGGCTCCGACTTCGCCAACGTGCAGACCCGCGCGGAGAAGGTCGACGGCGGCTGGTCGATCACCGGGCAGAAGGTCTGGACGAGCATCGCGCAGGAGTCGAAGTGGTGCATGCTCGTCGCCCGCACCGACGCGGATGCGCCGAAGCACAAGGGCCTCACCTACTTCATCCTCGACATGCACGTGGGCGGCGTCGACGTGCGGCCGCTCCGCCAGATGACGGGGCATGCCGAGTTCAACGAGATCTTCTTCCAGGACGCGTTCGTGCCGGACGACATGGTGCTCGGCGAGATCAACGGCGGCTGGGGCGTCGCGATGACGACGCTGATGAACGAGCGCAGCGGACTCGCCTTCGGCATGCAGGTCGCGATGCGCCAGAACCTCGACGAGCTCGTCGAGCAGGTGCGCGACCGTGGCCTGATCGACGATCCCTACTTGCTCGACCGCATCGGCGACCTGTACGCCCGCACCGAGGTGCTGCGCCTGACCGGCTACCGAGGTCTTTCGAAGCAGCAGCACAGCGGCGTCCCGGGCCCAGAGGGCTCGCTGCCGAAGTGGATGTCCGCGAGCACGAACCAGGCGATCAGCGAGCTCGCGGCCGACGTGCTGGGTGCGGACGCACTGCTGAAGGACTCCGCCTGGGCGTATCGCCTGCAGCGGAGCCGCGGCAACTCGATCGAGGGTGGTACGACCGAGATCCTCAAGAACATCATCGCCGAACGCGTGCTCGGACTCCCCCGGATGAAGGCAGGAGCGTAGACATGAACTTCGACCTGAACGACGATCAGCGAGAGGTCAAGAACACCGCTCACGACCTGCTCTCGCGGCGGTCGAGCTTCGAGCAGGTGCGAAAGGCGGCCGAAGACGGCGGCTATGACGACAGCCTCTGGAAGGAGCTGGCCGAGCTCGGCTGGACCGGAATCGGCATCGGCGAGGACCACGGCGGCGTCGGCTTCGGCGTGATCGAGGTGGCGCTGCTCGCGGAGGAGCTCGGGTACGCGGTGACGCCGTCACGCTTCCTCGCGAACGCGATGGCCGGGCTCATGCTCTCGAGCGCCGGCTCGGAGGACCAGAAGGGTCGCTGGCTACCGGGGATCGCGAGCGGCGAGGCGCCGGGCACGGTCGCCTACGCGCGCGACGGCGTCGCCGAGCTTGTCCCGGACGCCGGGGGCGCGGCCGTGATCGTCCTCGTCGAGGGCGACCGCGCGACCGTGGTGGAAGCCGGCGACGCGACGATCGAGACGATCGAGACGATCGACCCGACCCGCAGCTACGCCCGCGTGACGGCGAACGGCGGCGGCGAGACGCTCGACGGATCGGTCGAGGCCGGTCTCGACCGCGCCGAGGTCGTCCTCTCGGCCGAGCTGACCGGCATCGCGCAGCGCGCCCTCGACATGACGGTCGCCTACGTGAAGGACCGGAAGCAGTTCGGCCAGCCGGTCGCCGTGTTCCAGGCCGTCTCGCACGGCTGCGCGGAGATGTTCCTCGAGACCGAGAGCGCCCGCTCCGCCACGTACGGTGGGGCGACCGCGGCGGACTCCGATCCGGAGAACCTGCCGTTCGCCGCGTCGATCGCGAAGGCGACAGCCGCCGAGGCGGGCCTGCGGGTGACGCGCAAAGCGATCCAGCTGCACGGCGGCATCGGCTTCACGTGGGAGGCCGACGTGCACTGGCTCTTCAAGCGCGCGCACCTCGACGCGTCGCAGCTGGGCCGTGCACACGAGCATCGCGCGCGCATCGCCCGGCTCGCCGCCGGGCTCGGGAAACCGATCGAGGCGCTGAGCTGAGCGCGCCGCAGCGCCGCGTCGGGCTGACGATCCCGTTCGACGGCGTTCCACTCTCGGAGCTGCCTCCGCTTGCCCAACGGGCGGAGGCAGCCGGCTACACCGACCTCTGGTCGGCCGAGTCCGTCGGCTACGACGCGTTCGCGCCGCTCGCAGTGGCCGCCGTCGTGACGAAAGAGGTGCGGCTCGCGACGGGGATCGTCAACCCGTTCACGCGAGGACGCACCCTGCTGGCGCAGAGCTGCGCGACCCTGCAGGACCTGAGTGGCGGCCGCTTCGTGCTCGGCCTCGGGGCCTCGTCCAACGTGATCGTCGAGCAGTGGAACGGGATCCCCTTCGAGCAGCCGCTGCGCAAGGTGCGCGAAATGGTCGAGTATCTCCGCCCCGTGCTCGCCGGCGAGCGCGGTGACGGCGGCTTCAAGCTGCCGACGCCGCCC
This sequence comes from Gaiellaceae bacterium, assembly GCA_036564885.1. Lineage (GTDB taxonomy): Bacteria > Actinomycetota > Thermoleophilia > Gaiellales > Gaiellaceae > Palsa-739. Next base: position 27,661 of record DATCOE010000091.1, on the reverse strand, counting down.
GTGGCGCCGATCCCGATCGTGCTCGCGGCCCTCCGCGACAAGATGCTGCGGCTCGCACGGGAGCAGGCCGACGGCGCGTTCACGAACTTCATCCCGCTCAGCGGGGTGCCGCAGGTCGTAGAGGCGTTCGGCGCGCCGGAGAAGGAGCTCGCGTGCCGCTTCTTCTGCTTCCTCGGCGACGAGGAGGAGGCGCTCGTGCGCGCGAAGCGCACGTGGGTGGCGTACGGGACCGTGCCCGTCTACACGGAGTTCTTCCGCTGGCTGGGGTGGACGGAGCAGGTGGACCCGGTGGTCGAGGCGTGGCAGGCAGGCGACCGCAAGCGGGCGCTCGAGCTCGCGCCGGAGGAGCTCGTGCGCGAGATCTTCGTCCTCGGCCCCGTCGAGGCCCAGCGGGAGCGGCTGGACGAGTTCGCCGCCGCCGGGATCACGACCGCCATCCTCTCGATCGCCTGCCCGCCCGACGAGCTGCCGGCTGCGATCGACGCGCTCGCGCCGGGCTAGAGGCTGCGCTCGGCCTCGTCGCGGTCGAGCGCCTCGAAGGCGCCTTCGACCATGCGCGGCACGCCTTCCTCGAAGCGCGCGGCCAGCGGCGCCTCGCCGAGCTCGCCGCGGATGTAACGGCCGTAGATCGCCTCGCAGAAGACCGAGGACTTCCAGAGCGCGAGCGCCTCGAACCAGCCGAGCCGCTCGGAGCGGCGGCCCGTCCGCTCCTCGTAGCGCGCGACGAGTTCCGCCTTCGACGGGAAGCCGGGCATGCTCGTGGGCGGCGACGCGCCGAGCGGCGTCGGCGGCCCACCGGGCTCGAAATACGTCGCCATCATGTAGCCCACGTCGGCCCGGGGATCGCCGATCGCACCCATCTCCCAGTCGAGCACGGCGACGATCTCGACCGGGTCGCCGGCGACCATCACGTTGCCGATGCGGTAGTCGCCGTGGACGACGGCGAGCGGCAGCCCCTCGGGGATCGCGAGTGCCATCCGGCGCGCGATCTCGGGCACGGGCAGCTCGCGCGTCTGGTTGATCTCCCACAGCTGCGTCCAACGCCGCACCTGGCGCTCGGAGTAGCTGCCCGAACGGATGAACGTCGCGAGATCGGGCTCGTGCACGTCGACGCCGTGGATCTGCGCGAGCGTGTCGACGAGATCGAGCCCCAGCCGGTGACGCCCCTCCTCGTCGTGCTCCAGCTCCGGTGGCAGCGAGTCCGCGATCACGAAGCCCTCGACGAAGTCCATCACGTAGAAGGGGATGCCGAGGATGTCCTCGTTCTCGCCGACCGCGACGATCGGCGGCACCTTGATCCCCTGCTTCGCCAGCGCGAGCTGCAGGCGCGCCTCGCGCACCATGTCGTGTGCGGACGGCGGCAGCGGTGGCCGCGGCGGGCGGCGCAGCACGTACCTGCCCTCGTCTCGCTCGAGCAGGAAGCTGAAGTTGGAGCCGCCGGGCACACCGATGCGCGACACACGCAGTGGGCCGGAGCCGAGCCCATGCTCGTCGAGGAACGCTTCGATCCGGTCGAGCACGATCAACGGCGCCACCGAGTTGCCCTCGGCGTCGGCCGCCGTCGCGACGACGTCGATCCCGTCGACAGTCGCACTCACGGCAGCCCTCCGTGCCGCACGTCGACCTGGCGGCCCTCAAGCAGCGTACGCAGCTCCCGCCCCGGCATCGGCGAGATTCTACGGGCCGCCTCCGAGCCGAAGCGCGGGAATCACCGCCGGTACGCTGACGCGGTGGCGGAAACCCTGACGACTGCGACGATTACGTGTCCTGAGTGCGGTGCGTCGTCTCGCGAAACGATGCCGACGAACGCGTGTCAGTTCTTCTACACCTGTCCGTCGTGCTCGGCCCGGCTGCGGCCCAAGGACGGCGACTGCTGCGTGTTCTGCTCGTACTCGGATCAGACGTGCCCGCCGAAGCAGGCGGGTCAGCCTTCGTGCTGACAGCGCTTCCGGCAGTGACGGGAGCCGCACGGAGTTGGACGAACCTTGGCGAATCGTTGACGCCGCCCTTGCACGCGCAGATGTAGAACGACGAGTGCCATGCAACGCCGACTGACGTTTGACCCGAACCCGAAGGAGCTCGCGAGCCGCGACTCCGGCACGACGCACATCTCCCTGCTCTGGAGCCGGCGCTTCGACCGCGCCGCCGTCCTCGTCGAGGACGACGACACGGGCGAGATCGTGGAGCTCGAGGTGGGGGGGAGCGACGACCCGCTCGACCTGTACGAGCATGCGCTGGCATACGCGCCGCGACGCGGCCGGCCGGGCCGTCACGCCGCGGCTGCCGCCTTTCCGGTCCCGCTCACGTGACGGCGTCGTCCTCGACGGCGCGCCGCCAGTGGAGCGTCCGCAGCATCACGGCGAGTGCGAGGCCGCCGAGGGCGACGTTGAGCGCGGAGAGGATCGCCTTCATGCCCACGCTGAGACTGAGGAGCGCGGTCCGCGACGCCTGGCCCGCCAGCACGTACGCGATCAGCGCCTGCTCGGTGCCGATCCCGGCCGGGGTGAGCGGCACGATCGTCGACAGGCTCTGCGTGACCTGCACGCGGAGCGCGTTGTCGAGGTTCGCGGCCACGTGGAAGGCGCGGAGGTAGAAGTAGATCGCCGCCAGCCGTAGCACCCAGTCGGCGAGCTGCAAGGCGACGACCGAGCGAAAGTAGCGCGCCGGAGTGCGCAGGATCGCGGCGCCCTGCGCGACGCGCGCACGGAACGCGGCGATCCTCGCCGCGGCCCACAGCCCGAACGCGAAGCCGGCCACGAGCGTGGCAGCGGCGCTCACCGCCGCGGCGCGAGGGTGCCGGAACAGCCAGAACCAGTCCACCGACGGCAGGTGGTGGAGCACTTGCACGCCCGGCAGCACGTGCTGCTGGAGCGCCCACACCAGGAGCAGCCCCGAGAGGACGGCGTCGACGATCGTCTCGACGAGGAGCGAGGAGGCCAGCGTCGCGTAGGTCGCTCCCTCGATCCGTCGCCTGACGATGGAGAGCTTGAGCAGGTCGCCGCCGCGCACCGGGACGATCGCGTTCACGCCGGCGCCGGCCACGTAGGCGCCGAAGATGCTCCGCCAGCGGACGCGGGCCTCCGGGTACGCCGCGGCGAGGATGTTGCGCCACGCCCGCGTCCGTACGGTGGTCTTCGCGAACTGGCAGACCAGCGCGAGCAACACCGGCGTCCACGCGATCGCCCGCAGGTGGTCGAAGAACGCGGTGAAGGCGTGGAGGACGTTGCCCATCACCCTCAGTCTTGCGCGTCGGCCTGTTCTCGGCCAATTCGTCCAGATGCGTAATCAGCCGAAGTGCGGATGGTTGGCAATTACCGATGTCCGCCACGGCCGAGGCAGACAAGATCGCCGTATGCAGAGGTTGCGCGGGAGCACCCGCTGGAAGAGATGGCTCTTCCGGGGCGGCGTTGGGTTCGTGGTTCTCTTCGTCCTGATCCAGGCGGTGCCGTACGGCCGGAGCCACTCGAACCCACCTGTGCTCGCAGAGCCGCGGTGGGACTCGCCGACGACGCGTGAGCTCGCCGCCCGCGCCTGTTTCGACTGCCACAGCAACGTGACGCAGTGGCGCTGGTACTCGAACATCGCCCCCGCGTCGTGGCTGATTCAGCGCGACGTCGACGGCGGTCGGAGCCAGTTCAACTTCTCGGAGTGGAACAAGCCTCAGGACACGAGCGTCGGCGACATCGTCGACTCGATCCAAGGCGGTTCGATGCCGCCGTGGTTCTACACGATCCTGCACTCGAACGCGAGCCTGAGCTCGGCCGAGCAGGGCTCGCTGATCCGGGGTCTTCAGGCCACCTTCGCCACCTCGCCTCCGATCGGCGGCGGCGGCGGCTGAGTTGAGCCCGGCCGGATCGGCTCCGTGCCCGAGAGGGGTGGTACCTGTTTCGCGTCTCGCAGGGGCGACGCTTGCCCTTGCTCTCGGCCTGGCTCTCCTGGCTGTCCCCGGCAGCGGGTGGGGAGCCGCGGGTCGCGTTCCGACGCAGCCGACCCCGAACGGCCCTGTCTACGGTGGGATCCCGGGCGCGCTGCCGCCGACCTTTCCGTATGCGTACAACGCCTTGTCGAGAGGCTGGCCGGTGGGGCCGCGCTCGGTTCAACACCCAATCAGGGGGGCGTTCATCGACCCTCGCGGGCGCGATGACAACGGTCTCTCCGGGTACCACTTCGGCATCGACATCAACGTCGATGAACGACAGCCGGATCCGGGAGCTCCTCCCGGGTTGTCCCATCGCGTGTACGCGCTCGATTCCGGGGTCGCGTCCGAACCGGTGAACGCGAAGGGCCGCCGGTGCCTGGACCGGCGGATGGAAGTCGGGCACTTCTCCTACTGGCATGTCTCGCCGATCGTCGCGGCGGGCCGGCGAGTGCGTGCCGGACAGCAAATCGCCTGGACCTGCCAAGGGGTCTGGCACGTGCACCTCTCGGAGTGGCAGCTCTTCCGCGGCAAGCGCGTCTGGGTCGACCCGCTACACAACGGCGGAGCGCTCGTCCCGTACACGGATACAGCGCCGCCCGTCGTGTCCGAGCTCGTCTTCGTCACGCCGCCTGCGCGGCCCTGGCAGCCGAAGACGAGCCTGGCGGAGCCCGACTCCTCGACCGCGCTGCCGGCGACCGGTTTGCACGGGCTGGTCGAGCTACGGGCGCAGGTCGCCGACCCGCAGTCGTTCGTCGGTTTTCTCTCGCGCAACCCGGCCTGGCCGACCGTCTGGACGCCGCACAAGCTGAGTGTCGAGATCCGTGACCAGCGCACGGGACGGCGGGTGATGCGGAGGACGAGCTTCGAGGCCGACCAGATGCCGCAAACCCCGTACCTCGTCCACTACGCCCCCGGCACCGTCGAGGACGACAACATGGCGGAGTGCGTCGGGCCGCCACAGCTCCCGAAATGCGACGGCATTACCCGGCTTCGCCCTTTCTCCCGCTTCCGGGAGGAGTTCTGGAACACCCGCGCCGTCGCCAACGGAACGTACGAGGTGACCGTGCGTGCCTCCGACATCGCCGGTAACACCGGCTCGAGAACCATCACCGTCACCGTCAAGAACTGAGCGGTGCCGATGCTGCTGCAGGTCACGAGCGCAGCGACGGCAGCTGGCCTTCTGCCCGCATGGCGGCAACGCCGACCCGGGGGAGGCCGAGAACGCTCTCGTACATCAGGTAGCGGGGCTCCCAGCGCGGCGAGAACTTCGCGTTGAAGCGGTAGAGGCTCTCGATCTGGAAGTAGCGGTTCCCGAGCGCGACCAACCTGCCGAGCATCCGTTCGACTCGGCCGCGCGGGCGCTCGAGCAGCCTGCCGAAGGCGGCGAAGTTGAGCGAGAGCTCGTCGATTCCGCGCTCGCGGAGCAGCTCGACGGACTTGACGATCAGGAACTCGGTCAAGCCGTTGGGTGTGTTCCGCTCCCGGCGCATGAACGAGAGCGACATCGCGGAACGGCCGAAGGAGGGCACGAAGTGCAGGAAGCCCTTGACGGCGCCCGACGCATCGCACGCCCAGACGACGACGCTGTCGGCCTGGTACTCGCCCTGGAGCGAGTCCATCGCCATCGAGAATCCGCGCTCCGCGGCGCCGGCGCGCCAGAGCCGGGACACGCGCTCGAGCTCGGCGAGCGTCCCGGCGTCGAGCGTGGCGAGCTCCTCGGCGCGGGCCGCGTAGCCTGCGTGCTCGAGCCGGCTGACCGACTGCCGGATCTTGCGGATCGCGCGCCCCTCGAGGGAGAAGCCTTTCGTCTCGAGCATCGCCTCGTCTCCGATGTACATGGCGCGCAGCCCGGCCTGCCGCCAGAGAGGCAGCAGCGACGCGCTTGCCCCGAGCACCGCGACCTTGAGCCCCCGGATCTCGGCGAAGACACACGCGTCCCGGATCAGCGCGGGAAGCGCGTCGGGTGCCCCGACCGGATCGCCCGCGACGAGGAGGACGCTTCCGTCGGCGCGGTAGCCGAGGAACGCGCGGCGATCGGGGCTGAAGAGGTAGTGCATGTCACGGCGGAGCTTGAAGAAGGCGAGCGTGTCGCTTCCGTGCTCGCGGACGAGCTCGTTCACCGTGTTGCGCGTCTCTCTGTCGGATGGGAGCCGTGGCGCCGGCAACGGGCGGAAGAACAGGTAGCCGCCGACCACGACGACGACGAGGCCGAAGGCGCCGACGGCGAGCGGCACCCAGCCGAGCTCGTCGTGGAAGCTGTGCGAGGGCTGCGTCCAGGAGAGGAGATCGAGTGTGTCTCGAGCGACGAGCGACACGCCGGCGTTCGCCCCCAAGGAGACCCAGACGAGAGCGGCGGCGGCGAGCGTCGCGACGAGCGAGACACCGGCGAAGAGCGACAGGAGCGAGCGCCAGCCGAGTCGTTCGTGGCGGACGACGAAGGATCCGCGACCCCACCACAGGAGCGCGGCGGCCGCCCAGCTCAGCACGGCCTCCTCGAAGTCGAGACCCTTGAGCACGTGGATGGCTCCGAGCGCGACGAGGAGCACGAGCCCGACCTGCCACGCCCGCCGCCGGCGGCCGCGGAGGAAGAACGAGGTCATGATGAGCGCGGCGCTCGCGGGGATGGCGACCGTGTGCATGATGGGCACCGCGCGGACAGGCTCCAGCGTGAGGAGCACATGGCGCCGCCAGGCGATGTTCGGAGTCGCGGCTGAGATGAGGCTGATCGCGCCGACAGCGAAGGCGACGGCCCCGGCGAGGGTCGGCAGACCGTCGGCATAGCGCAGTGCCCGCAGCGGCGCGAAGCGCCGGTGCACGCCCAACCGCCAGGAACCGGTGTCCCGGAGGGAGGGAACGAGGTCGCGCCCGTCCTTGAGCAACATCCAGCTGCCGGCCAGCGCGACGAGCCCGCTCCAGAGCGAGAGCGTCCACAGGCGCGCCAGCAAACCGGCGAGATCCCCGGCGAGGAGCACGATGCCGAGATGACACTCGTGCACCCGCACGCCGAGCACATAGAGCCGTGGCCCGTGCGGATGTCGCTCAATCTGGACGATCATGCCTCCTCCCGGCCGCCTGCCGACCTCCGAGGGGTCGACCTGCATTCAACGTCGGCGCGGCGCACTTGGCGACGGGAAAAAGCCGCAGCCCAGATCCGTGCCGTCACGGACACGCCCGGGCCGCGGACCGATGCCACGTCCTGACCACCGCGCCACTCAGAGCTTCGCGAGAATCTCCGCCGCCGACGGGAAGCGGCCTTCGTCCTGCTTCGAGAAGAGCAGCGTATCGCCCGCGTACACGTCGAACTGGCTCGCCTTGCCCACGACCGGTGTCGCGGTGCGTCCGGTGTGCGCGGTTAGCTCGGCCGCGAGACTCGCGGCCCGTGTGTCATAGCCGCTTCAGACGGGGCAGAAGAGGATGCGGATGTCGCTCACGCAACGAGGGTAGCCGTCGAGGCGGCGGTTCCGGGTTCGACGGGGGTGGGCGGGAAGCCGCCCACCCCCGTATGAGCGAAGCGGCTAGGCCCCCGTGGGCTGATGCGAGGGCGGGGCTGTGTCGAAGCCGGCTTCGATCCGGTCCAGCTCCTCTTCGGTGCCTTGGGGAACCGGGCCCTTGAACCACTTGCGCGCCGACACCATCCACCAGACGCCGACGACGAGCAGTACGGCGCCGACCGTGATCGGCGCGTAGTTGACGACGTTCCAGTCGAAGCCGCTGTGCCACGGGATCGCCGTGGGCACGGTCGGCAGCAGGAACAGGATCACGATGAACACGATCCACACGACCGCGATCGGGTTGATCCACTTGTAGTGCTTTCCGAGCGACCACGCGCCCGGCTCGAACGAGTCGCCGGCGCGCCAGCGCAGGTAGATCGGCACGCCGTAGGCGATATAGAGGCCGATCACCGCGATCGAGGTGCCGACGAGGTAACCGATCGCCCCGTTCCAGAGCGTCGGCAGCATCAGCGCCCACGAGGGCACTGCGATTGCGATCACGGCGTTGACGGGCACGCGGTGCTTCCGGCTCACCTTGCGGAAGTACTTCCTGCCCGGCACCGCGCCGTCGCGCGAGAACGCGAACATCATCCGCGAGGCCGCCGTCACCGACGCCGCGCCGCAGAAGAACTGCGCGACGCAGACGATCACCAACAGGAACTCGGCCCATTTGTTGCCGAGGGCCGTCTGCCAGATGTACTTCACGTCGAAGGCTCCGGCGCTGAGCGTCCCCGCGACGTCCGGCACGGCGAACGTGACCGCAACGAGGAGGATGAAGCCGAAGATCACCGACATCACGACCGACATGACGACGCCGAGAGCCGCCGACCGCGACGCCTGCCGCGTCTCCTCGCTCATGTGCGCCGACGCGTCGTAGCCCGTGTAGGTGTACTGCGCCATCAGCAGGCCGATGCCGAACACGAACCAGAACGCCGGGCTCGAGAAGTTGTGCCCGCTGAAGCCCGACGAGTTGAGCGTCTTCGTGAACACGAAGCTTGCCGACTGGTGGTGGTCCGGGACGATCGCGAGCACGAGCACGATCACCGCGACGCCGGCCATGTGCCACCACGCTGACACGGAGTTCAGCAACCCCAGCAGGCGGACGCCGTTCAGGTTGAGCAGGAGGTGCGCCGCCATGATTGCGCTGAACGTGATGAATACCGTGTGGGTGTCGGTGCCGACGCTCGGGAACCAGAGGTTCATCAGCGATGTCCAGAAGACCGCGGCGCCGTAGTCGATCGCCGCGGTGACGCCGACCTGGCCGATCAGGTTGAACCAGCCGGTGAACCAGCCCCACGCGGGCGAGCCGAGCTTCGACGACCAGTAGTAGATCGCGCCCGCGGTCGGCATCGACGAGGCGACCTCGCCCATGCCCAGCGCGACGAGAATTACGAAACCGCCGACGATCAGCCAGCCCCACGTGACTGCGACCGGGCCGCCGTCGTTGAACGCGATGAAGTACGACGTCAGGCAGCCGGCGAGGATCGAGATGATCGTGAACGAGATGGCGAAGTTCGAGAAGCCGCCCATCTCACGGTAGAGCACCTGCGCATAGCCGAGCTTGTGGAGCGTCCGCTCGTCGTCGTCGTGACTGTGAACCCCTGGTGCCTCGGAGCTCATCTACCCTCCTTGATGGTGTGAGACCGCCGCAGGTGAAGCTAACCGCTTCGGTCGGACGGTTTCAATGGCGGGCACTGAGATATGGTCGATCCATGTTGACGCTCGGCGAGCTGAGGTCGGACGTCGAGACGGGCGCGGTCGACACCGTGATCGCGGCCTTCACCGACATGCAGGGGCGCCTGATGGGCAAGCGCCTGCACGCCGAGTTCTTCCTCGAGGAGCTCGACGCGGGCCACGAGGTCGAGGGGTGCAACTACCTGCTCGCTCTCGAGATGGACATGGACCCCGTCCCGGGCTACGCGCTCGCCAGCTGGGAGACCGGCTACGGCGACTTCGGGTTCGTGCCCGACCTCGCCACGCTGCGACGCGTCTCCTGGCACGAGGCGACGGTGATCGTGCTCTGCGACGTCCAGGGGCACGACGGCCGGCCGGTGGCGCCCTCGCCGCGCCAGGTGCTGAAGGCGCAGATCGAACGCTGTCGTGCGCTCGGGTACGAGGCGATGTTCGGCTCCGAGCTCGAGTTCTTCCTCTACCGCGAGAGCTACGAGGAAGCGCGCGCCAAGAACTTCGAGGAGCTCACGCCGTCGGTGCCCTACATCCTCGACTACAACATCCTCGCCGCCGGATACGACGAGGAGTTCATGCGCGAGATCCGGCTCTCGATGGCAGCCGCCGGCATGCGCGTCGAGTCGTCGAAGGGCGAGGCGTGGCCCGGCCAGCACGAGATCAACTTCCGCTACGCCGATGCGCTCAAGGTCGCCGACGACCACGTGATCTTCAAGACGGGCGTGAAGGCGCTCGCCTATCAGCGGGGCGTGTCGGTCACCTTCATGGCGAAGCCCGACCATCGCGGGGTCGGCTCCTCGTGCCACATCCACTCGTCGCTCTGGAAGGACGGCACGGCGGCCTTCGCGGGCGAGTCCGACGTCTTCAAGCAGTATCTCGCCGGCCAGATCGCGTGCGCGTCGGAGCTGGCGATCTTCTATGCGCCCACGATCAACTCGTACAAGCGGTACGCCTCGGGCAGCTGGGCGCCGACGACGCTCGCGTGGGCGCACGACAACCGCACATGCGGGTTCCGTATCGTCGGGCACGGGTCGTCGCTGCGTCCGGAGACGCGCATTCCCGGCGCCGACGCGAACCCCTATCTCGCGTTCGCCGCGCTGATCGCGTCGGGCCTGTACGGGATCGAGCAGAAGCTCGAGCTCGGGCCGCCGCTCGAGGGCAACGCCTACGAGTCGGACGCGAAGCGCTTCCCGCACACCTTGCGCGATGCGATCGCGGAGCTCGAGCAGGGCGCGATCGCGCGGCGGATGCTCGGCGACGAGGTGATCGACCACTATCTGAACTACGCGCGCACCGAGCAGCAGCTCTTCGACAAGGTGGTCACGAGCTACGAGCGCGAAAGGATGTTCGAGCGCGGGTGAGCAAACCCCTCGTCGGCATCACGACGTATGTCGAGCCCGCGCGGTGGGGGGCATGGGAGCTCGAGGCGGCGCTCATCCCGTTCGCCTATGTGCAGGCGGTGGAGCGGGCCGGCGCGAGGCCGCTGCTCGTGCCGCCGAGTGACGGCGCGGTGGAGGAGACGCTCGACGTCCTCGACGGGCTGCTGCTCTCGGGCGGCAACGACGTCGATCCCGAGACGTACGGCGCGGAGGCGCACGCCGAGATGAACGGCCTTCGGCCCGAGCGCGACCGCGCCGAGCTCGCCCTGCTCGAAGGAGCGCTCGCGCGCGACATGCCGGTGCTCGCCGTCTGCCGCGGCTTCCAGGTGTTGAACGTCGCCCGCGGCGGCGACCTCGTGCAGCACCTTCCCGAGGTGGTCGGCGACGACAAGCACCGTGAGGTGACGGGCGTCTTCTCGGAGCATCCGGTGCGGATCGAGGACGGCTCGAAGCTCGGTGCGCTGCTCGGCGATCGCGCACCGGTGAAGTCGCACCACCATCAGGGTGTCGGCACCGTCGGGCGGGGGCTGCGCGAGGTGGCGTGGGCCGACGACGGGACGGTCGAAGGCCTGGAGGATCCCGAGCGGCGCTTCGCGCTCGGCGTGCTGTGGCATCCGGAAGCGGGAGAGGACATGAAGTTGTTCGAGGCGCTCGTCGCCGAGGCGCGGGCCTACCGGGAGGAGCGCCGGTGAGCCTGGTCCTCAATCCGGCCACCGAGGAGACGCTCGCCGACCTCGAGTCGGCAGGCGTCGAGGAGACCGACGCCGCGGTCGCGCGCGCGAAGGCCGCGTACCCGGCCTGGCGCGCCGTAGCGCCGGCCGATCGCGCGCGGTTGCTGCGCCGGCTGGCGACGCTCGTCGAGGAGCATCACGAGGAGCTGTCGCGCATCGAGTCGCGCAACGTGGGCAAGCCGATCAGCGGCGCCCGCGGCGAGGTCGCGATGGTCGCGCAGGTCTTCTATTTCTACGCGGGCGCGGTCGACAAGCACCACGGCGAGACGATTCCGGTCGCGGGCGGCGTCGACATAACCTTCCGCGAGCCGCTCGGCGTTGTCGGGCTGATCACGCCGTGGAACTTCCCGCTGAACATCGCCTCCTGGAAGCTCGGGCCGGCGCTCGCCTGCGGCAACACGGTCGTACTCAAGCCTGCCGAGCTGACGCCGCTCTCGTCGCTGCGGCTCGGCGAGCTCGCGCTCGAAGCCGGGATCCCCGAGGGCGTCGTCAACATCGTCGCCGGCAAGGGCTCCGTCGTCGGGCAGCGGCTGATCGAGCATCCCGACGTCGCCAAGATCGGCTTCACGGGCTCGACCGAGGTCGGCCAGCAGGTTATGCGCGGCGCTGCAGGGACGATCAAGCGCGTCACGCTCGAGCTCGGCGGCAAGTCCGCGAACGTGATCTTCGCGGACGCGGACCTCGAGAAGGCCGCGGCCTCTGCGCCGTACTCCGTCTTCGACAACGCGGGCCAGGACTGCTGCGCGCGCTCGCGGGTGCTCGTCGAGCGCTCCGCCTACGACCGTTTCGCCGAGCTCTTCGTCGAGGCGACGCGCAAGCTGAAGGTCGGCGATCCCGAGGACGAGTCGTCGGAGATGGGGCCGCTCATCTCGGCGCAGCACCGAGAGACCGTCGCGTCGTTCGTCCAGGGCACAGTGCTGTTTCGGGGTGAAAGTCCTAAGGGGAAGGGTTATTGGTATCCCTGCACCATCGTGGAAGCGACGCCCGGTGACCGTGTTGCGCGCGAAGAGGTCTTCGGGCCCGTCGCGGCGCTCATCCCGTTCGACGACGAGGCCGACGCGGTCCGCATCGCGAACGACTCGCAGTACGGGCTCTCCGGGTCGATCTGGACGCGCGACGGCGGCCGGGCGCTGCGCGTCGCGCGCGCGATCGAGACCGGTGTGCTCTCGATCAACTCGAACTCGTCCGTGCGACCCTCGACACCGTTCGGCGGCTACAAGCAGAGCGGCTTCGGGCGGGAGCTCGGCATGCACGCGCTCGCGGGGTACAGCGAAGTGAAGAACGTCTACTACTCGACGGAGGACTAGGTGACCCCCCCGACCGTATTCGGCGGCGCCTGGCCCGCGATCACGCTGCGCGCTGCGGCGTCCTCAGTCGAACCCAGAGAAACCACTCTGGGTTCTCCCTGCGTCCTTGCATCGCTTGGTGCTCGCGACCCAGGCATCCACCAATCCGATCGGGAGGATCACTGAGCCATGCCCGGACGTCTGGACGGCAAGGTCTGCGTGATCACGGGCGCCGGCGGCGGCATGGGCGCCGACGCGGCGCTGCTCTTCTCCGAGGAGGGCGCGCAGATCTGCGTCGCCGACGTCAACCTCGAGGCGGCCGAGCAGGTCGCGTCGAGCATCCGCGAGGGGTTTGCGGTGCAGGTCGACGTCGCCGACGCGGAGTCCGTGCAGGCGATGTACCGCGCGACCGTCGACCGCTACGGCGGCATCGACGTCCTCTACAACAACGCCGGCATCTCGCCTGCCGACGACGCCTCGATCCTCGATACCGAGCTCGACGCGTGGGAGCGCGTGCAGGCCGTGAACACGCGTGGCGTGTTCCTTTGCTGCAAGTACGGCATCCCGCACCTGCTCGAGCGCGGGGGCGGGTCGGTGATCAACGTCGCGTCGTTCGTCGCGCTCGTCGGTGCCGCGACGTCGCAGATCTCGTACACGGCGTCGAAGGGCGCCGTGCTCTCGATGAGCAAGGAGCTCGGCGTGCAGTTCGCGCGCCAGGGCGTGCGCGTCAACGCGTTGTGCCCGGGCCCGGTCGAGACGCCGCTGCTGCTCCGCATCTGGAGCGAGACGCCGGGCGCCGCGGAGCGGCGGCTCGTCCACGTGCCGATGGGGAGGATGGCGAAGCCGCGCGAGATCGTGAACGCGGCGCTCTTCCTCGCGAGCGACGAGTCGTCGTACGTGAACGCTTCGACATTCCTCGTCGACGGCGGCCTCACCGCGGCATACGTCACGCCCGAGTAGCGGCATGCCCGCGGTGGACGAGGGGTGCGTCTCGTTCCGCGGCTATGAGACGTGGTACAGGCGAGTGCGGCACGGCGGCAGCGACGGCGGTGTGCCGCTGCTTTGCCTGCACGGCGGCCCAGGCTCGACGCACCGCGGTCTGACCACGCTCGAGGCACTCGCGGACGAACGCGATGTCGTCCTGTACGACCAGCTCGGCTCCGGCAATTCGTCGCAGCCGTCGGATCCTGCGCTCTGGACCGTCGGGCTTTTCGTCGAGGAGGTCGCAGCGGTGCGTGAGGCTCTCGGGCTCGACCGATTGCACCTCCTCGGCCACTCATGGGGCGGGATGCTCGCGCTCGAGGTCGCGCTGACGCGGCCGGCCGGGCTCGCGAGCCTCGTCCTGTCGTCGACGCTGTCGAGTGCACGGCTCTGGGCGGAGGAATCCCGGCGGCTGCGTGCAGCGCTGCCCGACGAGATTCGCGCTCCGCTCGACGCGCACGAGGAGGCCGGCACGACCGACGATCCTGCCTACGTCGAGGCGAGCTACGCGTTCTACCGCCGGCACCTTTGTCGGCTCGATCCGTGGCCGGAGGTCGTCGATGAGATCATGCGTTTGACCCGGTTGGAGGTCTACAACACGATGTGGGGCCCGAGCGAGATGCTGCCGACCGGGACCCTCTCCGGCTGGGACGTGACGCCGAGGCTCGGCGAGATCGACGTGCCGACGCTTGTCATGTGCGGCCGCTTCGACGAGGCGACGCCGCTGCAGGCCGAGGTGATCGCGGGCGGTATCGCCGGAGCCGAGCTCGTCGTCTTCGAGGAGAGCGCGCACATGACTCCGATCGAGGAGCCGGAGCGGTACCTCGCCGTCGTGCGCGACTTCCTCCGCCGCGTCGAGGCGCTGGATCCCTAGTCGGTGCCGACGACCTGGACGAGCCAGCGCCGGTCGCGCTCGCGGTCCAGCTCGATGAAGAGCACGCGCTGCCAGGTTCCGAGCTGCAGCTCGCCGTCGCGCACCGGCACCGACTCGCCCGCGGTGCCGAGCAGCATCGCCATGCAGTGCGAGTGGCCGTTGCCCTGATCCATGTCCTCGGGGCAGATGTTCTCGGTGCGGCGATCCCAGTCGTCGTGCGCGTAGTAGTTCTCGCTCGGCACGAGGCGGCGGAGCAGCTGGGCGAAGTCCTCGAGGAACCCTTCCTCCAGCTCGTTGACGCGCACGCAGCACGTGGTGTGCGGCGAGTAGATGCAGGCGATGCCTTCCTGAACGCCGCTCTCGCGGACCGCGGCCTGCACCTCGTCGGTGATGTCGGTGACCGTGAGCCCTCCGGCCGTGCGGAGTTGCTTCTCGCGCTGGAAGACCTTCACTTGTTCACCTACCTCGCTGTGGCTTGCCCAGACGGCCCCTATTGTGCGCTACGCCGGGCGCCCGTCAACGGGAGAACCCTTCTCTCAGCAGAACCTGATCCCGGGTTACGCTGGCCCTGAGCGGGCCCGTAGCTCAGCTGGTCAGAGCAGGGGACTCATAATCCCTTGGTCCCTGGTTCGAATCCAGGCGGGCCCATTTGCACCCGTGCAGCCGAGTCAAAACGGCTTGGTTGCGCGCGTCAGCCGTGCCGTGGCTGCCGGGAACGCTCGTGCGGTGCTACCCCCGGTGCCAACCCCGGGAATTTCAGTCATTGTCTGCACATGCGCTTCGCCTTTCTTGCCGCCGCCGCCCTGGCTGCTCTCGTTGTAGCTCTTCCAGCCGGAGCGAAGACCCCGCCGCCGAGTGCAGTTGCAACCGTCGGCGTTCAGCTCGTGAAGTTCGGTCTCGCGGTGTATGCCGTTGAAAGGGCGCCTTCGACGTGCAAGAGCGTCGCTTGCCTGCACAAGAAGTATGTAGCTCTGTACGCGGAGGGTCACAGCTTTGACAACTCGCTCAAGAATCTCTGGATGGCTTCCGGTCAGTCCGGTAGCTGCGCCTCCGCTGCGGTCAATGCCGGGGCCGGCCTTGATTCTCTCCTGAAGAACTTCCATGCTCTCGAGAGCGCAACCGTGAAGAACAACGCGTCTGCGGTAAAGGCCGTCTCCGCGCAGATTCAGACGAAGACCCCGCGCTTCACGGCAGTGATCAACTCGTTCAAGACCAAGTGCCGTTAGTTCGTTAGCGCCGTTCGGTCGTTAGCCTAGGCGGGTCTCGCTGCGGATGCAGCGGGCTATCCAGGCCCTGACGTTGCCGGGCTTGATACCTCGCCCGCGGCGCCGGTACACGGTTCTGCGTACGCCTTCGTCGTCCGAAGCGGTACATCACGCCGGGCGGCGATCCGGACGATAGGTCCCGTACGGGATCGATCGACAATCGATCGACAATCAGAAGGTTGGCCCATGACCGGCTATGCGTTAGGGGAGACCACGGTCGGGCATTCGCCCGGCCGGGAAGCCATTGAGGTCGAGTCTGGAGACGAGCGGCGCAACGCGACGCTCGGAGCTGCCGTTGGGGGCCGCCGAATCATGCTCGCGATCGCCCTGATGATCGTGCTCCTCGGCAGCGCCGTGGGTGTCTCGATCTGGCGCTACCAGGTCGCACTGAACGACGCGACGCTGCAGAGCCACGACCGTGCGGAGCAACTTCGGGCGCAGGAGGCGAGCACGCATTTCTGGCACGAACGGAACGCTGCGAACGAGTATCGCCTCGGTGGATCCGTCGACTCCGTGAACGAAGTCCACGCAGAGGCCGATGCATTCACGAAGGTGACGGCTGGGCTCGGCGCCGATGTCCCGAAGGAGCTGGCGCTCACCAATCGGTCGAGGGCGGGAAATGCCGCCTTCGTCGCCACCTTCGACCAGGTGCGCTTCGATGTGGCTGACGGCCAGGTTGCCCGGCAACGCTTGGTCGACCTCCTCGCCGTGCGCCAGAGCCAAGTGCTGACCCCGCTCGACGCGCTCGAAGAGCTCTATGCAAGACAGGCCGTCACCCGGGCCGCCGCGGCGAGCTCGGCGGCTACCCAGGCGTTTGCGGTCAGCGTCATCTCGGGGCTTCTTGCCCTGTTGGGCGGGCTCGCATTCGCCGTGTTCGCACTCCGCCTCATCGGACGACTCGCCCGGCGCGAGGAGAAGCTCGAAGACCTCGTCGCGCACGTTCGCTCGACGTTGGGCGCCCTCGGCGGCGTTTCCGCCGAGTTGCGGTCAGCCGCGCAGGAGTCGGCTGCAGCGACGACCGAGCAGAGCGCAGCCGTCGCGCAGGCATCCGCGACGATCGAGGAGCTCGCCGCCACCGCGACCGCGATCGCCGACAACACCCGCGCGGTCTCGGCAGCCGCCGAGCAGACCGGCGACACGATGCGCGAAATGCAGTGGAAGGTGGAGACGATTGCCGAACGGTCGCTGTCGCTGGGTGCGAGCTCGCAGAAGATCGGCGAGATCCTCGAGCTGATCAACCAGATTGCAGAGCAGACGAATCTGCTGGCACTGAACGCTGCGATCGAGGCCGCCCGCGCGGGCGACGCGGGCAAAGGCTTCGCCGTGGTCGCCTCGGAGGTGCGGAAGCTGGCGGAGCGCTCGATCCGCTCGACCGAGTCGATTCGCGAGATCATCAGCGGAGTACGGGACGAGACGAACGCGACGATCCTCGCCACCGAGCAGGGCACCAGGCAGGCACGCGAGGTCGGCGAGCTGATGAGCTCGACCGCCACGATGCTCGAGGAGTCGATCTTCGCGACGCAGCAGCAGAAGTCCGCAGCCGACCAGGTCTCGACGGCGATGGTGCAGATCCGCGAGGCGGCCGGCCAGCTCGCCGTCGAGCAGGAAATGCGCCTCGCGACCGCCGAGAGCGTCGACGATCTCGTCAGGAAGCTCGAGCATGTGCTCACAGGCGACGCCGAGTCCGGCGTCGCAGCCCGAGCAGTGTGATGAGCGCGGTGCATGTGCGCGTGCGCCTGGGCGGCGAGTCCTACGCAATTGCCGTCGAGCACGTGATTGAGGTCGCCGAGCTCGGTACCCTGTCGCCCGTACCGGGAGCGCACGGCTCCGTCCTGGGCATCCAGAATCTTCGTGGCGAGGTCCTGCCCGTCTTCGATCTCGCGTCCGTCCTCGGGATCACGGGCGACAGCCTCCCGCAGTGTCTCCTGGTCACCGAGCACGGCAGCCTTCGTGCCGGCTTCGCGGTCGACGAGGTCACCGACGTCGGCGCACTCTCTCCTGTCGTCGAGGAGACTCATTCGAAGCTGCTCGCGGGCGCCATTCTGGACGACTCCGGGCTCGTTGGTGTCGTCGACGTCGAGCGCCTCTTCGCCGCACTTGCGGTGGAGGACGCATGATCGACGTCGAGCCAGACTCCGAAGCCGACTTCCTCGAGCTCTTTCGCGACGAGGCAAACGAGCGGCTCGACAACATGGTCGACACCCTGCTCGCGCTCGAGAGCGGCCACGCAGAGCCCGAGGCCATCAACTCGCTGTTTCGTGACGCCCACACGATCAAGGGTGGCGCCGCGATGCTCGGGCTCGACACCGTGCGGGGTCTCGCGCACGCAATGGAGGACGTGCTCGGAAGGGCACGAACCGCAGGGGAGCTTCCGGCGCACCTCGCCGAACCGCTGCTGCGCGGTACGGACGCGCTGCGCAGACACGTTGCCGGCGACGACGAGGTCACACCCGAGCTGCTCGACGACCTCGCAGCCAGCTTGGTGGACGCCTTCGACGGCAAGCCCGACGGCCCGGCCGGCGCCGCTGCGCCGACGACTGCAGCGCCTGCTGCCGACCGGCGCGCGATTCGCGTACCGCCACAGAAAATCGACCGCCTGCTCGACCTCGTGGCCGAGACCGTTCTCCACCGTCGCCGGCTCGAGCACGTGATCCGCAGCGATCGCATCATCGAGGACGAGACGGTCTCCGACGAGCTCGACCTGGGTGGCCGGCTGTTCGGCGAGCTGAAGGACGCCGCGATCCAGATGCGCATGCTGCCGCTCGCGACGATCACGGCGCCGCTTACGCGCGCCGTGCGCGACATCGCGACCGCCGAGGGCAAGGACGTCCAGCTCCTGATCAGCGGGGACGGCACCGAGCTCGATCGAGTCATTCTGGAAAGCCTGTCCGAGCCGCTCGTGCACATGGTCCGCAACGCGGTGGGCCATGGAATCGAGACGCCGACCGAGCGAGAGGCGGCAGGAAAGCCGCCTCGTGCGACCGTCGAGCTCTGCGCAAAGCAGTGCGGAGGTACCGTCGAGATCGTCGTCTCCGACGACGGGCGAGGCGTATCGCCCGAGCTCCTCGAGGAAGCCCGTCGACACGGCTCGCTCGCCGACGTGCTCGCCCGACCCGGATTCTCGACGGCGGCCGAGGTGACCGAGCTTTCCGGCCGCGGTGTGGGTCTCGACGCCGTCAAGCGGTACGTCGAGGGATTCGGGGGCACGCTCGAGGTGCGAAGCGAGCCAGGCCACGGCACCGAGGTCGTCCTCGTGCTGCCGCTCGCCCTCGCCCTGCTCGAGGTGCTCCTCGTCGAGCGCGGAGGCCACGTGTTCGGCTTGCCCCTCGCGAGCGTCGAGGAGGCGCTCAGTGCCGAGCACCTGCTCAGTCTCGAGGGGAGACCGTCCCTGGAGCTCCGCGGCCGGTCGGTTCACCTCGCCGACCTCGCAGATCTCATCGGCCTGGCGGCACCGGCCCTCCCCGTGGGTTCGCCGGCGATCATCGTCACATCGGGCGGGCGGCGAGTCGCGGTGACGTGCGATCGCCTGCTCGACCGGGACGAGGTCGTCGTCAAGCCGCTGGGGCCGTTGCTTCCGTCGGCGCGCGGCTATCTCGGCGCGGCGATCTTCGGCGACGGCCGCGTCGCGCTGCTACTCGACCCAACCTCACTCTCCCGCGCGAGTGCGAGCAAGCCCCGGCTCGCCCGCGCATCTTCGGCGCGCGAGGAGCGCCTCGCGCCGAAGGTCCTCGTCGTCGAGGACTCACTCATCGTGCGCGAACTGCAGCGCAGCATCCTCCAGGCCGCCGGCTATCGCGTCGAGATCGCCTGCGACGGCAAGGAAGGCTTCGACCGCGTGTCAGGCGACGCCGAGATCGATCTGGTGATCACCGACCTCGAGATGCCGAAGATGAACGGTCTGGACCTGACGCGTGCGATTCGCGGCCGCGCCGAGAGCGCGTCGCTCCCGGTCGTGATCGTCACGTCGCTCGCGAGCGACGACGACCGCCAGGCCGGCGTCGAGGCGGGCGCCGACGCCTACGTGGTCAAGCGATCGTTCGACCAGCAGGCACTGCTCGACACCGTCGAGCGGCTCGTCGGCACATGATGCCGGTGCCTACCCGAGTCCTCGTCTGCGAGGACTCGAGGACCTTCGCCGCAGCGCTCGTCCGCACGCTCGAGCGCGGCGGCGAGATCGAGGTGGTCGGCGTCGCCACGAGCGCCGAGGCGGCGATCGCCGACCTGACCCGGCTCGCGCCCGACCTCGTGACGATGGACATCGAGTTGCCCGGGATGTCGGGGCTCGAGGGGGTCGAGGAGATCATGAGCACGCGGCCGACGCCGATCCTCATCGTGTCGTCCCACATCAGAGCCGGCAGCGACCTCGTCGCCGCGGCCCTCGCCTCCGGAGCCCTCGAGGCGATCGGCAAGAGCGAGCTCGTGCTGCGCGATCCCGACGACGCTGCCGCGGTCGCCTTTCGCCGCCGGGTCAAGCTGCTCAGCGGCGCGCGCGTGATCCGTCATCCCCGCGGCCGATTGAACGGCCGGGACAACGCTCCGAGCCCACCCGCACCGCGCGGCGCCGTGATCGGAATCTGCGCGTCGACCGGCGGTCCGCACGCCTTGGCCACGGTCCTCTCCGGGATCCCCGTCGGCTTCGCCGTCCCGATCCTCGTCGTCCAGCACATTGGAGCGGGCTTCTCGGAGGGCCTGGCGCAGTGGCTCGACGCCGCCGTCCCCCTGCCGGTCCGGCTCGCCGAGCACGGAGCGAACGCACTTCCCGGGGTGAACCTCGCGCCCGACGGCGCCGACCTCGTGCTGGGGGCGCAGGGCGTTCTCAGGCTCGATCGGACCACGCCCGCCGGGCTGCACCGACCGTCGGGCGACGCGCTGCTCCGGAGCATCGCGCACCACGCGCAGAGCGCCGGCGTCGCGGTCGTCTTGACCGGGATGGGCCGCGACGGCGCCGAAGGGCTCGCCGCTGTCCGTGAGGCGGGCGGCCTGACGATCGCCCAGGACGAGGTGACCTCCGCCGTGTACGGCATGCCGCGTGAGGCGGCAAAGTGCGGTGCGGCGCTGATCTTGCCGATCGGAGAGATTGCCGGCGCTCTGACCACCGTCGCCCTCGAATGGCGGAAGCAGCCGCGATGAGCGACCCTCTTGGCCTCGTCGCCGAGCTCGTTCTGCGCGAAAGCGGCATGCGCGTGCAGCCGACTCAGTACCCCGCGCTGCGCTCGGCGATCGCGCGCGCGGTGCCGAACGGGGACCCGGTCTCCTTCCTGCGCATCGCCGGCAACTCCGTCGATGGCCGGCGCGCCATCGCAACGCTCATCGACGAGGTGACGATCAAGGAGACCTCCTTCTTCCGCGACCGCCTGCAGCTCGATGCGATCGCGTGGCGACCGCTGCTGGAGCGTGCGCAGGCGATGGGCTCGCAAGAGATCCGGGTCTGGTGCGCCGCCTGCGCGACCGGGGAGGAGGCGTACACCCTCGCGCTCCTCGCGTGCGAGGCATTCGCCCCCGCCCAGCCGCCCGTGCGGATCCTCGCCACGGACATCTCGAGCGCGGCGCTCGATGCCGCGCACGCCGGCCGCTACCGCGAGCGTGCGCTGCGCACAGTCGCGCCGAGCTTGCGGCAGCGGTACTTCGAGCGCGACGAAGAACCGCTCGTCGTCGGCGAACGCCTCCGGAGCATCGTTCACCTCGCGCAGCACAACCTCGTGACCGGGACCATGCCGCCTCTCGGCGAGACGATGTTCGACCTGATCGTCTGCCGAAACGTCCTCATCTACTTCGACGGTGAGACGGCCGACCAGGTGATCGGCGGGCTCCAGAGCGCCTTACGACCGGAGGGCACGCTGATCCTGGGGTCGGCGGACGTCCTCTGCGGAACCAGCCGGCGCCGCGCCGAGACCGACTCGACCCCGGCCCCGGAGCAGCGCCTGTCACCAGCTCGGCGTCCTCTGCGCAAGCCGCTCGGGCTTGCGGCGGCGGCCGAGAGTTCCGGCCCATTCGATCCACTCGTCGTGGAAACGCACTTTCTTCGCGCGATCAGCGAGCTCGAACGCGGTGAGCCGCTCGCTGCGGCCGCGTCGTTACGACACGTGCTCTACCTCGATCCTACGTTCGGCCTGGCTGCGTTCACGCTCGGCCGCGCACACGAAGCGACGGGCGATGCAAGCGCCGCCCGACGCGCCTACCAGCAAGCGCTCCGGACGATCGACATGACGGACGAGCGCCACGACCATCTCCTCGAACAGGTCGACCTCGTCGACGTCGCAACAGCGTGCCGGGCCCGGCACGCGAGTCTCTGATGAGCGCACCCCCAGCTATCCTCGAATGCAGATGAGCTCCGCCTTTTCGGACGCCGGCACGATCCTCGTCGCGGACGACTCGATGACCATCCTTGCGATGGTCTCCTCGCGACTGACGCGTGCCGGCTACGACGTCGTCACCGCGGCCCGAGGAGACGACGCGTTGCGGCTCGTGCAGGAGAACCGGCCCCGCCTCGTTCTGCTCGATGTCGAGATGCCCGGACTCGACGGCGTCGAGGTGGCACGGCGCATCCGCGCCGACGAAGCGCTCGCGGGCACCTTCATCGTGATGCTGACCAGCCTCTCGGAGGCGAGCGAGGTCGCGGCGGGAATGGCGGCCGGCGCCGACGCCTACCTCACGAAGCCGTTCAGCCCGCAGGATCTGCAGACGCAGGTCGAGCAGCTGATCGGCACGCCCAGAGCTTGAGCTGAGTACTGCGCCGGTTAGCGGACGGCGCGGCTTAGCTCTTCGATCGTCGTCACGCCCAGTGCGGCCTTGTCGAGCCCGTCCTGCCAAAGCGTGGTCATGCCGCCCGCAGTGGCCGCCGCCACGAGCTCGTCGTGGCCCGCACCGGCGGTGGCGAGCCGGGCGATGTTCTCGTCCATGACCATCAGCTGGTGGACAGCGGTCCGGCCGCGGTAGCCCTTCGTGCAGCGCGTGCAGCCTCGCCGCCGGTAGAGCGTCACTCCGCGTTCGATCGCAGACGGCGTGAAGCCGAGGTATTCGAGATCGGTACGGCTCGGCTCGTAGGGCTCGCGGCACTCCTCACAGAGGCAGCGCACGAGCCGCTGCGCGAGCACGGCGGTAATCGCCGAGGCACTGACCGAAGGCTCGACGCCGAGATCCTTCAGGCGCGTGAGCGCAGCGGGGGCGTCGTTCGTGTGCAGGGTGGAGTACACCGCGTGTCCGGTCAGGGCGGCTTCAAGCGTGATCTTCGCCGTCTCGAGATCGCGAATCTCGCCGACCATCAGCAGGTCGGGATCGCTGCGCAAGATGGCACGCAAGCCGGTGGCAAACGTCAGTCCGGCGCGATTGTTCACCTGCAGCTGGTAGACGTCGGGCAACCGGTACTCGACCGGGTCCTCGATCGTGATCACGTTGATCTCGGGTCGTAGGACGTCGCAGAGCGCCGCGTAGACCGTCGTCGACTTGCCGCTTCCGGTCGGGCCGGTGACGAGGAAGGCTCCCGTGGGCCGGAAGATGACCGCCTCGAGTTGCATCTGCAGCTCGTTCGAGAGTCCGATCTCGGTCAGCGTGGGAGCGCGACGGGTCTTCTCGAGGAGGCGCATGATCACGCCTTCGCCCCCGACCGTCGGCAGCACGGCCACGCGTATGTCGAACAAGCGGCGGCTGCTTCTCGCACGAACCGACATGCGTCCGTCCTGCGGCATCCGGTGTTCCGCGATGTCGAGCTTCGCCAGCACCTTGATCCGGCTGATCACACCGGCGGCGTGCTCTTTCGGGATTCGCTCCACCTCGTGGAGGATCCCGTCGACGCGGACTCGCACGACCAGCGAGTCTTCGTACGGTAGGAAATGGATGTCGCTTGCACCTTCGTTCGACGCCTGGAGGATGATCGAGCTGACGAGCTTGATCGGCGGGGCTTCGGAGAAGCCGTCCGCGGCTTCGAGATCGACGACGTCGTCCTTGTCGTCGTCGTCCATGCTGGGCATGTCCTCGCCCACCAGGCCGGCGCGAGACTTCGGCTCTTGACCGCGGATGAGCCGACGGAGCTCGGCGTCGATGTCGGCGGCGGCGGCGACGCCCAGGTCGATCGGATAGGCGCTGACGATGCGCAGCTCGTCGGTCAGCTGGATGTTGGATGGATCGGCGACAGCGATCTTCAGCCGGCCGTTCTCGATCAGGTACGGAAGGGCTCGGCTCCGCGTCAGGACGTGCAGGGGGATCGCTTCGGCAGCGTCCGTCTGGACGCGCTCGGCGCGGAGGTCGATCACCGGAAGCCGGTAGAGCTCGGCAAGCGCGTGCAGCCCTTTCGGCCCGCCCTGCCCCAGCCCCGGGTTGGGCAGAATCAAAAATGGGCCTTCCCCTGCGGGCGCAGGGTCAGTCGTGACGGCCTGGTCGTCGGAGTTCGTCGCCGGAGTGGACACATTCTTCTATCGACGCTTTGGAGCTCCAGGGTGAGTCGCGGGCCGCATTGGCGCAGAAACAGGGCTGCACGTACCCTGAAAGGCATGCAGCTCTTCGGTAAGCCGACGACGATGGTCTCACCCGACGAGGCGCTCCCGGGCCGCGACGAGCGGCTGCCGGTTCCCGCCCGTCACGAGGTCCTCGGCACGCCGCTCGAGCCGCCGTTCCCGGAGGGGCTCGAGCAGGCTGTCGTCGGGATGGGCTGCTTCTGGGGCGCAGAACGTGTCTTCTGGCGCGCGCCAGGCGTCTACACGACCGCGGTCGGCTACGCCGGCGGCTTCACGCCGAACCCGACCTACGAGGAGGCCTGCAGCGGCCGCACCGGGCACACCGAGGCGGTGCTCGTCGTGTTCGACCCCGCCCAGACGAGCTACGAGGAGATCCTGCGCTCCTTCTGGGAGAACCACGACCCGACGCACGGCATGCGGCAGGGCAACGACGTCGGCACGCAGTACCGATCCGCGGTGTACTGGGGAAACGACGCGCAGCGTGCGGCCACCGAGGCGTCGCGCGACGCTTTCCAGCAGGAGCTCACGCGCGCGGGCTACGGCGAGATCACGACCGAACTGGCCGAGGCGGGGCCGTTCTACTACGCCGAGGACTACCACCAGCAGTACCTCGCGAAGGTGCCGAACGGGTACTGCGGGCTCGGCGGCACCGGTGTCGCCTGCCCGGTCGGGCTCAAGACGGGTTCCTAGGCCGTCTCGCCGCCGTCGATCGAGATCACGGCGCCGGTGAAGTAGCCGCCCTCGTCGCTTGCGAGAAACGCAAAGAGTGCCGCGATCTCCTCGGGAGCCGCATGGCGCCCGATCGGGATCGACGCGTTCACCTCGGCGAGCATGTCGGGCGAGTATTCCGCCTCCTGCATCGGCGTCAGCACGTAGCCGGGGCACACGGCGTTGACGCGCACCTTCGGCGCAAGCTCGAGGGCCATCGTGCGCGCGAGCAGGATCACGCCCGCCTTCGACGCGTTGTAGTCGGCGTAGTACTCGTGACCGGTCAGCCCATTCGTCGACGCAGTCATCAGGATCACGCCGCCGTCCGCGGCATGCATCCTGCGCGCCGCCTGCTGCGCGCAGTGGAAGACGCCCGTGAGATTGACGTCGAGCACACGCTGCCAGTCGGCCTCCTCGATCTCGAGGAACGGCTTGCGGATCGAGATGCCCGCGTTCGCGACGAGCACGTCGATGCCGCCGAGCAGCTCGTCCACGTGCGCGAACGCATCCGCCACTTGCGAGGCGTCGGCGACGTCACAGAGCAGCGCGGCTGCGATGCCGGGGATCCGCTCCGGCGCGGTCGCAACCTCCTCCTCGCCGAACGCGAGCGCGACGACGCGGGCTCCCTCTTCCAGGAAGCGCCGGCTCGTCGCCTCGCCGATACCGCTCGTGCCGCCCGTGACGACGACGCGCTTGCCCTCGAGCCCCTTCACAGCGCGACAATGTACTCGTGAGCGTCTTCCGGCCGTCCGCGCCTCGCGCAGGTCGAAGGAGGGATCGCGCGCGGCGAGGTGCCGCGGCCGCGCAACGCGCAGTCGTGCGAGCGGACTAGCCGAGCCGCTCGGCGAGGTAGCGCAGCGCGAGCGGATAGCGATACTCGACGGAGCTGTGCGTGCCGTCGAACAGCTCGAAGAAGACGTCGGTCACGCCGAGCCGTTCGAGCTCCAGCCGGAAGGCGCCGGCGCCGAGGTCGAGGAAGAACTGGTCGCGGTTGCCCGAGTCGATGTAGATGGCGCGCAGGCCACGCAGCGCGTCCGCGTGCCGCTCGGCCATGCGCACCGGGTCCCAGGCGAGCCAGCGCTCCCAGACGTCGTCGCGCAGCTTCCCCGTCTCCGGCTCGAAGGGCAGGTCGACGGAGCCGTCCTCGTTCGCCGAGTAGCAGGCGGCCATCGCCCACATGTTGAGGAGCGGGAAGTCGGTGCCCTTCGTGAAGGCGGGTCGGCTGCGAAAGTCCGTCCAGAAGGCGTCGAACGAGCCGTCGTAGCCGTCGCGCAGCGCGCGGGCGGCGTCGCGGAAGTCCGGCAGGTAGCAGAGCTCGAACAGCGCGTCGCCCGCGTGCGTGGCGAGGCCGCCGAAGAGGTCGGGCCGCAGCATCGGCGTGACCATGGCGCCGTAGCCGCCGCTCGACTTGCCGGCGATCCCGCGGTGCGCGGCACCGTCGAGCGTGCGGTAGCGCTCGTCGACGAACGGGACCAATTCGTCGCACAGGTACGTGTGGTAGTTGCCGACCGCCGGCGAGTTGAGGAACTGCGAGCCGCCGACCGACGTCCACGCGTCGACGAACACCACGAGCGCCGGCGGGCAGCCCTCCTCGGCGAAGAGGCGGTCGACGAGCTCGGGCACGGTCGGCCGGAACGCCGAGCGGTTCCGCCACATGTCGAGCTGGCCGGTGTGCCCCTGAATCAGGTAGATCGACGGGAAGCGCCGGTCGGGCTCGGCCGCGTAGGCGGGTGGCGCATAGACCCAGAGCGGCCGGACGTGCGGGTCTCCGAGCGGGTTCCCGCGCAGCGCGGCGCTCTCGAGCTCGTGCTCCTCGAGGCGTCCGGCGAGATCGCTCGACCACGGCTCCACGAGACGATTCTCCCACGAGCGGAAGTCACAGCGCCTCGTTCGCCAACCTCTCCTGCGCCGTCGGGCGGTGCGGCTACAGTCGCGGCATGGTCCGCCGTTCGCTCCTCGTCCTTGCCGCCGCCTCGCTGGCCGTCGTCGCCGCCGGCTGCGGCGCCCGCAGCAACAAGCCGTTCACGGCGAAGGGCACGGCCGCCTGCATGACGAAGAAGGGCTTCACAAAGGTCACGACCAACCCGCTGAAAGTCGGGTTCATCGCGGGGTTCGCCGACAACGGCGGTCTGCGGGCCACCACGACCGACGGGAAACTCCTGACCATCGCCTTCAGCGCCGACGACACCGCCGGAGTGGCGTCGACGAAGCAGGCTTTTCGCACTCACGCGCCGGCCAAGCTCCGCCCCCGGATGAACGACATCATGGAGTCGCAGCGCAACGCGGTCCTCGTTTGGACCGTCTCGCCGACGCCGAGCCAGCTGGCCGACGCGATGAGCTGCCTCCACCCCTAAGCTAGAATTCCGCCGATGGCCGAATTCGGGACGATGCGCGTCAAGAGTGGCCTCGCCGAGATGCTCAAGGGCGGGGTGATCATGGACGTCGTGAACGCCGAGCAGGCGAAGGTCGCCGAGGCGGCGGGCGCGGTCGCCGTGATGGCGCTCGAGCGCGTCCCGGCGGACATCCGCGTCGAGGGCGGCGTCGCCCGCATGTCCGACCCGGAGATGATCCAGGGCATTCAGGAGGCCGTCACGATCCCCGTGATGGCGAAGTGCCGCATCGGCCACTTCGCCGAGGCGCAGATCCTGCAGGCGCTCGAGGTCGACTACATCGACGAGTCCGAGGTGCTGACGCCCGCCGACCTCGCGCATCACGTCGACAAGTGGCGCTTCACGGTCCCGTTCGTGTGCGGTTGCACGAATCTCGGGGAGGCGCTGCGCCGTATCACCGAGGGTGCGGCGATGATTCGCACGAAAGGCGAGGCCGGAACCGGCGACATCGTCAATGCCGTCACGCACATGCGCTCGGTGTTCGGTCACATCCGCCGGCTG
>DATCOE010000090.1:0-6328 GCA_036564885.1 Gaiellaceae bacterium | reverse complement strand
CTCCGCGTGAAACCGTCGTTGCTCGGGATGAGGGGTGCGCTCCAGTCGAAGCGCATGACGTGCTCGAGGTGCACCGACTGCTCGCGGCCTTCCATCGCCGCGGCGAGCCGCGCGTTGCGGCGCGCTGACAGCGCGACCGCGGCCCACACTCTCGGCGGGACAGGCTCCGCCGTGAACGTCACTGCACACTCGCGCCCGTCGTTTCCGGCGACGCGCGCGGACAGCGTCCCGCTGCTGACGCTCACGCTGTGCACATTCCCGCCGCGGGCCAGTGCACGCCCACGCTCCGCGATCGACGAGCCTTCGTTCGCAACAACCGCCGTCGCGAACAAGCGCGCCCACGGTCCGTGGCCGATGCGGTCGCGCGGGGTCGACACGACGATCGGGCGGCCCCCGTTCAGCAGCCCGCTCAGCAGTTCGCCGTTCACGCCGCCTCCTCCTCGAACGCATCTGGCGACAACGCGACTGCCGCGCGGATCGCGTCCATGTCGAGGTCGCCGAGCCAGTCTTCCGAGCGGCCCGAGATCACCTTCTCCGCGAGCTCCTTCTTCGACTCGAGCAGCTGGTCGATCTTCTCCTCGAGCGTTGCCGTGCAAATGAGGCTGTGCACGAACACCGGCTTGCGCTGGCCGTAGCGATACACGCGGTCGGTCGCCTGCTGCTCCACCGCCGGGTTCCACCAGCGGTCGAAGTGGAACACGTGGTTCGCCGCCGGCAGGTTCAGCCCGCGTCCGCCCGCGCGGATCGAGATCACGAGCACCGACGGGCCGAGCTCAGCCGTGAACGACGACAACAACTCGTCGCGCTGCCGCGCCGTCAGCCGGCCGTGGAAGAACCCGACCTTCCGCCCGATCCGC
This sequence comes from Gaiellaceae bacterium, assembly GCA_036564885.1. Taxonomy (GTDB): domain Bacteria; phylum Actinomycetota; class Thermoleophilia; order Gaiellales; family Gaiellaceae; genus Palsa-739. The sequence goes on along the minus strand of DATCOE010000090.1, from coordinate 5,471 downwards.
TCCTCGAGATGCGGCACGAGCGCCGCGAAGCCCGGGTACTGCGTGAACACGAGCGACTTGTCGCCCTCCGGCACCGCCTGCAGCAGCTCCACCAGCCGCTCGAGCTTTCCGCTGCGGCCCTCGAGCGCTTCACCCGTGTACAGCACCATCTCCGGGTGGTTGCACACCTGCTTCAGCTGCCCGAGCATCGCGAGCACCGCGCCGCGCCGGTTGAACGTGCTCTCGTGCTTCTCGATCTGCGGCATCCACCGGTCGACCGTCGCGCGATAGAGGTTCGCCTGCTCGACCGTCAGCCGGCAGTAGTCCTTCTCCACCGTGATCGGCGGCAGCTCCAGCTCCACCTCGTCCGCGTCCTTCGGCCGGCGCAGGATGAACGGCTGCACCATCGATCGCAGCCGCACCAGCGCACGCTCGTCTCCGTCGAGCTCGATCGGGCCCGCGAACGTGCGCTCGAACCACTCGCGCGAGCCCACGAGACCCGGGTTGACGATGTCCATCAACGCCCACAACTCCTGCAGCCGGTTCTCGATCGGCGTGCCCGTCATCGCCAGCCGCCGCCGCGCCGGCAGAAGACGCAACGCACGCGCACGCTTCGTCGCCGGATTCTTCACGTCCTGCGCCTCGTCCAGCAGCAGGCGATCCCACGCGACCCTGCACAGATCCTCCACGTCGCGCGTCGCGATGTCGTACGACGTGACCACCACGTCGCACTCGCGCGCGACCGCCGCGAGTACTGCACCCGAGAGCCTGTCGCTCCCGTGATGCAGATGCACGCGCAGCGACGGCCCGAACTTGTCGATCTCCGCGACCCACTGCCGCGCGACGCTCATCGGGCACACGACGAGCGTCGGCCCGAACGCAGCCGCACCCGCCTCCTCGCGCTCCGACAGCAGCATCGCAATCGCCTGCACCGTCTTCCCGAGCCCCATGTCGTCGGCCAGAATCCCGCCCAGCCGCAAATCTCCGAGCATCCGCAGCCAGCCGTGCCCGCGCTCCTGGAACGGGAACAACGGATGCAGCATCGCGGCCGGCGTCGGCAGCGGATGGAAATGCCGGTCCTCGCCGCCGTGCAGCAGGTCGGTCAGCATCTCGTCGAGCGTCACCTCGCCGAGCTCGAGACCCGCCTCCTCCGTCTCGAGCCCCGACACCGCACGCACGAGCTCGACGATCCCTTTCCCGCTTCGCCGCTGCTCCAGGAAGCGCAGCGCCTTCTCGACATCCGCGCGGCGCACCGCGTGCCAGCGGCCGCCCACGTGCACGAACGGATCCTTCGACGTGACGAGCTCCTGCAGCTCCTCCTCGCTCAGCTCGCTGTCGCCGATCGCCAGCCGCCAGTCGAACGACGCGAGCTCCGCCGTTCCGAGCAGGCCGCTCGAGCGCGCCGTCGGATCGCGTCGCGTCGTCGCCTTCAGGTTGACGCGCAGCTTGCTCGACGAGCGCAGCCAGTCCGACGGCAGCAGCACCGGCACGCCGAGCTCCTCGAGCCGCGGGATCGCATCCCGCAGGAAGAACCGCACCCGGTCCGGATCGAGCAGGGCCTCCGCCGGCTCGAGCGCGTCGAACGCGATGCCGCCGTCGGCCAGCACCGGCTCGATCTCGGCGAGCCCGCGGATCAGCGCGCGCCGCGGATCGCTCGCACGCATGAACGCGAACACCTCGTCGCCGCCGTTCCAGAGCAGCGACGCCGGCAGGCTCAACGTCGCGTCGTCCGCGGCCTGCAACCACACCTCCAGCGCCAAACCGTCGTCGTCTCGCTCATCCAGGTGCAGCACGATCTTCCACGGCGACGTGTTGAGCTGCGTGAGACCGTCGTCGACCCACTTCGTCAGCTTCCGCTCGAGCACCGAGTACCCCGAGTGCTCCGGCAGCTCCGCGGTCGGCGCGGTGAGCCCCTCGAGGAAGAGCTCGATCGCGGAGCGCGTCCGCCGTGAGGACGACGTCAGCCGCACGCCTGCCGCGCGCAACCGCGCACGCGCGATGAGGTCGACCGCGTACGGATAGAGATCGTGCACCGCGGCGTCGCGGTCGCCGTCGAACGCGGCCGCGCACACCTCCGGCAGCGCCGCCGCAATCTGCGCGAGCGTCTTCTCGATGGTGTCGTCGAGCGTCGCCGCCCAGAACGCGAACCACCGCCGCGCGTCGTACTCGAGCTGCGGATGTACGAGACCCTCCGTCACCGCGCCCTGCGCGAGCTCGAGCACCGCGAACGTCGCGCGCGCCGTGCCGCCGAGCTCCAGGCCCGCCGGCGGCGCCTCGGCCAGCCGGATCAGCTCGCCCACACTCGCCCGCCGGGCCGACACTGCGCGGCCGACGCCCTCGATATCGGCCACCGACGGCATCCCCACGTGCAGGTGCCCGGCCGACAGCTCGCCCTCCGCGCTGCGTGTCAATACGCACGCGCTCGCGTCCTGCTGCCAGATCACCTCGAGGGTCGGCAACGCGGGAATCGGCTCTATTGCGGTGGGGCTCGGCGCGGACATCAACCTTTCAGACTAGGCGCAACTGCCGACACCGCGTCCCCCGACGTGGCTATAGCCTCGTGCGATGGCCTCGTTCGTCAAGCTCGCGCGGCTCGCGGCGCGGGCCGTTGCGACCCAAAAAGCCCTGGAACGGCCGCTCGCCCCGCCCGTCGGACGCTTCCAGCGCTCGCTCGCCTTCGCGGCGCACCGCGGCTTCGTCCTGTCGCTCGTGATCTCGGCCGCGTTCATCCTCGGCCTGCTCGCAATCGGGAGCGACGCCGCCTGGCTCGCCTGGCTGAGGATCGCCCTCGGCCTCGTCCTGATCGTGGAAGGGCTCCTGCTCGCCACCGACTGGGGCGGCGCCCGCCGCCTCGCGCTCTGGCGGATGCGCCGGGGCGAGACCGGGGGAGTGCAACTGCCGCTGACGCACCGCCTCGTGCGCGGGCTCGCGTCGATCGGGCTGCAGCTGCTCGGGATCGCCTGGCTCGGCGCGGGGATCCTCGCCGCGACGCTCGGCCTGCAGCAGCTCGTCTGAGCGGGCCGGCTGTCCGAAAGAGCGTCTGGCGCGCGGGGTGCTGTGCGCCTACCGTTGGCGGGAGGTGGAGGACACGCTTGCATAGTGCTAGCATTAGGGGCATGGCCACGCTCTATGTCCGCAATGTGCCGGCGGCGCTGTATGCCGACCTCGTGCGTTGGGCCGAGGAGTCCGGACGGTCGGTGAACAGCGAGATGCTCGCCCTGCTCGAGCGAGAAGCGGAACGCCGGGAGGGGCACGCAGGTTGGTGGCAGAAGGTGCTCGCGCTGCAAGAGGAGTTCGAGCCCTCGCCGGATGCGCCTCGCGCCGAGGACATCATCCGCTGGGATCGCGATCACGGACACAGCGTCTAGCGTCGTCGTCGACGCGAGCGCGGTCATCCGGGCGCTCGTCGACTACCACCCGGAAGCAATCGACTGGCTCAGCCGCATCGCGCGCGAAGAGGTGACGGCCGCCTGCCCTGATCTGCTCTACGCAGAGGTCGCAAATGCTCTGCTTGTCAAACAGCGCGCCGGATCTCTCTCATTCGCAAAGGCGAAGCGCGTCATCGACGCGGCGGCGGCCGCGCCGTTCGCAAGGCAGACGCTCCGGAATCTAGCGGTGCCCGCATGGGGCGTTGCCAACGAACGCGGCCTCAGCGCGTATGACGCGTGTTACGTCGTGCTCGCCGAGACGATGGGCGCCACGCTCGTCACGGCCGACAAGCGGCTGGCCTCGGCGACAGACAACGCCGTCTTGATTACGGGTTGAGCCCGCGCGGTACAACACACCCCATGGACAAGGTCGCCCTCGTCACCGGCGCGAACACCGGCATCGGTCTCGCGATCGCGCAGCGGCTGCTCGCCGACGGGTACGCGCTCGGGTACGTGACCGCCTCCGGCGAGGAGCAGGACAAGGGCCCGCTCGACGACCTCCGCTCCGAGCACGGCGAGGACCGGGTCGCCTGGGTCTTCGGCGACCTCTCCGATCCCACGGTGCCGGAGCGGCTCGTCTCGGGCGTCGTCGAGCAGCTCGGCCGCATCGACGTGCTCGTCAACAACGCGGGCCTCTCCACCGCGAAGCCGTTCTTCGACCTCACCGTCGACGACTTCGACCTCACGTTCAACGTCGACGTGCGTGCGGGCTTCCTGCTCGCGCAGCACGCTGCGAAGCGCATGCGCGACCAGGGCGGCGGCTCGATCGTGAACATCACCTCCGTGCACGAGCACATCCCGCGCGTGAACTTCGCGGTGTACGCGTCGGCGAAAGCGGCGGTCGGCATGCTCTCGCGTGGGCTCGCGCTCGAGCTGGCCGAGCTCAACGTGCGCGTCAACTCCGTCGCGCCAGGCGTGATCGCGACGCCGCGCAACGAGGAAGACGCGAAGGATCTCGACCCCGAGGTGCCGCTCGGCCGGCCCGGAAAGCCGGAGGAAGTCGCGGCTCTCGTCGCCTGGCTCTGCACCGACGAAGCGGCCTACATCACCGGCTCGAGCTACGTGATCGACGGCGGGATGATGCAGCAAGTGGTCAAGATTCCCGCTGGCTAGAACCTCGAGCTGAGTGCCGCACACGCGCTGACGGGGTGCGATGGGTGCGTGCGATGCAAGGACGCAGGGAGCGTTCGTAGCCGGAGGCTACGGGCGCGACCGAGGACGCCGCAGCGCGCGTGCACAGCGCGGCCCGGCGGCCCGTGCGGTGCTCAGTTCGGGGTTCCAAGCCACTTTACGAACACTTTACGCTTTGGAACGAGGGCTCCGGGTACCCGAAGGATGAATCCGATAAGAGGAGTCCACGAATGAGAACACTCATGACCATTTGCGCCACGGCGGTCGCACTCGCGATCCCCGCGGGCGCACTCGCGCACGACGGTCACGGCCAGCATCACCACTTCGGCTGGTCGCACCACCACAGTGCGCAGCTCGCCAAGCTCACCGGCACAGGCACGAGTTTCGCCGGCGGCGCCGCGACCGCGTCTGGCACCGTTGCCGGTGCTGACGCGCTTGCAACCGGCACGTTCAGTGCAAACCTGAGCACGAACTGGTCCGCTTCGACGACGAAGACGTCCGATCACGGCTCGCTCTCGTGTGCACCGGCGACCGCGACGCTCTCGATCGTCGGCGCGACGACCACGAACGCCGTGAGCTCGGCGCTCACCGGCAAGACGTGTGCGTTTACGAAGACTGACGGCACGATCGTCCACATGTTCTTCGGCAAGGGCACCGTGACCGCCGCGGGCACGCTCGCGTCGCTCACCGGCACCACCGGCAAGGCCTTCCTCTTCCAGAAGGCCGACGGCACGGTCACCGGTGCGGCCTTCGCGGGGATGCAGACCAAGAGCGAGAACCTCTCGCTGTTCTCTGTCCGCCAGCACAACGCCGCGCACAAGACGGGCGACTGCGACCACAGCAACAAGTAACGACCGCTTCACCCGAGACCGACGAAGGGCGCCGCAAGGCGCCCTTCGCATGTCTCTATCGGTACGGCGTGAAGCTGAGCCG
>DATCOE010000089.1:0-1666 GCA_036564885.1 Gaiellaceae bacterium | reverse complement strand
GCGCTGCGGGTGGTCGGGACGGCGAGCGTCGGATTCGACCACGTCGACATCGAGGCCGCGGAACGCCGAGGCGTCGCGGTCGTCAGCGTCCCCGACTACTGCACGGAGGAGGTCGCCGACCACACGCTCGCGCTGCTCTATGCGCTGCTGCGCGGGGTCGTCGCGCTCGACCGGTCGGTCGCGCGCGGCGACTGGGACGCGAAGGCGGCAGGCGCATTGCGGACGCTCGCCGGGTTGCACGTGGGCATCGTCGGACTGGGTCGCATCGGTGGCGCCGTGGCAACGCGACTGCTCGTACTCGGGGCGGAGGTCTGGGCGACCGACGTGCTGCCCGTCGCGCGGGACGGCGTTCGCTTCGTCGAGCTGGACGAGCTGGTGGCGGAGTGCGACGTGGTGACGCTGCACGTCCCGCTCACCAATGAGACGCGCGGCCTGCTGGGACGGAGCGCGATCGCGTCCATGCGGCCGGACGCCCTGCTCGTCAACACGTCGCGCGGCGGCGTCGTCGACGTCGGCGCGGTGCTGCAGGCGCTGCGCGGCGGACGGCTCGGCGGTGCAGCGCTCGACGTCCTGCCGCAGGAGCCGCCGCCGATGGCCCCCATCGCCCCGAACCTGATCATCACGCCGCACGCGGCGTACTACAGCGAGGCGGCGGAAGAGCGGTCGTACCGGCTCTGCATCGCCCGCGTGCGCGACGTCCTTGGCGCGTAAGGCGGTCGTCGTCGGCTCGGGGCCGAACGGCCTCGCCGCCGCGATCACGCTTGCCCGGGCCGGCCTCGATGTCGTCGTGCACGAGGCGTCGGAGCGGCTCGGCGGCGGGATGCGCACGGAGGAGCTCACGCTGCCCGGCTTTCGCCACGACGTCTGCTCGGCGATCCATCCGCTCGGGCGGGCGTCGTCCGGATTCCGGGAGCTCGAGCTCGACGTCGAATGGCTCGAGTCGCCAGCGTGCGTTGCGCATCCGTTCGACGACGAGGAGGCGGCGCTGCTCGTGCGCAGCGTCGACGAGACGGCGGCCGGTCTCGGTGCGGACGCGGAGGCGTACCGCAGCCTCGTCGGCCCGATCGCACAGAGCTGGCACTCGGTGGAGCAGGTGCTGCTCGCGCCGCTCCCGCTCGACCCGCGCGCACCGCTCCGGCTCGTGCAGGAGCTCGGCCTCGCGCGCTCCGCCCGCACGCTGCGCGCCGCGCTCGGGCCCGCGCGTGCCGTCGCGGAGCGGGTCTTCTCGACCGAGCGCGGGCGCGGCCTCTTCGCGGGGAACGCAGCGCACTCGATGCTCCCGCTCGAGCGGCGGCCGAGCTCGGCTTTCGCGCTCGCGCTGCTCGTGCTGGGTCACACGGTCGGGTGGCCGTTCGTGCGCGGCGGCTCGCAGACCCTCGCCGATGCCCTTGCCGACTGCCTGCGCGCGAGCGGCGGCGAGATCCGGACCTCGAGCCCGGTCGACGAGCTTCCGCGTGCAGATGTCGTGCTCTGCGACGTCTCACCCCGCGAGCTGCTGCGCCTTGCGGGCGCGCGCGTCCCGGAGCGGTACGCGCGCGGCTTGGGCCGGTTCCGGCACGGGCCGGGCGCGTTCAAGCTGGACTGGGCGCTTGCCGGGCCGATCCCCTGGCGCGACGAGCGGTGCGCCGAGGCTGCGACGGTGCATCTCGGCGGGTCGCTCGACGAG
>DATCOE010000088.1:0-11542 GCA_036564885.1 Gaiellaceae bacterium | reverse complement strand
CTCGGCAAGAGCGAGCACCCGGCGGTCGCCGTCGTCACCGCGGGCGGCTCGTTCGATCCGAGACATCCCGTTCTCGAGACCGGCGCCGTCGTGCTGACGACCGAACGAGCCGCCGCGGACCTGCGCGCGAGCGCTCCGGGCGAGACCGACGTCGTGGCCGTCAACGACGGCGACCGGGTTGACCCGGCAGGAGCCGTCGCGGCGCTGCGTGCGCGCGGCCACGAGCTCGTCCTCTCCGAAGGAGGCCCGACGCTCTTCACGTCGTTCGCCGCCGCGGGTCTCGTCGACGAACTCTTCCTCACGGTGTCGCCGCTGATCGCAGGCCGCTCGGGCGTCGCCCGCCTCTCGCTCGCCGACGGCGCCGAGCTGCTGCCGGGCGTGCGCGTCGCGGGCGACCTGATGTCGATCAGGCGGCACGGGAGCCACCTGTTCCTGCGTTACGCGCTCAGAAGTTCTAGAGCTTCTTAATTCTCCTCGAGCTTGAGCGCCGCCGAGTTGATGCAGTAGCGCCGGCCCGTCGGCGCGGGGCCGTCGGGGAACAGGTGCCCGAGATGGCCGCCGCAGCTCGCGCAGAGGACCTCGGTGCGGATCATGCCGTGCGTGACGTCGGTCTCCTCTTCCACCGCGTCTTCGCCCTTCGTCGCGTAGAACGCGGGCCAGCCGCAGCCCGAGTCGTACTTCGTGTCCGACTCGAAGAGCTCTGCCCCGCACCCGGCGCACGTGTACGTGCCCGGCTCGAAGACGTGGTCGTACTCGCCGGTGAACGGCGCCTCGGTGCCCTTCTGGCGGAGTACGCGGTACTGCTCGGGGTCGAGCTCAGCCCTCCACTCCTGCTCGGTCTTCTCGATGTTTGTCATGCCCTTGCTTGTAGCAGCTGGAAGGCACCGCGGAGCGGCCTCGCCGCTAGTGTCAGTGGCCATGTCGTCAGACGCGCCGAGCAGGCCGGAACCGCGCATCCGCGTGATCTTCGGCGCGCTGATGCTCGTCATTCTGCTCGCCTCGCTCGACCAGACAATCGTCGCGACCGCGCTGCCGACGATCGTGGGAGACCTCGGCGGACTTCAGCACCTCTCGTGGGTCGTCACGGCGTATCTGCTCGCCTCGACGGTCACGGGCCCGGTCTACGGCAAGCTCGGCGACCTCTACGGCCGCAAGGTCGTCCTGCAGACCGCGATCGTGATCTTCCTGATCGGGTCGGCGCTCTGCGGCGTCGCGCAGGGGATGGTCGAGCTGATCGGCTTTCGTGCGATCCAGGGGCTCGGCGCCGGCGGGCTGATGGTCACCACCATCGCGGTCGTCGGAGACATCGTTCCCCCGCGCGAGCGCGGCAAGTACCAGGGGCTCTTCGGCGGGGTGTTCGGCGTCTCGACGGTGATCGGGCCTCTGCTCGGAGGCTTCTTCGTCGACAACCTCTCGTGGCGGTGGATCTTCTACGTCAACCTGCCGCTCGGCGCGCTCGCCCTATTCGTGATCGGCGTCGTCTTCCACTCGCGCGCTGCCCACGTGCGACACGCGATCGACTATCTCGGCGCGGTGACGCTCGCCGCGGGGCTCTCCGGCATTGTTCTCTTCACGAGCCTCGGCGGCACCACGCTGCCGTGGGGGTCGGCGCGGAGCGTCGCGCTCGTCGTCGTCGGCGTCGCGTTACTCGGCGTGTTCCTGCTCGTCGAACGCAGAGCGCAAGAGCCGATTCTGCCGCTCGAGCTCTTCCGCAACCGCACGTTTGCCGTCACGAGCGCGATCGGGTTCATCATCGGCTTCGCGCTCTTCGGGTCGATCACGTACCTGCCGCTCTTCCTCCAGGTCGTCAAGGGGATGAGCCCGACGAAGTCGGGATTGCAGCTGACGCCGATGATGGGCGGCCTGCTCGTCACGTCGATCGTCGCGGGGCGGGCGATCAGCCGCTTCGGTCGCTACCGGCCGTTCCCGATCGTCGGGACCGCGGTGATGACCATCGGCATGGTGCTGCTTGCGCGCCTCAGCGTGGGATCGTCGACCCTGACCGCAGCGCTCGACATGCTCGTGCTCGGCCTGGGCCTCGGCATGGTGATGCAGGTGCTCGTGCTCGCGGTGCAGAACGCCGTCGAGTTCCGTGTGATGGGCGTTGCCACGTCGGGCTCGATCCTGTTCCGCCAGATCGGCGGCTCGATCGGCCTTGCGGTCTTCGGCGCGATCTTCGCCAACAGCCTGCACTCGAAGCTCGCCGCGTATCTGCCGCCGGGCGCGCACGTGCCGAAGACCGTCAGCCCGGCGGTCGTGCGCACCCTCCCGCCGCGGCTGCACGACGCGTACGCCCATGCGATCGCGGCGTCGCTGCACCCGGTGTTCGTCACCGCCGCCGTCATCGCCGTCGTCGCGTTCCTGCTTACCTGGCTGCTCCGCGAGGTGCCGTTGCGCACCACCTCTCGTGCCACGGCGGGGGAGGAGTTCGCGGGCGCCGTCTCCGAGGAGACTGCACTCTCACCGTGAGCTCCGGCCCGCACGGCTACGAGCTCCTCCACGTGGCCGTCGCAGGCCGCCGCGTCGTCGAGGCGGCGAAGGCCGACGGCTCGTGGAGCCGGTACGACTCGGCCGAGGCGCTGGAGATCCCGGCCGACCTGGAGTCCGCACTCGCGGCGAACGCGCCGGCCGCGCGCAACTTCGACGCGTTCACCGACGCTGCGAAGCGCTCGATCCTGCGCCGGCTCATCGACGCGAAGCGGCCCGAGACGCGTGCGAGGCGCATCGACGAGACCGTGCGGCGCGCCGCGACGAACGAGAGGGCGGGGCTGTGAACGAGCTCGAGCTGCTCGACTGGAAGCGACGCGTCTTCGCGCTGTACGCGGAGGTGCGCGCGGCGCCCGATCCGGTGGACGCGTGGCGTCACTGGCGCGACGTCCGCGACGAGCTCTTTCGCACGCATCCGCAGTCGCCGCTGACCCTCGAGGCGCGCGAGCGCTTCGCCTGCCTCGACTACTTCCCCTACGACGCTTCCTTGCGGGTGGTCGCCGACGTCGAGCCGGCCGGCGACGAGGCGCGCGAGATCGCCGGTAGCGCCGGCTCGTCCACGAGGTTCCGGCGTTTCGGCCGCGCACGGTTCGAGCTCGGGGGCGTTCCGCAGGAGCTCGAGCTCTTCTGGCTCGAGGGATACGGCGGCGGCGTGTTCCTCCCGTTCGGCGACGCAACGAGTGGGCGGGAGACGTACGGCGGTGGCCGCTACCTCCTCGACACGGTCAAGGGGCCGGATCTCGGCGAGGCCGACGGGGGGCTCGTGATCGACTTCAACTTCGCCTACAACCCGTCGTGCTCGTACGACCCGGGCTGGGCGTGCCCGCTGACTCCGCCTGCGAATCGCCTCGAGATCGCGGTGCGCGCGGGGGAGCAAATACCCGCGATTTGACCGCTTGCAGGCGCTTTCCGGCCTCCGTCCGAGGGTTGCTGCTACCCTGGCGGCACGGACGGCACTGGGTCGTCCTGTGAGATCAGCTTCTCGTTCCTCCTTATGAGCGGATTCGAGTGGGTGATTCTCGAATCCGAACTCAAGGAGTCGAACTTCATATGTCTGACACATTTCGCGCGCTCGGCGTGAGCGAGGCGGTTGAGCAAGCGCTCGCGGCCCGCGGCATCACCGAGCCGTTCCGCATCCAGACCCTCGTCCTGCCGGACGCGCTCGACGGCCGCGACGTCCTCGCCAAGGCACCGACCGGCTCGGGCAAGACGCTCGCCTTCGGCATTCCGCTCGTCGAGCGGACCCCCTCCGACGGCAAGACCCCGACCTCGCTCGTCCTCGTGCCGACCCGCGAGCTCGCGCTCCAGGTCGCAGGGGATATCGAGTCGTTCGCAACGGCGAAGGGCGTCAAGGTGGGCCTCGCCTACGGCGGCGCTCCGGTCCCCGCACAGGCGAAGAAGCTCAAGGGGGCGCACATCGTCGTCGCCACGCCGGGTCGTCTGCAGGATCTCATCGAGCGCAAGATGATCTCGCTCGACAACGTCCACGTCCTCGTGCTCGACGAGGCCGACCGGATGCTCGACATGGGCTTCAAGCCGCAGGTCGAGCGGATTCTCCGTCGCATGCCGCGCGAGCGCCAGACGATGCTCTTCTCGGCCACGCTCGACGGCGAGGTCGGCGCGCTCGCCCGCGAGTACACGCAGGACGCCTCGCGCTTCGAGGCCCAGCGGAACTCGAGCGACGAGGACGGCATCATCTCGCACGGTTTCGTGCCCGTCACGCCGGACGGGAAGATCGACACTCTCGTCGAGCTGCTCGAGGCCGAGCCCGGGCTCACGCTCGTCTTCGTCCGCACGAAGCGTGGGGCGGACCGCCTCGCGCAGAAGCTCAGCCGGCGCAACATCAACGCCGCCGCGCTCCACGGCGACATGGTTCAGTCGGCGCGCGAGCGCGCACTCGAGAAGTTCCGCAGCGGCAAGGTGACGACGCTCGTCGCCACGGACGTCGCCGCCCGCGGGCTCGATCTCGAAGCGATCGAGCACGTGATCAACTTCGACCCGCCGGAGGACGACACGGGCTACTTGCACCGCGTCGGCCGCACCGGCCGTGCCGGCCGCGCGGGTCGCGGCAGCACCCTCGTGCTCCCCGATCAGCAGGCCGACGTCAGCCGCGTCGCCATGCTCGCCGGGCACAAGGAGCAGTTTGAGAGCACCGGCATGCAAACGGCCCGCGCGAAGCTGCTCTATACGAGCCGCCGCGGCCGTCGCTCTCGCTGGTAACAGCAACACAGCCGAACAGCCATACAGCAGGAACCGAGGCCCCGGAGACGGGGCCTCATTCGTGCGGTTCTAAGTTGACAACGACTTATTCCTGTCATTATCCTTGCAAAGAAAACTACGTCTCGATCCAGGTGGAGAGCGGGTCGCTGACCGCGCTTCTGGGTCCGAGCGGCAGCGGCAAGTCGACGCTCCTGCGTGTGATCGCGGGGCTCGAGGTCGCCGACGCCGGCGACGTCTTCATCTCGGGCAGGGAGGCCACCGCCCTGGCACCGCAGAAGCGCGGTGTCGGCTTCGTCTTCCAGCACTACGCGCCGTTCAAGCACATGACGGTGTGGGACAACGTCGCGTTCGGCCTCTCGATCCGCAAGCGGCCGAAGGCCGAGATCGCAAAGCGGGTCGGCGATCTGCTCGAGCTCGTGCAGCTCTCGGGGCTCGGCAAGCGCTATCCGTCGCAGCTGTCGGGCGGCCAGCGCCAGCGGATGGCGCTCGCACGCGCGCTCGCGCCCGAGCCCGAGGTGCTGCTCCTCGACGAGCCGTTCGGCGCGCTCGACGCCCGCGTCCGCGTCGAGCTGCGCGAGTGGCTGCTGCGCCTGCACGACGAGATGGACGTCACGACGATCTTCGTCACGCACGACCAGGAGGAAGCGCTCGAGCTCGCGGACAGCATCGTCGTCATGAACAAGGGCCGCGTCGAGCAGAGCGCGCCGCCACGGGAGCTCTACGACGACCCGGCGAACGAGTTCGTGATGAGCTTCGTCGGGCCGGTGAACAAGCTCGGCGACGCGTGGGTGCGCCCGCACGACATCGATCTCGGCCATGAGCCGAACGGCTCCACCCGTGAGGCGCAGATCGAGCGTGTCGTGCGTCTCGGCTTCGAGACGCGCGTCGACCTCGTCCGCGACGACGGCGAGCGGCTGCACGTCCAGCTGACGCGCGACGAGGCCGACGAGCTCGAGCTCGACACCGGCGACATCGTGTACGTCCGCACGCGCCGCGAGCGGACGTTCAGCGCCTGAGCCAGGCGTCCGCGTCCTGCGTCAGCTCGACGACGTGTGGTGGGAGCTCGCCCTTCGCGACGTCGGCGAGCGTGACCTGCTCGAGCACGGCGCGCACGCTCGAGCGCAGCGCGACCCACACGTCGCGCAGCCGCTCGGCGGAGCCCACGTACTCGAGCGTGTCCGGCGACATGCCGCGCACGTTCGCGAGCGGGCCTTCGACCGCGCGAATCACGTCGGCGAGCGAGATCTCCTCCGGCGCGCGCGAGCAGATAACCGCCCGCCGCGCCGCGGCGGCTCTCGACGACTCCCGCACGCCGTAGCTCCGACAGGATGTTCTCCAGGAAGTTGAGCGGGATCGACTGTGCCTCTGCGATCCGATCCGCCTTGACCGGCTCGCCCGTGCCGACGGCGGCGAGCTCGACGGCCGCCCGCACGGCGTAGTCGGCTTTTGCGGTGGTGCGCATGCCCGCATTATCCTCACGGCATGGCCGAGCTCCCGCTGACAGGCGGCTGCCTTTGCGGCGGCGTCCGCTTCGAGGTGTCGGAGCCGCTCCGTGACGCCGGCTACTGCCACTGCACGCGCTGCCAGCGGCGGACGGGAACCGCGGCGTCGGTCTCCGGCGGCGTCGTGCCCGGATCGCTGCGCATCGTCTCGGGCGAGGAGCTGATCACCGACTACCGGCCGTCCGACGGCTTCGTGAAGGTCTTCTGCCGAACATGCGGCAGCGCGCTCTGGAGCCGCCATCCGGAGAACCCGGACGTGCTCGCGATCCGGCTTGGCACCTTCGACCGCGATCCCGGCGTCCGTCCCTCGTGGCGGCAGTTCGTCGCGTACGCCGTGCCGTGGGAGCCGATTCCCGACGACGGGCTGCCGCGCTTCCCCGAGCGCCGCACGTTGTAGATGGCTAATGCCACGACAGTGCACGCCTGGCTTGTGGCTCATGCACGGCGCCGGATCGGCCCGTTCAGCCTTGGACAGGCAAACCAGCCTGGCCTTCGGCTGAACAGGCCGCCCGGCTTGGCCTGAGCCATCCCCAGACGCACCCCGCCGTGGCATCAACCATCTAGAGCGAGACGAGTCGCGTGCCCGTCGCCTTGAACGTTGCATAGGCGACGCCGCCGCGCTCGAGCTCGAGCCGCGCCGCGGACGACGCGGTGATCTCGGCGGTGACGGGACCGATGCGCACGCGCACTCGGTTGCCTACCTCGACGAGCGAGCCGATCTCACCGCGCACGACGTTCAGCGCCGAGTCGTCGGCGTGCGTGCGCGCGACGGAGATCTCCCACGGGTAGACGACGGCTCCCACCTCACCGTCGCCCGGATCGGTGGAGAAGAGCCGCGTTCCGTCCGGGAGCCGCACCTCGGTCAAGTCGGCGCCGCCCGCATGGGCCGTTCCGTGCAGGAGGTTCGCCCCGGTGAACGACGCGACGAACGCATCCCGCGGGCGCGCGACGAGCTCTGCGGGCGCGGCCAGCTGCCGCAGCCGGCCGTCGACCACGACACCGACCTCGTCTGCGAGCGCCGCCGCGTCCTCGTAGTCGTGCGTCACGAGCAGTGTGGGGAGGTCGAGGCCGCGCAGCAGCTCGCTGAGCTCGCCGCGCACCTGCGTCTTCGTGTGCGCGTCGAGCGCTGACAGCGGCTCGTCGAGCAGGAGCACGTCGGGGTCTCGAGCGAGGGCGCGGGCGAGCGCGACGCGCTGGCGCTCGCCGCCCGACAGCCGCCCCGGGCGCGCCTCCGCGAGGTGCGCGATATGGAACCGCTCGAGCAGCTCGTCCACCCGTTCGCGCCCGCCGTACGCGACGTTCGCCCGCACGCTCATGTGTGGGAACAGCGCGTACTCCTGGAACACGAGCCCGACGCGGCGCTCCTCGGGGCGGAGGTCGATCCCACGCTCCGTGTCGAGCCACGTCTCGCCGCCGAGCTCGACACGCCCTCGCTGGGGCCGCGCGAGCCCGGCCACGACGCGTAGTGCCGACGTCTTGCCGGCGCCGGACGGCCCGACGAGCGCGACGGTCCGCGCCACGTCGAGCGCGAGCGTCAGCTCGAAGTCGCGAAGCGGAAGCGTGAAGTCGACGCGGAGGGAAGCCATTTGAGCGTGACGAGGAGGGCGGCGCTGATCAGCACGAGCAGCGCGCTGACGGCGAGGGCGACGTTGAAGTCGACGTTGAACTGCGAGTAGACGGCGAGCGGCAGCGTCTCGGTGACGCCGCGCAGGCTTCCGGCGAACATGATCGTCGCGCCGAACTCGCCGAGCCCACGTGCGAACGCGAGAGCGGCGCCGGCGACGAGGCCGCCCCGCGCGAGCGGCAGCACGACGCGGAAGAACGTGCGTAGGGGCCCGGCGCCGAGCGTCCGCGAGGCGGCGACGACGTTCGGGTCGACACCCTCGAACGCGGCGATCGCCGCGCGCACGTACAGCGGGCTCGCGACGAACGCGACCGCCAGCACGACGGCCGCCTGCGTGAACGGGATGCTCGTGTGCAGCAGCCCGCTGCGGCCGAACGCCGCGAAGAGCCCGATTCCCGCCACCGCCGGTGGCAGGACGAGCGGCAGCTCGACGAGCGTGACGAGCAGCGAGCGCCCGCGGAAGCGTCGTGACGCCAGCACGTAGGCGGTCGGCGTCCCAAGTGCGAGGATCAGCGCCTGCGCAGCCACCGTCGTCTTCAGGCTCACGATGAGTGCGTCCGTGACGACAGGGTTCCCCAGCTGCGCCGCGAGGCGGCCGGGTGAGACACGCAGGAAGATCGAGCAGACCGGCAGCGCGAGGAACGCCAGACCGACGAACGTCGCGAGGAAGACCACCGCTGCGAGTGCCGCGCGCCGCATCTACCTGCGCCGGAGGAAGCCGGCCGCCTGGAGCTTCTTTTGCGCCGTCACCCGCAGGAGCTTCGCGACGAACGCGCGTGCGGCGGCCTTGTGGTGGCTCGAGGAGACGACCGCGACCGCGTACGCCACGATCGGCTGCGCACTCCAGCGGATTCCGATCGTCGCGACCTTGCCGTGCACGGTGCGCGCGTCGGTCGTGTAGACGAAGCCGGCGTCCGCCTCGCCGAGCGCGACCTTTGCGAGCACCTCGCGCACGTCGTTCTCGTTGCTGACGACGTTCGAGAGCGCCGCGTCGAGGCCGAGGTTGTGCAGCACGGTGCGCGTGTAGTCGCCGACCGGCACGCCCGGCGCGGCGACGACGAGCTTCACGCCGTTGCGCGTCAGGTCGTAGACCGAGCGGATGTGCGCCGGGTTCGACTTCGGCACGATCAGGATGAGCGCGTTGCGCGTGAACACGACGGGTTTCTCCACGATCCCTTCGCCGTACAGCTTCTGCGGCAGCGCGGTGTTCGCCGAGGCGAAGACGTCGGCCGGCGCCCCCTGCTCGATCTGGGTGGCGAGCATGTTCGAGCCGCCGAAGAAGTAGTGCTGCTTCGCGTCGATCTGCGGGAAGACGTTGGTGAGGGACGCCGCTGCGAACACGGCGAGCACGGGGAGGAGCATCAACCTTCCACCATCACGGACGTCGACTTGACGATTGCGGTCGCCGGCGCTCCCGGCTTGAGCCCGAGCTCCTCGACGGCGTCGCGCGTGACGATGGCGACGACGCGCACCGGCTCGGTGACGAGGATCTCGACCTGCGCGAGCAGGCCGTCGACCTCGACGGAGCGCACCGTTCCCGAGAACCTGTTGCGGGCGCTCATGTGCTGCGTGCCGTCACCGCCGCGGAGGCGCTCGATCTCCTTCGCGCTGACCACGCGGCGGTTGGCCTGGTCGCGCGTCGTGCGGATGCGCCCGTCGCGATCCCAGCGCCGCAGGGTGTCGAGGCTGATCCCGAGCGCCTGCGCCGCCTCGCGGGCGCTGTAGGTCGGCTTCGCCATGGCGGGGATCGTACCTAGGAGATGCCTAGGTGCGCAAGCGGCCGCGCCGAGGGCCGCAGCCAGCGCAGCAGGCGCACGAGCCGGTCCTCGGGCAGGCTCACGCAGCCGGCCGTCGGCCGGCCGGCGCTGACGTGCAGGAAGATCGCCGAGCCGCGGCCGCTCACCACCGGCCCGGCGTTGTACTCGATCACGGCGAAGTACCGGTACTGCGGTGAGATGCGCCAGAGCGCCTCGCTGTTGCCGGCGAACGACGGCCGTGCGCCGCACGCGACGTGCTGGAACGTGTTGTAGGCAGGCGAGCGGACGTCCTCGTCCCACCAGTCTCCGCACCCGAGCCGGCGATATGCGCCCTGCACGCCGGGATCCGGCGCGATGCCGTATGTGGTGCCGCCGAGGCGATACGTTCCGGCCGGTGTCGCTCCGTCGCCCTCGCGCTTGTGCGCCGAGAGGCCGCTTCGTCCGAGCCACGCACGCCACGGCCCGGCGACGTGCCGCCAGCAGCCGCCGCGCCGCTGCCAGAGCTCGAGCGATGCCGTGGTCGTGCCGTACGCGCTCGCGGTGACCGTGACGAGCTGCGTCGCGGACTGCGTGCCCGGCAGGCGGTTGACGGCGCCCGGGCACGGCGCCGTCAGCGCGGCGGCCCAGCTCGCGGCGATCGCCAGTACCCTCACCGCCCTATGGTTGCGGTCCCGGTCGCTACCCCGCTGCCCTTCGTGGCGAAGGTCGAGCACGTGACCCGGGCTGACCTCCGCTGGTCGTGGCGTCCCGGCTGCCCGGTCGGGCCTTCGCAGCTCCGCCGCATCCGCCTGCGCTACGTCGGCTTCGACGGGACGCCGCACGTCGGGACGATCGTCGTGAACGTGGGTGTGACGGAGCAGGTGACGGCCGTCTTCCGGCGGCTCTACGGCGAGCAGTTCCCGATCCGCTCGATCCGGCCGATCGACGTGTTCCACGGCAGCGACTCACGCTCGACCGCTGCCGACAACACGTCGTCGTTCAACTGCCGCTTCGCCGTCGCGCCCGGACCGAAGCACTGGTCGATGCACGCCTACGGCGAGGCGGTCGACGTCAACACGGTCGAGAACCCGTACATCCAGAGCGGGCGGGTGTCGCCGGCGAACGCAAAGGCGTACGCCGACCGCACGAACGTCCGGCCCGGGATGGCGGTAGAGGGCGGCGCGCTCGTGCAGGCGTTCGCGCTCGCCGGCTGGTCGTGGGGTGGCCGCTGGTCGCCGTCCCCGGACTATCAGCACTTCTCGACGAACGGCCGCTAATCCGGGTTGCGGATGCCGATGGCGCCGATGGCGCCGCCGACGCCAAGCAGGACCGCGACGATCAGCATCGCCCGGTGGAAGCCGTGCGGGGAGAGATGGTCGGTGCCTCCCGCGGCAGCGACGCCGATCACGGCGATCGCGACGAGGCCCGCGACGCGGGCGACCGCGTTGTTGATCCCCGACGCGATTCCCGCGTCCCCGGGGCCCGCGTCGCTCAGCACCGTCGTCGTCAGCGGGGCGACCGTCAACGCGAGCGCAACGGCGAAGCCGACGAGCGGCGGAAGTAGGTCGACCCAGTAGTTCAGGCGCGTCGGCAGGCGCACGAGCGCGAGGAGCGACACGGCGCCGAGCAGCGGACCCGCCGCCATGAAGAACCGCGGGCCGAAACGCATCGACAGGCGGCCGAAATAGCGCGAGAGCAGGAACAGCCCGATCGTCAGCGGCACGGTCGCGAGACCCGCCTGGAAGGGCGAATAGCCGGCGATCTGCTGGAGGAAGAGCGTCAGGAAGAACCCCCAGGCCGAGAGACCGCCGTACACGGCGAGCGTCTCCACGTTCGCCATCGCGAAGTTGCGGCTACGGAAGAGACGCAGTGGCAGCATCGGCATCGCTGTCCGCGATTCGTAGACGACGAACCCGACGAGACAGGCCGCGCCGCCGGCGATCATGCCGGACACCGCCGGATCGCCCCAGCCG
>DATCOE010000087.1:0-1975 GCA_036564885.1 Gaiellaceae bacterium | reverse complement strand
CTCTTCATCCGTTCCTCACAGGTCGAGGCTCGGATACCTGGCACGGAGCGAATCGATGTACGCCGCGAGCTGGTCGGCGAGCGATTTGTCCGCGATCTCGAGCACGTTCTCCGCGTTCCGCTCGCCCGAATGGGAGAGGTTGAAGCTCCCGACGAAGACGACGTCGTCGGTGACGGTCACCTTCGCGTGCATGAAATCGTGGACGGAGCCCGGCGCGTACGGCGTCGTGTGCTTGCCCGAGAACGGAGCGTGTGCGAGCGCCGTCCGCAGCAGCGGCTCCTTCCACGGGGCGTTTCCGTTGTGCCGCCACTGGTCGATCACCTGGCGCACCTGGGTGCGGTCGACGACGCCTGCGAGATCGACCTTGCCGTCGGTGGCCACCTGGGCGAGCGTCGCGAGGACGGGCGCGGAGGAGAGCACGGGCGACGCGATCCGGACGCGCCGCTGCGCCGTGCCGATCGCCTTGGCGATCCGGTGGGCGAGCTTCTCGCCGCGGCCGGGGCAGAACCAGGCGCGGACGCTCGTGGCTCCGACCAGGAAGGGCGCGGTGTCGACCTTGCCGCTGTGCTCGACCTCCCGGCGTGACCAGAGCTGCTCGAAGTCCTCGCCGAAATGCGCGGCCAGCTCGGCCGACTCCGCGGTGACGATCACGTTTTCCTCCCGCGTCCACGAGTCGACCGTCCAGTTCGTCGAGCCGCTCCACACCGCGGCGCGGTCGCGGACGACGTACTTGTGGTGCATCAGGTCGGGCACGCCGGGAATGCCGGCGGTCGGGAACGGCAGCGACTCGATCAGCTCCGGTTGCGTGTGCGGCGGCGGCGGCACGGGCACCGGATGACCGTCGTCCTCGAGGTTGTACGCGAGCCGCACGCTCACGCCGCGCGCGGCTGCGCCGGTGAGCGCGTCGTGCAGGACCGAGCCGACGGGGTCGGGCAGATGGATGTCGTAGATCGCGATCTCGAGCGTGTGCCGCGCCGCGGAGATCCAGTCGGCGAGCGCGTGCGCGATCTCCTCGGCGGTCTGGCCGCCGTCGGTGAGGGTGCGGACGTCTATTGCGCGGTCTTCGCTGCGCGTTGCGCTGCTTTATAGGCGCGCTTCGCGGCCTGGTACTCGGTGAGCGCCTCCGGCGAGTCGACGTCGCCGAGCGTCGTGTGGCTTGGCGCAAGCGGCTCGGCCGCTGTGACGCCGTAGCGCTTCGCGAGCACGGAGCCGAGTGCCTTGATCTTCATCTCGCCGAAGCCGGGCAGGCTGCCGATCCGCGCCCGCAGGTCGTCCGCGTCGCGCGCTTCCGACCACACGCGCTCCGCCTTGCCGCCGTAGTCCTCGGCGACGGTTGCGGCGAGCTCCTGCACGCGCGACGCCATGGCGCCGGGGAAGCGGTGGACGGCGGGCTTCTCCTTGAACGCCGCTTCGAGCTTCGCCGGGTCGGTCTCGGCGATCGCGCGCGGCTCGAGTGTGCCGAGGCGCTGCTTGATCTTCAACGGCCCGGCGAACGCGGTCGGCACCGTCACCTGCTGGTCGAGCGCGAAGCCGACGAGCAGGGCGAACGGGTCGGACGCGATGAGCCGGCAGGCCTCGTCGTCGTCGGTGAAGTAGAGGCGGTCCGGCGTGGCCACCCAGGGGATTCTACGCGGGGTACGCTGCTCGGGTGGACTCGCTCAATGTCTTCTCGGAGGCAACGCGCGAGTGGTTTACCCGGGCTTTCGACGCGCCGACGCCGGCCCAGGAGAAGGGGTGGCCGGTCATCGCGTCGGGCGCCAGCACGCTGATCCAGGCGCCGACCGGCTCGGGGAAGACGCTCGCCGCGTTCCTCTACGCCATCGACCGCCTGACATCGACGCCGGGCGAGGGCCTGCGCGTGCTCTACGTCTCGCCGCTGAAGGCACTCAACTACGACGTCGAGCGCAACCTGCGCGGCCCGCTCGCCGGGCTCCAGTCGCAGCTGCGCATCGCGGTGCGCACCGGCGACACGCCG
>DATCOE010000086.1:0-15201 GCA_036564885.1 Gaiellaceae bacterium | reverse complement strand
GCGGGGATGGGCCAGACCAAGCGATTTGGCCGGATCCGGCGCAGGGCATGGTGGTTCTACGTTCAAGCCGGATCCGGACGAAGCGCGCCGCGTCTGGCACACCAGCCGTGCGTGCGGCCAATTCACATCAAGCCTCTAGGCCGTTCCTTCCGGCTTTCGCGCGCGGGCGACGAGACTGAGTCCGAGCGGCGGCCGCAGCCGGTCCTCGACCGGGCGCCAGAAGCGGACGAGCGTCTCGTACGCGCGCAGGGATCCTTCGCTGATGTCGAGGAGCTCTGTGTGGCCCGCAATCCACCAGCCAGGGACGCCGAGTGCGTTGAAGCTGCGGAGGCTCGTCAGCTCCGCACCGGCGCTGCGGATCAACTCCCGGACGACCGGACGCGTGTAGCGACGAACGTGACCGAATCGGCGGTCGAGCCGCCCGAAGAGGAACGGGTGGGCGGGCACGAGCACTGCGAGCTCGCCGCCCGGCTCGAGCGCGTCGACCACCGCAGCGAGCGCCGCGACGTCGTTCTCAATGTGCTCGAGTACGTTCTGGCAAAGCGCGTAGCGATACGACGCCGGGCGCGCGCGCAGCGTCGGCGACTCGGGCAGCAGCTCTTCGACCACGTCGACGCGCGCGTCGCTGGCGAACAAGCATCGCAGCTCGGCGACGCAGGCCGGCTCCGGCTCGACGAGGAGAAGCGACGATGCGCCTGCGTCGAGCAGGAGCTGACTGAACGTGCCGATGCCGGCGCCGATCTCGAGCATCGGCCCAGGCCCGCTCGGCGCGAGCACCGAGAACATCCATGCCTGCAGACGCCGGGCCTCTGCAAGCCGCCGAAGCGCCCAGAGATCCTCGTCGCCGCTGCTCATCGTGTGCCCTCGGCGACGTCCCACGTCGTCGGAACGCCGCGGCGGAGGTAGTTCCACAAGGCGACAACGGTCGCCCACGTGACGAGCACGTAGTAACGCGGCAGGCCGACGCCGAACAGCGCGGCGGCGAGCACACCGAGCTGCACGCCGAGCGCGACGGCGTAGATCACGCCGTGCGCGACGAGCGCGATCGACGACCCAAGGAGTGCGATATGAAGGAGCCCGCTCGCGTAGCGGAGATGCCGGTGCGAAAGAACCTCGATGAGGTAGACCGGGCGCAGACGACGCAGCATCTTCCCCTCGAGCACGATCGCCCAGCAGTGCTCGAACATCCGCACCTTGCGCCGGTACTCGTCCTCGTTCGTCGGCGTCGCCTTCTCGTACGCGTTCGCCGCGGGCTCGTAGACCGCGCGCTTGCCGCGTTGCACCATCAGGTACGGCAGAGACAGGTCGTGCCCGAAGCGCGGATCGACCTCGACGTAGTCCTCACGCCGTACGGCGTAGATCGAGCCGTTGCCTCCGGTGACCGAGTCGATGCGAGATTCGGCCGCACGCAGCGCGAGCTCGTAGCGCCAGTAGACCCCTTCCTTGTTGCGCCCATCTTCGGCCTGGACGTTGAGCCGGCCGCAGACGTACGCGACGTCGGGATCCGAGAACGAGCGGACGAGCATTCGCAGCGCGTCCGGCGCCCACGTGCAGTTCGCGTCGGAGAACGCGACGATCTCCGCCGTCGTCTCGCGGACCGCCCTGTCCTGCGCTGCGACCTTGCCGCCGCGCGGATTACGGATCACGCACCCCCCGGCGGCTTCCGCGAGCGCGTCGGTCTGGTCCGTCGACGCGTCGGACGTGACGATGAGCTCGAGCTTCTCCGGCGGGTAGTCGAGCGCACGGAGGTTCTCGATCCGCCGCTCGATCACCAATTCCTCGTTGTACGCGGCGACGACGACGGCAACGACGGGCAGCGTCGTTTCGTCTCGCGCGACCGTGTGGCCGCGCAACTGCGCAAGCGCTCGGGCAAACAGCGGGTACGCGACGTGCGTCCACGCGAGCGCAGCCAGCGACGCCCAGAACAGCGCGTCAACGGCGGCCAGAGCCGACGACCTCCTCTAGGACCGCGCGATACCGCCCGACGGCGACGGACCGGTCGAGCTCGGCCTCCGCGTGAGCGCGTGCGCGCCGGCCCATGTCGTCGAGGTCGAAAGTGCCGGAGTGACACGCCCGGATCGCCTCTGCAAGACGCAGCGGGTCGCCGGGCGGGACTACCGTGCCGCACCCGACGTCGTGGACGAGCTGCGCCGTCTCGCTTTCGTCCTCGGCCGCGGCGATGACGGGGCGGCCCGCCGCGAGAACCCCGTAGAGACGACTCGGGACGACGTAACCTGCGAGGCCTCTGGCAAGGCCGACGACGTGGACGTCCGCGGCCGCAAGCGCCTCCGCCAGATGTTCCCGCGGCTGGAACTCGAGGAACTCGACCTTGTCGGCCTCGAGGACCTCAGCGAGCGCGACGAGCTCCGCGCGGCGTGCGCCGGTGCCGATGATCACGACGCGGAGGTCGTCGAGGTCGCGCAGCAGGGTCGTCGCCCGGATCAGCGAGTCGAGATCCTGGGCATGGCCGACGTTGCCGGAGTGCATGACGACGAACTTGTCGGCCAAGCCGTGCTCGGTAGACCACCGATTGTCCTTGGGTTGCGGACGCAGCGCCGCGACGTCTGTCCAGTTCGGGATCACGCGAAGCCTCTCGGCGGGCGCGCCCTTCTCCTCGAGCCTCCGCCGCATCGCGTCTCCGATCGCGACGACCCGGTCCGCGCGGCGCAGATACAAGCGAACCAGAACGCGCAACAGCCGGACGAGCGGCGCGCTCTCGAGCCGGTGCAGTGCAACGGCGATCTCCGGGAACACGTCCTCGCTGATCACGATCAAGGGCGCACGATGCCGGCGCGCGACGGCGAGCGCGATGTCGCCGATGATCGGCGGGTCGGTGCCGCAGAGGATGACGTCGGGCCGGGGCAGGGCGAACGCCGTCCTCAGCGCCTGCGTGAGATACGTGACGTAGTTGAGGGCACGGTGTCGAAGCCTCGCCCGGTCGTACGCCGCCGAGGCGACCCGGACGATCTCGACGCCGTTGCGGCGTTCCCGTGCAGGGAGCTCCGGATGCCCGCGGAGGCGGCCGGTGACGACGGTGATGTCGTAGTCCTCGGCGAGCGCTTCGCACAGCTCGGCGAGGAGGTACGCCGTCGCCTCGACGCCCGGCCAGTAGTACTGGTTCAGGACGAGCACCCGCGCACGTGGATGGCCGCTCACACGCAGAGGCTAGCCGCGAGGGCATCGGCGCTAACGTCCGTGCTGCTTTGGCCGGCCTCCGCATCCTGTTCTCGACACCCGCATACTGGCCCGCGTCCGCTTTTGGCGGTCCCGTCGGCGTGCTGCGGGCGCTCGCCGGGGGTCTCGTAGCCGGCGGCGACGATGTCGACGTCCTCTCCACCTCGCTCGTCGACCTGACCCACGGCCGGTCGGTAGGCACGCGGCAGGTCGAGCTCGACGGCGCGCACGTGCGCTATCTCGCCACGCCGTTCCGGTTCCGTTGGATGGGGGTGACGCCGAGCTTGCCGGCGGTGCTCGGAGGCCTTCCCCGACCAGACATCGTGCACGTCTTCGGGTTCCGCGATCCGCTGGGGACGGGGGTCGCCTGGTGGTGCCGTCGTCGGGGAATCCCTTACGTGTTGGAGCCGCTGGGCATGTTCCGGCCGAAACTCCGGAAGGTCCCGCTCAAGCGCGCGCTCGACGCGACCGTGCTGGCACCGGTCGTGCGCGGCGCCACGCTGCTCGTCGCGACGTCCGAGGTCGAGCGCGCGGAGCTCGTCGGGGCCGGAGTCGATCCGGGGCGCATCGCCGTCCGCCCGAACGGCTTTCCCGTTCCGTCCACGCCGACGCGTGGCGTACTGCGCGCCCGCCTCGGGCTCGACGAGCGGACCCCCCTCGTCCTGTATGTCGGACGGATCGCGCGCGGCAAGGGCATCGAGCTTCTCGTACGCAGCTTGAACGAAATCGCGGGTGCGCATCTCGCGATCGTCGGACCGGACGACCGGCACGGCCTCCTGCCGGAGCTCGTACGGGAGTCGCGGGCGCTCGGACTCGAGGACCGCGTCCACTTGCTCGGCGCGGCCCCGCCAACGGAGCTACCGTCCTACTACGCCGACGCCGACGTGTTCGTCCTTGCGTCGCGACACGAGAACTTCGGGATGGTCGCCGCCGAGGCTGCGGCCGCCGGCGTGCCCTCGGTCGTGACGGACCGCTGCGGCATCGCGGACCTGCTCCGCGACCGCGCGGGCCTCGTTGTCCCGTATGACGCGGGTGCCGTGCGCGAGGCGATCGTGCGGTTGCTCGGCGACGAAGAGCTGCGAACCCGGCTGGCGGCGGGCGCGCACGCCGTGGCCGCCGAATGGTCGTGGCCCAAGATCGTGGAGCGGCAGCGGACGCTCTACGCCGACGCGCTCGAGCGCGCATGAGCGACGACCTGGCGATCCTCGGGCAGGACCCCCGCCTCGGCGGCGGCTCGCTCGCGCAGACCCGCGCATTCGTCGATGCCGCGGCAAGGCTTGGGCGCACCGCGACGCTCTACCACCTTGCGTATCACGGGCTCACGCAGCGTCCCGAGGAGTCGCTGGGGATCGAGACGGTTGCGATTCGACCACTCGTGCACGGACTCGACGGCCTCAATCAGTGCGTCGCCGCGCACCGCGCCGCCGCCGTTGCGTCCGCGCGGTCGTTGTGGGTCGTCTCCACCGTCGCTTCGCACGGCTACGCAGCGGCTCGGAGCGAGCGCGCGTACGCCTGCTGGGTCGGCACGAGCCTCGAGGACGAATGGCGAGGCCGGCGCACCTCGCTGCCGGTAAGCAGGCGCGCCGCGCTCGCCGTGAGCACGTCGACGCTCCGTCGGCTCGAGCGGCGCGTGCTGCGCGGCGCGGCGGCCGTCTACGCGACGTCGCCGGCGAGCCGGACGGCGGTCGCCGAGGCGGCCGGCCTACCGGAGGACGGCGTGTCCATCCTGCCGATCCCCGTGGACACGGAGCGGTTCACGCCCCTTCCCGACGACGAGTGGGAGCGGCGGCTCGAACAGCCCGTCGTGATCTTCGTCGGCCGCGCCTCCGATCCCCGCAAGAACATCGGGCTGCTGCTCGCGGCGTTCGCGCGGCTGCGCGAGCGGGTGCCCGGCGCGCGGCTGCGCCTGGTCGGAGAGCCGCCGAGCACGCGACTTCTCGCCGGGGTCGGCGACGCGGTCGAGGTGGTCGGAGCGGTGCACGCAATCGAACCTCACCTCCGCGAGGCCGCGCTCTTCGTGCTGCCGTCGCGGCAAGAGGGCTTCGGGATCGTCGCGGCAGAGGCGCTTGCCGCGGGCGTCCCGGTCGTGGCGACGCCCTCCGGCGGTCCCGAGGAGCTCCTTCGAGCGTCCGGCGGCGGCCGCGTGCTCTCGGGATTCGAGCCCGACGAGCTTGCAGACGCGATGGCCGAGCTGTTGCTGGACGTGGATGCGCTGCGCGCGCTCCGGGCCCAAGGCCGGGCATACGTCGCCCGCGAGCACTCCCCCGAGCGGTTTCGGTCGCTCCTCGGCGCTGCGATGACCAGACTCGACGCGCATGAGTGACATCACCATGGTCTGAGTGCCTCCCACCGCGCGCGGCGGCGCGGGTCGTCGCCGGCGAGCTTCTGCGCATGCCGCGGCATCCGCACGTCGTCCGCCACGGCCTGGCGGCGGTGGCGCGAGAGCTGCCGCAGATCGCGCGCCTGCCCGGAGGCGGCGAGGTGCTGGGCGGCTTTCGACGCCGCGGAGCTCGCCGCGGCCGCAGCCGCGCTGCTCCGCGACCCAGATAGGCTCCTCCGGATGCGCCACGACGGACGCGACCACATCCTCCGCGAGTGCTCGCCGCAGCGCCTCCTGACGTTGCTGGCCCCTGCGCTCGCGGAGCTCGACCCGAATGGCTGAGGTCGGCGTCGTCGTCGGCAGCTACCGGGGCGAGGCCCTGCTCGAGGAGTGCATCGCCAGCCTGCGCGCCCAGACGGTCCCGCCGACCGAGATCGTCGTCGTCGATGCGAGCTCCGGTGACGGCAGCGTCGCGATCGCGGAGCGGCTCGGGGTGCGCAGCCTCGTCGTTCCGAACCACGGTCTGGGCTTCCTCTACAACCGCGGCATGGAGGCGACCGCCGCCCCGTACGTCCTGCTCTCGAACGTCGACGTCTCGTTCGACTCGCACTGCCTCGAGCTGCTCGCCGCCGCGCTCGACGCCGACGAGCAGCGCTTCGCCGCGGACGCGCGCCAGCTCGAATGGGAAGGGGACCGCGTCGTGAAGGCCCGCACGACGATCCGCCGCGGACCGCTGCTGCACGAGTACGTGCCCGGCCTGCGCCTCGAGCACGCCGCCCCCGCCGACACGCTCGTGCCCACGGTCGCCGCCCACGGGGCAGCGATGCTCGTCCGCCGCGAGCCGTTCCTCGAGCTTGGCGGCTTCGACGAGACCTTCTTCCTCGACGCCGAGGACCTCGACCTCTGCTGGCGCGCCTGGCTGCGCGGCTGGCCGAGCGTCTACGTGCCCGACGCGTGGCTGCGTCACCGGGTCGGCGGCGTGACGACGCGTGCGGTGCTGCCGCGCCGGCTCGTCTCCTCGCACCACAACATGCTCCGCTTCGCGTTGAAGTGCCTGCCCGGGCGCGCCGTTGCGCGCGTCCTCGCCGGGGAGCTGCTGCGCCTGCCGCGCCACCCGCACGTGATCGTGCCCGCGCTCGTGCAGGTCGTGCGCGAGCTGCCGGAGATCCTCCGCCTCCGGCGCCGGCTCCGGCCGAGCGCGGAGCTGCTCGACTGGATGCTGCGGGGGCAACCCGGATGAGCCTGCGCGTTCTCGTGGTTGCGAACGACCACGTCGGCTCGCGGATGGCCGGGCCCGGCATCCGCTCATGGCGCTTCGCGGACGAGCTCGCAAGGCGGTTCGACGTCACGCTGGTCGTCCCCTACGAGACCGACCTCGTCTCCGACGACTTTGCCATACGGGTCGAGAACCCATCGGCGACCCGCGAGATGATCGCGCTCGCGCGCGGCTTCGACGTCGTCGTCGCGCAGCGCCTCACCGTGCCGGCGATGCGCACGCTCGCAGGCGCAGGCGTCCGGATCATCTACGACCTCTATGCACCGGTCGCGATCGAGAACCTCGCCTTCGACACGCTCGAGGAGCGGTCGCGGCCACGCGAGCTCCACTACCGGCTGAACGCGCTCGAGCAGACGGTGGCGCTCGCGACGGGCTCCGCGTTCGTCTGCGCGAGCGAGAAGCAACGCGACCTCTGGCTCGGCGCCCTGCTCGCGTCCGGCCGCATCGACCACGAGACGTACGGCCGGGACCCGTCGCTCCGGAACCTGATCGACGTTGTTCCGTTCGGGCTCGACCCGCAGCCGCCCGTACGCTCGCGGCCCGCGCTGCGAGGCGTCGTGCCCGGGATCGGCGAGGACGACAGGATCCTGCTTTGGGGCGGCGGGATCTGGAACTGGTTCGACCCGCTGACAGTGATCCGCGCCGTCGACCACGTCCGCCGCGACCGCGACAACGTCCGGCTCTACTTCCTCGGCACACAGCACCCGAACCCGCAGATCGCCGAGATGAAGATGACGGGCCGCGCTGTCGCGCTTGCCGACGAGCTCGGTCTGCGCGACCGGCACGTCTTCTTCAACTTCGGCTGGGTGCCGTACGAGCAACTCGGCGCGCACCTGCTCGAGGCCGACCTCGGTGTCGCGGCGCATTTCGACGACCTCGAGACCCGCTTCGCCTTCCGGACGCGGCTCGTCGACTGTATCTGGGCGGGTCTCCCGATCGTCACAACCCGTGGCGACGCGCTCTCGGAGCTCGTCGAGGCGCGCGGGCTCGGCCGCAGCGTCGACGCCGGCGACGTCGGGGGCTACGCGGCCGCGCTCGAAGAGCTGCTCGCGGAGCAGGAGCTCCGCGAGCGGCTCGCGCCGGCGTTCGCGGAGATGCGAGCCGAGCTCGCATGGCCACGCGCGGTGGAGCCGCTCGCCCGCCTGGTGGCCGGCCGCGACGAGGTCGCCGCGGCCGCGACCGGCGGCGCGCTCGCTCGCTGGACCCTCACGCGGCTCGAGTACGCCGTCCGCAACCGGGGCCCCGCCGGCGCAGCCCGGCGAGCGCTCCGGCTCGCGCTCCCGCGCGGGCGACCGCCGCTAGGCTAATCCGCTCCGATGGCCTCGACCGCCACCAACCTCGACACTCGCCCGACCCGCCGGGACCGGCTCGCGTACCAGTTGCGGATTGTGCGCGCGATCGCGGTCGCCGAGTTCAAGCTGAGGTACGCAGGCTCTGCGCTCGGCTACCTGTGGTCGGTCCTCAAGCCGCTCGCGCTCTTCACGATGCTGTACCTGTACGCGCTCGCGTCCCGCGGCCCAGCGGGCACAGCGACCCGGCTGGGCCGAGTCGCGGTCGGCCGCGCCCTCGGTACCCTCCGACGACGCCGCTCGTGACCACGCTTCTTCCCGAACAGCCCCACGCCTCGCGCACGAGGCTCCGGCACCAGCTCCGCGTTCTCCACGTCATCGCGGGCGCGGAGTTCAAGCTGAAGTACTCGGGGTCGGCGCTGGGCTACGTGTGGTCGATCGTCAAGCCCCTCATGCTTTTCACGATGCTGTACCTCGTCTTCGGCCGGATCTTCCACCTCGGCAGCATCTCGCACTACTACCCGGTTTCGCTCCTGATGGGAATCGTCCTCATCACGTTTTTCAACGACGCCACGATCCTCGGCATGAACTCGCTCGTCCTGCGCGAAGGCCTGATTCGAAAGCTCGCGTTCCCACGGATGATCATCCCTGCTTCGGCGACGCTGACCGCCGCGATTACGTTCGCGATCAACCTTGTTGTCATCGCCACCTTCGTCGCGTGGAACCGCCTCGTTCCGAGGCCGGACTGGCTGCTTATCGTTCCGCTCCTGCTCGAGCTCTACGTCTTCACGTTCGCCATCGCGCTCATCCTCTCGCCACTGTTCGTCCGCCTGCGCGACGTCGGCCAGATCTGGGATCTGGCGCTGCAGGTGCTCTTCTACGCGTCCCCGATCGTGTATCCACTCGGCTACCTGCCGGGCTGGGCCCGCAAGGTCGTATTCCTCAACCCATTCACGCAAGTGCTCCAGGACATCCGTGCGCTCGTGCTCTACCCGGATCTCAAGCCGAACCGCATCACGGCAGCGGACGCGTTCGGCTTTACGGGCGGACAAGTGATTCCCATCGGCGTCGTCCTCGTCACCGCGCTGGCCGGACTGTGGCTCTTCCGGCGCGAGGAACCGTACTTCGCGGAGCGCGTTTGACAACCCCTATGATCACTGCTCAGCGCGTCTCGAAGTCGTTCCGGCTACCTCATGAGCACCGCACGACGTTCAAGGAACACTTCCTCCACCCGTTCAAGCACGTGGACTATGAGGTAAACAACGCGCTGAGCGACGTCTCGTTCGACGTGGGCGGGGGCGAGTTCTTCGGCGTCATCGGCCCGAACGGCAGCGGCAAGAGCACGCTGCTGAAGATCCTCGCGGGGATCTATCCACCGGCGAGTGGTGAAGTGCACCTTCAAGGGAAGCTGTCGCCGTTCATCGAGCTGGGTGTCGGCTTCAACCCCGAGCTGACAGCCCGTGACAATGTCCGCATCAACGCGACGCTACTAGGGCTCTCCAAGAAGGAGTTGCGCGAGCGATACGACGTGATCGTCGAGTTCTCCGAGCTCGAGCGATTCATGGATCAGAAACTGAAGAACTTTTCCTCGGGCATGCAAGTGCGCCTCGCATATTCCATTGCGATTCAGGCGCACTTCGACATCCTTCTGCTCGATGAGGTGCTCGCTGTCGGAGATCAGGCCTTCCAGGAGAAGTGCTTCGCCACGTTCCACCGCTTCAGCGCCGAGCGGAAGACCATCGTCTTCGTCAGCCACGACCTCGAGTCCGTCCGCCGCTACTGTGACCGGGCGATGCTCCTCCAATATGGCTCAGTCGTCTCGATCGGACCTCCAGAGGAAATCGTTGATCTCTACCAGACAAACGTGCGGCCGAACGCGCTGGCGGTGTAAGCCGTGAATGACTTCCAGCTCGAGCAACTACGGCAGGGCTACCTCGACGATCACTCGTGGCAGGATTGCCTCTCGGCGCCGGCACGACGCGTCATCGCCGAACTCGTCCAGCATCGGGAGTTCGCGGGCAGCACCGACCCAGCGACGCTGAACGCCCTCTGGCTGCTGGTGACACGGACGAAGCCGGAGCGTGTCCTCCAGATCGGAACGCACATCGGCCTCTCGGCGCTCTTCCTGGCGGACGTGATGCGCCAGCAGCGCCCCGACACTCGGCTGTTCACGATCGAGCCGGACACGAGTGTCCTCGAGATCTCGCGCGAATTCATAGCCGCCGCAGGGCTCGAGCCTTTCGTCACCTTCGTCGAAGGTTTCTCGACCGACGCTGGAGTGGCTGACGCACTCCGGCCGCATCGCGCGTTCACGCTCGTCTATCTCGATTCTTCCCACTCCTACGGCAGCACGCTCCGCGAGCTCGAGATCATCTTCGAAGAGGAGAAATGGCTCGATGCGAACGGCATGCTGATCCTCCATGACGCGGCCCACGAGGCAGTCGGCTTCGATCCGACAGGGGAGGGCGGCGTCCGCCGGGCGATCGACGAGTGGATGGCAGCCCGCGGCAGCGACTACCAGATGGTGATTCTGGAACCGCCGCTGTGGCAATCGGTCTGCGGCATCGCACTCATGCGCCGCACCTCCGCCTGACGCCGCGTCAGAGCGTCGCGGCGCCGACGAATGTCGTCGCCCGAAGGGCAGACTCGAACATGCCAGCCGTACGCTCCCACGTACGAGTGCGTACCGACTCGGCCCCGCGCGCCCCGAGCTGCGCCCGGAGCACCGGATCGGCGACGAGCGTCTGTAGCGCATCTGCGAGCGCCTGGGGCTCGAAGGGCGCCAGGAAGCAGGTGCCGGGCTCGACCATCGTCGAAACGTTGGGTAGATCGAGATCGACGACCGCGCAGCCGCACGCCATGCCCTCGAACGGAACGTTGGAGATGTTCGTCAGAGAGAACGTGAGAAGGATGTCCGCGTCGTTCATCGCCTGCGCGACGCCTGAAGCGTCCAGCACGCCAAGGCTCCGGAAGGGGAACGGGACGTCGCCCAGCTCGTCCGCCGAGCTCCCGAAGAACACGACCTCGACCTCCGGGCGAGCCAGCTTCAGGCGCCGCAAAGCTTCGACACCGACGGCGTACCCACGGCGGCGCAAGCTCGGGCGGGCGAAATACAGGATTCGCGATGGGTCGTTGCGCTGCCCCGGCGGCCGCTCCAAGCGGAAGACCGGGTCGAGCGCGAAGTCCACCGTCTCTGCCGGCAGTCCTGTCGTCTCCTCGATGCGCAGCTGCATGTGGCGACCGAGACAGATGTGGCGTAGCGGCAGGTCGTAGGTTCCACGGGCGCGAGCGTACTCAGGACTGTCGTCGGGGAGGAACTCGGGTTCGAAATCCTGGATGAAGTACGCCTTGAAGAGGGACTGCTCGTGCGCAGCGACGGTGTACGCGGTCGGCCAATACGTCGCGATCGACACGTCGGCAGCAGGAATCTGATCGTGCCCGAGCAGCACCGTGCCGTTCGGCGGAATGCCGAAGGTCTTGTCGACGAAATCGCTGACGGCGGACTGGGACTTGCCTGCAAGGTGCGCCACAGGCAGCACGATGAATCGCTGTACATGACCGCGCGCACCGAGGATGTTGGCGATGCGGAAGATGTTGCGATAGCCGCCGCTGTTTCGGCGGATCGGGGAGTACATGATCCAGTTCAACGTCAACGGCCCCGCCGGGCGTGGAGCAATCTCGCGCAGCTGCGCCTCGTAGAAGGGTGCGCGAACCTTCGTCGTGTGGGCAGCCAGGATTTCGCTCCGCGCAGTCTCCCCGACTCGACGGCGGAGGGACGCGTCGCGCACGAGGGTGAGGAGATCGCGTCGCCACTCGTCCGCCGTCTCGGCGAGGAAGCCGTTCTCACCGTGGCGGACGACACGGCGGAAATCGGGTTGGGGAGAAGCGACGGTCGGGACGCCGACCAAGCCGGCCTCGATCCACTTGATGGCGCTCTTCGATTCCGTAAACCGGTTGTCGGGCTCCAGAGGGGCGAGGTTGATGTCGGCGCCAGCCTGGACGTGCGGTAGGCGGCTCCAAGGCTGCATGTCCAGTCGCTCGATCCGGTCCCTGACGTGGTCGAAGACGTCGTCGAGTGGCAATGGGCCAACGATCATCACGCGAACAGCAGGCTCCTCACGGAGCACGTCCAGCAGCGGCTCGGCGGCAACACGGAAGTCGCGCTTGTGTGTGTTGGTGCCGCTCATGTAGCCGATGACCGTCCCGTTACTCGGACGGGAT
The DNA here is from genome assembly GCA_036564885.1 of Gaiellaceae bacterium. Classification (GTDB taxonomy): domain Bacteria; phylum Actinomycetota; class Thermoleophilia; order Gaiellales; family Gaiellaceae; genus Palsa-739. Next base: position 2,921 of record DATCOE010000086.1, on the reverse strand, counting down.
CGCCGAAGCGCACGCTCCGCCGCCTCGACCATCGCGAGCGACGCCACGTTCGGAGCGACGGTAGCGTGCTCGCAGTGCTCTCGAGCCCGCCGAGCGAGCGGCTCCGTGCTCGTTACGACCGCGTCACAGCTCTCGAGCGTCCGGCGGTATCGATGCAGCCCTTCCTCGTAGAGCCGCGCCTCCTCTTCCGGGAGATCCTCGAGCGCTGCGACATCGCTCAGCGCATCGACGTCAAACACGAGATCGTCCGTGTCGAACACGACTTGCTTCCCGGTCTCGCGCGCGCGGCGCCGCAGCTCTTCCACATCCGGGCCCCAAGCAACTCGATGAAGCACCACGAGCTCGTGGCGCTCGAGTGCCTCGAGCAGGTCAGCTTCGCCGTGGCGGATGATCGTCGCGGTTCCGCCTCGAAGCCGGACCTGCTCCGCCTGGTGCTCGCACCGGTAGCGCATCGAGACCTCCGGCGCCCCCGATACGAAAAGGACGGCCGCACGTGGTGGCGCCTTCACCCCTTCCCCACCACGGTCCCCCACCGCTGACGAGGTTCTCCTTGGGCGCAAGCGCCGGAGCATCCGGAGCGGCCGCGTCACGCGCCAGCTCAGAGTCGCCTGCAGCGCTGCAACGTGCCTCATTGCTGCAGCTGCCTCGCGCCGGGCGAAGTCGAGTTCGCGCTCCAGCGACTCAGCCGTCGTGCGCGCATCCGCGGTCTCCGCGAGGGCCAGCTCCGCCTCCCGGAGCTCGCGGCGCAGCTCACCCAGCTTGTTCTCCGCGTAACGGAGCTGGCGTTGCAGAACGCGTACGTAGCCGGGCACGCGATGCTCGCTGTCGTTCGTTTCGCCGACGTCGAGGTCGGCGAGGGCCGCGAGCGTTGCCCCCAACTCGGCAGCATGCGCAGCCGTCGTCGCCTCGGTACGAACGAACCGTGCCGCCTCGGCGCCAACGCTTCGCCGGGTCGCCTCGTCCTCGATCAAGTGGGCAAGCGATCGCCGCCAACCGTCGGCGTCCTCGGCGAGAAAGCCGTTCCGCCCATCCTGGATGACCCGCTTGAAGTCCGGAGTCGAGCTCGCCACCGTTGGAACCCTGACGATCGCAGCCTCGAGGAATTTGATCGCGCTCTTCGCCTCGGCGAAGACGTTGGCCGACTCGAGCGGAGCCAGGTTGACTGCGACGCGGCGGAGAATGCGCGGCAGCTCCTCGCGGGGCTGGAACGGCAGGCGTTCGACCCGAGCGCCGAAGCGGTCGAAGCGCTCATCGAGATCGAGGTAGCCCACCCCGAGGAAAGACGTCTGCGGATACCGGTCGAGCATCTCGAGGATCACATCCGCGACGACGCCGAAATCGCCCTGATGCGTGGGCGTACCGCTGAGATAGGCGAGGGTCACGCGCCCGTCATCCACCGAAGGAGCTGCGAGCGCTGCGTCCGCCTCGCGAAGCATGTCTGCTCCGACGACGTTCGGAATCAACGCAGTCCGGACGAGAGGCGCAGCTGCGCGCGCGAGCGGCTCGGTGCTGAACGACGCGCGGCCACAGGTCATCAGCATCGTGCGCTGTGCCTCGAACAGCTGACGTCGCTGCGCTTCGGTCACGTCCGGCGGCCAGGTAACCAGAGAGGCAGCGTCCGGCGTAAACACGAGGTCGTCGGAGTCGTAGACGAGCGCTGCGCCCCGCTCGGCCAGCCGTCCTGCGAAACGACCGACCTCCTCCGTCCATCCGAGGCGGTGGAACACGACGATGTCGGGAAGCACGTCGAGCAGCTCGGAGAGATCGGCATCCTCGATGCCGCAGACCGGCGCGTATGCGCCGAGCATCCGCAGCTGCTCTGCCTGGTACTCGCACCGGTACCTCCGGGTATCGCCGTCCGTGCCGGACAGGAAGAGCACCCTCCGGCCAACCCACCCGCTGTGGCTCATGAAACCGAGGCTAGCTCAGGCTGCGGACTAGGCAACGGGTGTGTTCTTCTCGCGTCGGGCTGTGGCTGTCCGGATGGCCGTCCTGGCGTGCCGTAGCGCACGGTCGCGCAGTGTTCCTGGTGGCGCGAGCCGCGCTCGCAGCGCGATCAGAGCGAGGTAGAGACGCCGGCTCGGACGCTGCTGGACGCGTTCCCGTTCAGCGGCCGCGACGGCCGCGTCAGCGGCGGCCGATTCCTCGAGCGTTCGTACGCGCTGCTGCAGTCCTGCCTCCCGAAGCCGCGCTTCGACGTAGATCTGCTCGTATGCGGCGGCGAGCTCGGCGGCAGCGAGGCTGCGGCGCACGAACAGGCAGGCGTGGGGTGCGACCACGCCCGCATCGAAGGTCGTGTCCCGGAAGAACCCCTGGCCGGCAAACAGCGTCGCCCAATAGGACGGCGGCTGCACGTTGAGATGCGTCGGATTCGTCACGTCCGTCGGCGTCGATGAGAACAGCACTGCGTCCGCGTGCCCGCAGAGGTTTTCGATCGCCGGATCTGCCTCGACGGGCCGAAGGTGCTCCAGCACCTCGATGCAGACGATCGCGTCGTACTTCCGGTCGAACGGCTCCATCAGGGCGCCGACCCGGCAGAACGGCCGCACGTCCGGAGGAACCTGCCCGATCGCGAACTCCGAGATGTCGACGCCGTACGCGTCCACCCCACGCTCCCGTAGCGCTGAGACGAGGAAGCCGAGCGCGCAGCCGGCGTCGAGCGCCGAGCGCGGCGCGACGTGCGCGACGAGCGCGTCTGCGATGCGCCCGAAGAACTCGGGCCACCACGGGTTGTCCCAGGTGTACGGGACGCCGCAGTGAGACGCGTAGTACTCCGCGCTGTACAGCGAGGCGAGATCGCTGCTCATGGTCGAGCGTTCCACGTTGATCTGGGGGACTCTATGCGGCGAGACGCCGCGGGAGCGCGCGCGTCAGACGAGATAGCCGGCGACGTCGACGATCACTTGCGCCTGCGACCGCTC
>DATCOE010000085.1:0-10518 GCA_036564885.1 Gaiellaceae bacterium | reverse complement strand
GCGTGTCGCCGACGTCGTGCTCGAGCACCGTCAGCCCGTACAGCTCCACCGCCTCGTCGCCGACGATCACCGCGACGGTCGGGTCACCGTCCTCTGCCGCCTGGCGGCCGGCCTCCGCCGTCGTCGAGGACGCGATCACCTCCGCCTTCGGCATGCGCGCGAGCAGGCTGCGGCACTGGTCCAGCGCCGTCGGGTGCGAGCGCACGACGCGGATCTCGTCGAGTGGAATGTCTGCCGACGCCGCGAGACAGTGACGGATCGGCAGGATCGTCTCCCCCACGATCGACAGCGCCCGCTCGTACAGCAGGTCATGCGTCTCGGCGACCGCGCCCGCGAGCGAGCTCTCGATCGGGAGCACGCCGAACGTGGCCTCGGCGCTCACGACCGCGTCCGCGACCGCGCGGAAGCCCGCCAGCGGCACGAGCGTGTCGGTCGGGAAGAGCGTCGCGGCCGCGGCAGAGGTATGCGTCCCCGCGGGGCCCGGATAGGCGACGCTCGGGCTCATCGCAGCCGCGCAGGCACTTGGAGACCGCAGCGGAGGCAGACGGTCACGGCCGCCCCCTTGCGCTCCGCGCGCTCGACAGGGACGGGCTTCTCGCAACTACAGGTCGTGGTGCCGATTGTGTACGTCATCGATGGTCGCCTCCTCGCAAACGAGTGCAGATGTCCCGCGAGAGATATGAGCTAGCCGGGCGACAGCGGGGAAGCGAAAGCGCCGGCTAGCGCGTAAAGGCGAACGCGTAGAAGCCCCTGAAGGAAGGAATGCGGGCTTCCGGCGCGAGAACCATCACGACGCACGGTACGGCGAGGACGCCGCTCCGTCAACAGCAAGTTGTTCCCTTACTGCGGCGCCGAACTCCGCGGTGCTCGCACCGCCGCCGAGATCCGGCGTCGGCGAGGAGACGATCGCAGCCTCGATCGCGCGATTCAACGCCTGTGCCTCCTCCGGGCGCGCCAGCCCGTGCTCGAGCAAGAGGGCGGTCGAGCGCAGCATCGCCGCAGGGTTCGCGGCGCCACGCCCGGCGATGTCGGGAGCTGAGCCGTGCACGGGCTCGAAGAGGCCCGGGCCGCCGTCGGAGAGGCTGGCGGACGGCGCCATCCCGAGACCGCCTGTCATGGCGGCGGCGAGGTCGGAGAGGATGTCGCCGAACATGTTCTCGGTGACGATCACGTCGAATTGCTGCGGGTCCGTCGCGAGCTGCATCGCGGCGTTGTCGACGAGCATGTGCTCGACGCGCACGCCGGGGAACTCCGGCGCCAGCTCGTCGACGACACGCCGCCACATCCGCGACGTCTCGAGCACGTTCGCCTTGTCCACCGATGTGAGCAGGCCGCGACGCGACTCGGCGAGCCGGAACGCACGGCGGGCGATTCGCTCCACCTGGCGCGGGTGGTACTCGCACGTGTCGAACACCGTGCCGTCGTCACGCACGCCCTTCGCGCCGAAGTAGAGACCGCCGACGAGCTCGCGGACGATCAGCATGTCCACGTCGCCAAGCACGGCGGGACGCAGGTTCGCGTACGTGTCGAGCGCCGCCCGCAGGGCGAGCAGGCCTTGCTCGGGGCGGACGTCCGCCGCGTCGAACTCCGGATCGCCGACGGGCCCTTTCAGCACGGCCGTCGCCGACAGGCAGGCGTCGACCGTCTCCTGCGGAAGCGGGGAGCCGGTCGCACGGATCGCAGCGGCGCCGATCAGCCGCTCGTCGAGCGCGACCCCGGGCGCGAGCACCACGAGCGCGAGCCGCGCCTGCTCGGCGACCTCCGGGCCGATCCCGTCCCCCGGCAGGAGGACGACTCTCTCACTACCCGTCGGCAAGTGCTCCCTCGGTGAGCGACCGAGGCTGGCGGCCGCGCGGGCGCGGCGTGAAACCCGCCGCCTGCATGGCTTCGTTCCAGCTGCCGAACACGCGGGCAACCGTCTGGCGCGACGGGTGGTTCTCGCCCGCCTGATCCCATTCGCTCGTGAGCGGAGTCCTGCTGTGCTTGCGATACCAGAGCGTGATCGCGTAGACGATCGTCTCGGGCGTCCAGCGGAACCCTGTCCGCGGACCGGTTCTCATGATGCGCCTCCTACGGGTGGATGGTTGCTGTCGTCAGACCTGAACACCGAGAGTCTCCAGGATCTGGTCTGCGTCCGGCTGGACGCGAATCGGGTCGTAGCGGTCGGCGACGAGGCCGGGTGTCTTGAGCCCGTCGCCGGTGACGAGGAGCACGACGCGGTCGCTCTCGCCGAGCTCGCCGCGTGCGACCGCTGCGCGGAGCGCGCCGAGCGTGACGGCGGGAGCGGTCTCGCCGAACACCCCCGTCGTCTCCGCGAGCAGCGCGATGTTGTCGACGATCTGGTCCTCGGCCACGGCGTGGATCGAGCCGCCTGACTCGTTCGCCGTCGCGACCGCCAGGTCGCCGTCCGCCGGGCTGCCGATTGCGATCGACTTCGCGATCGTGTTCGCCCGCACCGGCTTCACCTTCGCGCCGTTGGCGAACGCGAGCGCGACGGGTGAGCAGCCTTCGCTCTGTCCGCCGAAGAGGCGCGGCGTCGGGCCCTCCACGAGGCCGAGTGTGAGGAACTCACCGAAGCCCTGGTGGACCTTCGTGAACATCGAGCCCGAGCCAATCGGAGCGATCACGGCGTCGGGCAGGCTCCAGCCGAGCTGCTCTGCGATCTCGAAGGCGAGCGTCTTCGACCCCTCCGCGTAGTACGAGCGGAGCCCGACGTTCACGAATGCCCAGTCGAGCTCGAACGACAACTCGACGCTGAGCCTGCTGCAATCGTCGTAGCTGCCCTCGACGGCGATGATGCGAGCGCCGTAGATCGAGGTCGCGATCAGCTTCTCCGGCTCGAGGCTCGCGGGGCAGAGCACGACGGCCTCGAGCCCTTCGGCCGCCGCACGCGCCGCAACGGCGTTCGCGAGGTTGCCCGTGGACGAGCACGAGAGTGTCGAGCAGCCGAGCTCGAGCGCTTTCGCCGCGGCGACCGCGACGACGCGGTCCTTGAACGAATGCGTCGGGTTGGCGGTGTCGAGCTTCAGCCACAGCTCGCCGAGCCCGAGCGCCTCCGCGAGGCGGGGCGCCGGCACGAGCGGTGTGAAGCCCGGGGCGAGGCGCTGCTCCGCGGGTGCCGCGACGGGCAGCAGGTCTTCGTACCGCCAGATCGACGGCGGGCCTGCCGCGATCGACTCGCGGCTGACGGTGCGGCGCTGCTCGTCGCGGTCGTAGACCGGATCGAGCGGGCCGAAGCAACGGGCGCAGACCCCGATGGGGTCTAGCGGGTACTGCGTCTCACAGACGCGGCACCTGAGGGCGGTGGCGGGCACTACACGAACTCCTCTCGTCTCTCGCTCGACATCCTCCGAACGGAAATCCGTTCGGCCGGGCTTGGCACCACGCCCCCGTATCCAGTGGCCTGGACGGGTGCAGGTTGCCGAGGCGTCGTAGGGCCGGTTCCCTCAGCCTCTCTCGATGCGGAGCGGGACTCACCCGCGCCGTTGCCAGCACTATACAAAGTGTAGTAGTCGGCCGTCAAACCGAGCATCTGAGCACCGCCCCTTCGGATGCCGACGAGACGAGCAACGCATAGCGCGCGAGCACGCCGGTCGTGTACCGCGGCGGAGGCGCGACGACCTGCGCGAGCCGGGCGGCGATCTCGTCGTCGGAGAGCAGCACGCGCAGCTCGCGCGCGGCGACGTCGAGCTCGATCGTGTCTCCGTCTCGCAGCGCGGCGATCGGCCCGCCCCGCGCGGCTTCGGGCGCCACGTGGCCGACCATCAACCCATGCGTCGCTCCGGAGAAGCGGCCGTCGGTGACGAGCGCGACCTCGTCGCCGAGCCCTTCGCCGACGAGCGCGGCTGTGACGTGCAGCATCTCGCGCATGCCCGGTCCGCCCGCCGGCCCCTCGTAGCGGATCACGACGACGTCGCCCGGCTTGATCGTGCGCGCCTTCACCGCGGCGAAGCACTCCTCCTCGGACTCGAAGACGCGTGCCGGGCCGCTGTGGAAGAGCCGCTCGTGACCCGCGAGCTTCACGACCGAGCCCTCGGGCGCGAGGTTCCCGCGCAAGATCGCGAGACCGCCGGTCGCCTTGAGCGGCCGCTCGATCGGGACGACCACCTCCTGTCCCGGCGTCTCGACGACGGCCGCCGCGACCTGCGCGAGCGAGCGCCCGTCGACGTTCGGCGCGTCCCCGTGCACGAGCCCTGCTTTCAGCAGCTCGCGCGCGACGAGCGCGACACCGCCCGCGGCGTGCAGGTCGGTCGCGACGAAGCGGCCGCCCGGCTTGATGTCGGCGATGACGGGTGTGCGCTCGGCGATGTGGTCGAACTCGTCGATCGTCAGCTTGATGCCGAGCTCGCTCGCGATCGCGATCAGGTGCATGACGCCGTTCGTCGAGCCGCCGGTTGCGGCGACGGCGGCGACGGCGTTCTCGAGCGCGTCGCGCGTGATCACCTGCGACGGGCGAACATCGTCGCGGACGAGCCGCATCGCGATCTTGCCCGCCTGGTACGCGGCCTCGGGCTTTGCCGGGTCGGTCGCGGGCACGTCGTTCAGACCGGCCGGGCTGATGCCGAGGAACTCGAGCACCGTGGCCATCGTGTTGGCCGTGAACTGGCCACCGCACGCGCCGGCTCCCGGGCACGCCGCGCCCTCGAGCTCGTGCACGTCGGCGTTGCTCATCGTCCCGGCCGCGGCCGCGCCGACCGCCTCGAAGACGTCCTGGATCGTGACGTCGCGCCCGCGGAAGCGACCCGGCGCGATCGAACCGTTGTAGAGCACGAGGCCCGGCACGTCGAGCCGGGCGAGCGCCATCACGGCCGCCGGGATCGTCTTGTCGCAGCCGACGAGGCACACGAGCCCGTCGAGCAGGTGGCCGCGCACGACGAGCTCGATCGAGTCCGCGATCGTCTCGCGCGACACGAGCGACGCGCGCATGCCCTCGGTGCCCATCGACACCCCGTCGGACACGGCGATCGTGTTGAACTCGACCGGAGTCCCTCCCGCTTCGATGATGCCGCGACGCACGTGTCGCGCGAGCTCGCGCTGGTTCCAGTTGCACGGCATCGTCTCGATCCAGGTCGTCGCGATGCCGACGAGCGGGCGCGAGAGCGCCTCGTCGTCCATCCCGATTCCCTTCAGCATCGCGCGTGCTGCGGCGCGGTCGACGCCGTCGGTGATCGCAGCGCTGTGGCGCTTGGCGGGATCGGAAGGGACTGCGTACGGGTCGCTCATGCGGCGCCGGCTCCTGTCGTCGTGACTGCCAGATGGAGAACCTCGTGGTCGGGGAAGCGCTCGACGAGCTGCGCGACGGTCTCCGCCACGCGCCCCTTCTCGGCCCACACGATCACCGTCGGCCCAGAGCCGGAGAGCGTGGCCCCGAGGAAGCCGACCGGCGGGTCGTTGCGGATCGCCGCGAGATGCGGAGCGTGCAACGCGCGGTACGGCTCGTGCAGCCGGTCGTCCGAGCTGGCGGCGAAGAGCAGCGGGCTACCCGACGCGAGCGCAGCGCCGAGCAGCGTCGCGTGCACTGCGCTGAAGACGGCGTCGGCGTGCTGCACCGCCTGCGGCAGCGATGCGCGCGCCTCTGCCGTCTTCACGCGCCCCTGCGGGACGACGGCGATCGCAGCAGCCGGAACGTCGTCGGCGACCCGCGCGATGTGTCCGTCCCAGGTCAAGCAGACGCCGCCGACGAGGGCAGCGGCAAGATTGTCGGCGTGCCCCTCGAACGGGAGCCCCTCCGCGAGCAGCTCGTCCGCGTGGGGATCCTTTCCGGCCGCGATCGCGCCCGCGACGAGCCCGAGCGCCACGACAGCGGCGCTGGAGCCGAGCCCACGCTCGCGCGGAATGCGGTCGGTGAAGGTGAACGACCGCCCCTCGGGCGAGGCGAACCGCGCGAACGCGCGCACGGCGAGGTGCGTCTCGTCGACCGGCTGCCCGTTGCCCTCTCCGACCTCCAGCTCGTTCCAGAGGTCGAGCGCGACCGCTGCGACGTCGAAGCCTGGGCCGAGATTGGCGCTCGTCGCCGGTGCACACACGTGGATCGTCATGCGGCGTGCCTCTGGACCGCGTCCGGGTCCTTGAGCCCGTGGCCGGTGATCACGCAGACGACACGCTCCCCCGGCTGCACCACGCCGCGCGCGACGGCGGCGATCCCCGCCGCGGACGCGGGCTCGCAGAAGAGCCCTTCCTCTCTGCAGAGCAACTGCCATGCTGCGATGAGCTCGTCGTCGCTCACGGTCACGACCGAGCCACCGCACTGCTCGAGCACGGCCTGCACCTCCGCACGATGGTTCGGCTTGACGATGCGGATCGCGGAGGCCACGGTGTCGGCGCGATGTTCCGCCTCGGTCGGGTGGAAGCGCGGCAGCTCGCCGGCCTTCTCGAGGAAGCCGCGCGCGTACGCCTTCGTGTTGCCCCCGCCGCCGTACGGAAGGGCGAGCACGTCCGGCATCCCGCCGAGCTGCTCGATGATCTCGTGCGCCGCGGTCTTCTGGCCCTCGATCCGGTGTTCGTTCGTGGAATTGACGTGCACGACCCCGTCGACGGCGAGCCGCACCGCTTCGTCGTACGCGTCGCCGAACGTTCCGGGGACCTCGATGATCCGGCCGCCCGCCGCGCGCACCTGCACGAGCTTCGAGCTCGCCGCCGCGCCTGCCGCGACGATGACGATCGCTTCGATGCCCGCGCGCGCGGCGTACGCCGACGCCGACGCGGCGGTATTGCCGGTCGACGCGCAGATGACGCCCGTCGCGCCCGCCTCGACGGCCTTCGTGACCGCGACGCTCATCCCGCGGTCCTTGAAGGAACCCGTCGGGTTCGCGCCCTCCCACTTGAGCCAGAGGTCGACGCCGAAGCGCTCCGACAGGCGCGGCGCGTGGAGCAGCGGCGTGTGTCCTTCGCCGAGCGTCACTGTCATAGCGGCCGTTCCGAGAGCACCGGGGCCAGGAAAGGGTGGCCGAGCACCTCCGGCAGCGCGGCGATCTCGACGAGCGCCGCCTGCACCGCGCCGAGGGGCGCTGCGTGCAGCACGAGCTCGAGAGCCGCCTGTCCCTCGTCGAGGCGCTGCACGAGTTGCGCGATCGAGACGTCGTGTTCGGCGAAGCGGCTCGCGGCGTGCGCGAGCACACCGGGGCGGTCGGCGACGTCGAGATGCGCGTAGAACGGCGAGCGCCACTCGCCCTCCGGCAGCTTCTCGAGCTCGCGCCAGCACGCGTCGTTCTGCAGGAAGCCCGTCCCGGCGGTGCCGACGACGCTGACGAGGTCGGCGACGACCGCCGACGCGGTCTCGATGCCGCCGGCACCCGGCCCCTCGAGCGTGATCTCGCGAATCGCGTCGCCCTGGAGCATCACGGCGTTGAACGCGCCGTCGACCGCGGCGAGGGGATGCGAGCGCTCGACGAACGCGGGCTGCACCCGCACGTCGACCTTTCCGTCCACGAGGCTCGCGATCCCGACGAGGCGCACGACCATGCCGAGATCGGCGGCCGCGGCGATGTGCGCCGGCTCGATCTCGGTGATGCCGCGCATGTCGACGTCCGACAGCGCGACCCGGGAGCCGAACGCGACCGTCGCGAGGATTGCCATCTTCGCCGCGGCATCGGCGCCGTTCACGTCGTCGGTGGGATCCGCTTCGGCGTAGCCGAGCTTCTGTGCCTCGGCAAGCGCCTCGGCATACGAGCCACCCTGTTCCATGCGCGAGAGGATGAAGTTCGTCGTTCCGTTCACGATTCCGAGCACGCGATGGACGTTCGCGACGACGAGCGACTCGCGCAGCACCTTGACCACGGGAATCGCAGCGCACACGGAGGCCTCGAAGCGAAGCTGCACACCGGCCTCCGACGCGATCGCGAACAGGTCGGCGCCCTCGCGGGCGACGAGCTGCTTGTTCGCGGTCACGACCGACTTGCCGGCGCGAAGAAGCTCGCGGACGTATCCGCCTGCCGGATCGAGCCCGCCCATCACCTCCGCAACGACGCGAATCGAGGGGTCGTCACGGACGGCGGCGAAGTCCGTCGTCAGGACGCCGTCGGCGGCCGCGAACGACCGCTCCTTGTCCGCGTCGCGGACGAGGGCGCGGACGATCCTCAGCCGGTGGCCGGTGGCCCGCTCGATCTCATCGGCGCTCTCGACGAGCAGGCGGTTGACCGAGGCGCCGACCGTGCCGTACCCGAGGAGTGCGACTCCGACGTCAACCGACGCCATGGCACCTCGTCCGGTGATCAGGTCGAGTACCTCGGTCGCTAGCACCAAGCGATGCAAGGACGCAGGGAGAACCCAGACTGGGTTGTCTGGGTTCGACCGAGGACGCCGCAGCGCGCAGCGTGATAGCGGGCGAGGGGCCGACGGTGATCATCGGACGGGGTGCCCAGCCCCCACGCCGTGCAGGCCTTCTGCCCCTGCAAGCTCCCGCAGCTCCTTGCCGACCTTCTCGAGATCCCGGGCGCGCTGCTCGCCCTGCTCGCGCAGCTGCTTGAACTTCGGACGCCCCGCCTCGTCGTCCTCGAAGAGCTCCTTTGCGAACGAGCCGCTGCGGATCTCCTCGAGGATCTCCTTCATCCGCGCGCGCGTGCCGTCGTCGACGACGCGGGTGCCCCGCGAGAGATCGCCGTACTCGGCGACGTCGGAGATGGAGTAGCGCATGTACTCGAAGCCTCCTTCGTAGAGCAGGTCGACGATCAGCTTCAGCTCGTTCAGGCACTCGTAGTACGCAATCTCCGGCTGGTAGCCCGCTTCGACGAGCGTGTCGAAGCCGGCCTGCACGAGCGCGGGAACGCCGCCGCAGAGCACGGCCTGCTCGCCGAAGAGGTCGCTCTCGGTCTCCTCCGCAAACGTCGTCTCGAGCAGTCCGACCCGGCCGCAGCCGATGCCGACGCCGTACGCGAGCGCAAGCTGCAGCGCGCGGCCGCTCGCGTCCTGCTGGATCGCGACGAGCCCGGGCGTGCCCGCGCCGGAGACGTAGAGCTCGCGCACGCGATGGCCCGGCGCTTTCGGCGCGACCATGATCACGTCGTGGCCCTCCGGCGGCGCGATGCGGCCGAAGTGGATGTTCAGTCCGTGCGCGAAGAGCACGGCCGCGCCCGGCTCGAGGTTCGGCGCAACGTCGGCGTCCCAGACCTCCTTCTGGAGGTGGTCGGGAACGAGGAGGGCCACGACCTGCGCGCCCTTGACCGCCTCCGCGACCGTACCGACCTTCAGCCCCGCCTCCTCTGCGGCGGCGCGCGACGTACTACCCTCGCGCAGACCGACGTGCACGTCGACTCCCGAGTCGTGCAGGTTCAGCGCGTGGGCATGCCCCTGGCTGCCGAAGCCGACGACGGCGACCTTGCCGTCGAGGAGGTCGAGGTCGCCGTCGCGGTGAATCGTTGCCATGGGGGTGAGCTCCTTGTCGTGGACTGAGAGAGGGTTACGCGAGGACTTGCTGGGTCGACTTGCCCCTGGGCGCGCGCGTCGCCCGGGTGAGGCCGATGCGGCCGGTGCGCACGAGCTCCTGCAGGCCGTGCGGCCGGACGAGCTCCTCGAACGAGTCGACGTCCTCCGGCGAGCCCGTGAGCTCGAACACGATCGCGTCGGGGCCGAGGTCGGCGATGCGCGCGTTGAAGACCTCGCCGAGTGCCATCAGCTCCGCGCGTGCGCTCGGCGGCGCCGACACCTTGAGCAGCGCGAGCTCGCGCTCGAGCGACTCCCCCGGGGCGAGCTCGGTCACGCGGAGCACGTTCACGAGCTTGTGCATCTGCTTCTCGATCTGCTCGAGCGAGTGCGTCTCGCAGTCGACGCGCAGTGTGATGCGGGACACGTCGTGCCGTTCGGTCTCTCCGACGGCAAGACTCTCGATGTTGTAGCCGCGCCGCGCGAACATGCTGGTCACACGCGTCAGGGCACCCGGCTTGTTCTCGACGAGGACGGAGATGGTGTGCTTCATACGACCGGCACCTCGGTGAGCGTGTCCTGGTACTCGACCATGTCGGTCGCAGCCGCCCCGGCGGGGATCATCGGGAAGCAGTGCTCGCGCGGGTCGACGCGCGCGTCGACGACGCAGGTCCGGCCCGAGGCGATCGCCTCGGCGAGCGCCTCCTCGAGCTCCTCCACGCTCTCGGCCGTGAAGCCGAGCGCGCCGTACGCGCGTGCGAGCGCCGCGTAGTCCGGCAGGGAGTGCGTGAGCTTGATCTGCGAGAAGCGCTCCTCGAAGAACATGTCCTGCCACTGGCGCACCATGCCGAGGTAGCCGTTGTTCACGATCACGACGACGATCGGCAGCTCCTCGAGTGCCGCGGTCGCAAGCTCCTGGCACGTCATCTGGAAGCAGCCGTCGCCGTCGACGCAGATCACCGTCGCGTCGGGCCGCGCCGCCTTCGCGCCGATCGCCGCCGGGATGCCGTAGCCCATCGTCCCGAGCCCGCCCGAGCTGATGAACGTGCGCGGACGGTCGCAGAGCAGGTACTGCATCGCCCACATCTGGTGCTGCCCCACGCCGGTCGTCCAGACGACGTCGTCGCGGCCCGCCGTGAGCTCCTGCAGCAGCTCGAGCAC
>DATCOE010000084.1:0-10786 GCA_036564885.1 Gaiellaceae bacterium | reverse complement strand
GGTTCGCGGTTGTTCGTGCAACGTTCGATCTACGCCGCGTTCGTCGACCGGCTCGTCGCACGGACGAAGCAACTGCGCGTCGGCGATCCGCTCGATCCCGCAACCCATCTCGGTCCGCTGATATCCGAACCGCAGCGCAATCGCGTCGAGTCGTATGTCGCGCTCGCGGTGAGCGAAGGCGGCCGCGTCTCGTGCGGCGGCAAGCGTCCCGAGGGCGCCGCCTACGAGCGCGGCACGTTCTTCGAACCGACGATCATCGAGGGACTCGACAATGGCGCGCGCGTGTGCCAGGAAGAGATCTTCGGGCCCGTGCTCGCTGTGACCACGTTCAAGAACGAAGCGGAAGCGCTCCAGATCGCGAACGACACGATGTACGGGCTTGGCGCCGGCGTCTGGACACGCGACACCAGCCGTGCGTTCCGGATGGGCCGCGGCATCCAGGCCGGACGCGTCTGGACGAACTGCTACCACCTTTACCCCGCAGGCGCGGCGTTCGGCGGCTACAAGGTCTCCGGCGTTGGCCGCGAGAACCACAAGATGATGCTCGACCACTACACGCAGACCAAGTGCATGCTCGTTTCCTACGACCCGAAGCCGCTCGGCTTCTTCTAGAACGATGCAAGCGGATCCGTCTCCCGAGGTCGTCGCCACCGAGTCCGCAGTCGCGGAGATCGGACGCCTGAGAGCCGAGCATGGTCCGCTGATGTTCTTCCAGTCGGGGGGCTGCTGCGACGGCAGCTCCCCGATGTGTGGGGCCGCGCAACCTGCGTAGGATCGGCGCGATGAAGGGAGAGTCGATGGAGGGCGTCACGTTCCCTGGAATCCCCACGCCCTTTCACTGGCTGGCCGGCCCGGCGGTGGCGTTCGCTGTAGGGGTCGGCGAGCTGACTCTCGAAGCGGGTCCCGGCACGGACTGGTTCGTCGATCCGAGCGGCGAGTCGGATGCGACGGTCAACTCGCCGGCGCTCGTGGGCAGCATCGACGGGGACTTGATGTTGCGGGCGTTCGTGCGGCCGGAGTTCGTCGAGACGTACGACGCAGGAGTCCTCGTCCTGTGGGGGGACGAGCGCACCTGGGCGAAGCTGTGCTTCGAGTACTCGCCCCAGGGGGTTCCGACCGTGGTTTCCGTCGTGACTCGCGGAGTATCCGACGACTGCAACTCGATCTCCGTTGACGGTGAGGGAATCTGGCTCCGCATTTCGAGGCTCGGCGAGGCCTTCGCCTTTCACGCATCGATTGACGGCTCCACCTGGCAGCTCATCAGGTACTTCGCGCTGCCGAGCACGCAGCCCCTCGCCGTCGGCTTCCAGGCCCAATCACCCCTGGGAGCGGGGTGCAGGTCAGATTCTCGGGGGTCGAACTCATGCCGGAACGGCTTTCGGACCTGCGGAGCGGCGTGTAGCAGCTCAGCCTCGTCCGACGCTCTTGGTGTGCGAGCGGTGGAAGGCATCAGGCACCGGCGAGGTCGCGCCGCCGGAACGCCGTCAGGGCCGCGAGCGCAGCGACGGCTGCGAGCGCGAGCATGACCGCGGCCGCGGTGGCGCGAAAGGGTTGAGCGGGGACGAGACCGACGTGCTGGAAGGGGCTGAGGTCGAGCAGCCAGTGCGGGGCGCCCAGCAGGGCGCCGAAGAGCTGCCAGACAAAGGCGATGGTGACCAGGCCGTAAGCGATGCCGGCGCTTGCCCGCGGTACGACGGCGAAAGCGAGTGCGGCGAAGGCGAGGAAGAGCAGCGCGGCGGGCAGGCAGTTGACCCCGGCCTCGAGCAGGCGCGGCAGCGAGACGCCGGCGTTCTGGGAGGCGGCTCCCGCCCAAGCGAAGAGCGCGGCGGTGAGGGCGATCGCAGCCGCGCCGCCGGCGGCGAGCAGCAGCCGGCCGCCGAGCCAGCCGAGGCGGCTGACGGGCAGCGCGAACAGCGTCTCGAGCTGCTGCTCGGCTTCCTCGCGTCGTGGGGCGGCGATCTGCGAGCAGGCGAAGAGGCTGATCGTGAGCACGAAGAGGAGGAAGTAGGCGACACGACGATGGGCCGCGACCGGGTCGCGCCAAGCATCGACACCATGGAGCTCCGCCCGGCCCGCGCTCGGACGGTGCAAGCCGAGCAGCAGCCGGGTCGTCGTCGTCTTGCCGGCACCGTTCGGCCCCAGATAGCCGTACACCTCGCCCGGCTCCACCGCGAGGTCGAGTCCATCGAGGGCGAGCGTGCTCCCGTAGCGCTTCGAGAGGCCCTTGGTGCGGATGGCGCTCATCGACCGATCCCCTCCATCGGCCGGATCGATCATGGCTCCTCGAGCAGGTCGGCGAGATCTCGCACCACGATGTCGGCTCCACGTTCGCGCAGCGCGTCTGCCTGGCCGGTCCGATCCACTCCGACCACAAACCCGAACCCACCTGCTTTCCCGGCAGAGACGCCTGCCAGCGCGTCTTCGAAGACGGCCGCTCGAGGTGGTGGAACGCCGAGAGCGCCGGACGCGGCGAGGAATGTGTCGGGCGCCGGCTTTCCTCTCAGCTGCTGTTGTTGCGCGACGAGCGGGTCGATGCGAACCTCGAATAGATCCGCGATGCCTGCGGCGAGCAGCACCTCGCGGCAGTTCGCACTCGAGGACACGACAGCGCAGTGCAGGCCCGAGGCCAGGACGGCGCGCACGTACAGCACCGACCCTTCGAACGGCTCAACACCCTTCCGGCGCAGCAGCTCGAGGACGAGCTCGTTCTTGCGGTTGCCGAGCTCGGCGATCGTTTCGACTCGAGGCGAATCCGCCGACGGGCCGTCCGGGAGCGCGATCCCCCGGGATTCGAGGAACGACCGGACTCCGTCGTTTCGCGGCTTTCCGTCCACGTACCTGGTGTAGTCGGCCGCCGAGTCGAACGGCACGAACTCGGCTGTCAGCCGCTCCGCCCGCGCCTGCAGGAACCCGTCGAACATCTCCTTCCACGCCGCCGCGTGCAGCTCGGCGGTCTTGGTGAGCACCCCGTCGAGGTCGAACAGGCACGCTCGGATGTCCGGCGGTAGTCCCAATCGGGTGCGTGTCGCAGGCATCAGAGGTCACGCAGCCGAGGTGCGGTCGAGGAGCTCGGCCAGGGAGGGGATCACGACATCGGCCCCCGCGGCGCGGAGCCCGCCTGCCCCACCCGTGCGGTCGACGCCCACGACGAGCTCGAAGCCGGCTGCGCGAGCCGCTGCGACACCCGCCGGAGTCGTCTCGAAGACGGCCGCGTGCCGCGGCGCGACACCGAGCTGTCGGCACGCGGCGAGGAGCGTGTCGGGCGCCGGCTTTGCGCGCAGGCGCTCCGCGACCATCGTGTTCCCGTCGACGCTCTCCTCGATCAGGTCGGCGAGGCCCGCCTGCTCGAGGATCGCAGGGGTGTTGGCGCTCGCCGAGACGGCGGCCCGGCGCACGCCCGCGTCGCGTGCGATCTCCAGGTAGTGCTGCGCGCCTTCGAACGCGGTCAGCGCGTGCTCGTCGAGCCGGCGCAGCAGCGCTGCGTTCTTGCGGTTTGCGAGACCGTGCACCGTCTCCGTGCCGGGCGGGTCGCGGGGGTCGCCCTCCGGAAGCCTGATCCCACGGCTCGCGAGGAATGCGCGGACACCTTCGAGCCGCGGCTTGGCGTGGATATGCCGGTCGTAGTCGGCGCCCGGGTCGAACGGTGCCGGTGTGAACCGGCCGCGAGTGCGTTCGAGCCGCGCCGAGATGAACTCGTCGAAGGTCTCCGCCCAGGCCGCAGCGTGAACGGCCGCGCTGCCGATCAGCACGCCGTCGAGATTGAAGACGCACGCGACCACGTCCGGCGGAAGGCCGAGCAGCCGTCGCGCGTTCCACGAAGGAACGAGCAGGCGCAGGAACCGCGCTTTCACGTGTTCCTCGCGAGCCACCGCCTCGAACAGGTGCGTGACCTGGGCGCGTTCGCCGGAGAGCCGGCCGGTGCGCTCGTGCAGCTCCTGGTCGGGCAGGGCGAATCTCGCTGAGAGCAGGGCAGCCTGGGCGGCGTCGAGGGCCACCTGCCAGCTTGCGCTGAGCGTCTCGAGGTTCACCGGCCGGTCTTGCGACGCAGGCGAAGTGGCCTCCCGATCGATCGGGCCGCCCTGCCTGTCGGCAGGCGAAGGTGGGGTGATCGCGACCGTTCCGCCCGGCTCGGCGCTCGGCGGAACCCCGATGAGATCCGACCGTGTGACCCTCATGCGTGAAGTGTGCTTCAGGCCGCGAAACTCGGCATCCGCAGTCCACCCGCCGCCCGCATGCGGGCAACTACGGTGTTCGCGCGACCCCTTTCGTTGGTCATTCGGTTAGGCCTCACAAAGCTCGACGTCGATCGACTCGAGCACGACACCCTGCGCCTCGGCCTCGGTCGGATCTGTACGCAGCTCGGTCTCGACGTCGGCGCCCTCCGCGAGCGTGCCGCGCGAGGCGTCCGCGAAGTGCTCGCGGAAGTGACCGGGCGTGAAGTGCGACAGCGCTCCGAGGCGCACCCGGATCCGCGTCACGCGCAACGCGCCTTCTGTTCGCGCCTGCGACTCGATCTTCCGCATCAGGTCCTTCATCAGCGCCTGCTCGTGCACTCGGCCACCTCCGCTCGAATTGCATCTGCGACCTGTGCGACCACGGCCGCGACGGCGGGCGTCAGCTCGTCCCCGACCTCGAAGCTACCTCCTTCGATGCCGTAGACGACGGTTCGCGCAGGCAGACGTCCGAGCGCGCGCGCGAGCTCCACCGCTTCAGCGATCCCGACGTGATGCGTCGAGGCCCGGAACAGCTCAGTCGGCAGTTCGCGCTCGCTCGCGTCGAGGCGGTGAAGCGTCCCGGGCGCGGCTCCCGACGAGACCGCATCGACAAGCCAGAGCGTCGAGGCCCCGTCCCAGGCGTCGATCAGCGCCGTCGGCTCGCCTTCGCGCTCTAGCAGCTCCACGCCGGGCGGTAGCGTCCCCTGCAGGTGACGGGCGACCTCCAGCCCGACGGCATCGTCGCACCGCCAGGGGTTTCCGATGCAGACGACCTTCAGTGCCGCTCGACCTCGAGCTTCAGGAAGTGCGTCGCGCACGAGATGCACGGGTCGTAGTTGCGAATCGTCTGCTCGCAGAGGAGCGCCAGCTCGTCGTCGGGAACATCGAGCGAGCGCTCGACGACGCCGCGCAGGTCCTCCTCGATCGTTCTCTGGTTTTGCGAGGTCGGCGGCACGATCTTCGCGTCGAGAATCGTGCCCTCCGCGTCGAGTGTGTAGCGGTGGTAGCAGATGCCGCGCGGTGCCTCGGTGCAGCCGTAGCCGACGCCGGCGCGCGGTTCGACCTCGACGGCCGGTGCGTCCGGCTCCTCGTACTCGGCGATCAGGCGCAGCGCCTCGTCCGCTGCGTAGACCAGCTCGACGCAGCGGACGACGATGCTGCGGAACGGGTTGCGCTCGGACGGATCGAGCCCCGCCTCCTTTGCCGCCTCGCGGGCGAGCGGCGAGAGCCGGTCGGCGGCGAGCGCGAAGCGGGCAAGCGGACCACAGAGGTACGAGCCGCGTTCGATGACCCGCGACTGGAGCGCGTTCGACCAGGAAACGTGGTCCTCGACGAAGTGCTCGTCGTACTCGGAGACGGCGATGTCCAGCCCACGGTTCGAGACGATGCGGCCGCGGTCGATCGGATACTCGCCCGGCTCCGAGAGAGCGACGAATTCGTAGTCCTGCTGGTAGTCGGGAAAGTGGAAGCCCGAGGTGATCCGTACCGCTTCGAGCGCGATTTCGCGTGCGCGTTCGAGCTGCTCGACGAGCGGTGCGAGCTCCCGCTTGCGCGGGGTCCGGTACCAGCCGCCCACCCTGACGTTGATCGGATGCACCTCGCGTCCGCCGACGACCGTCATCAGCTCGTTGCCCGTCTTCTTCAGCGCGAGCGCCTTGGCGACAAGCTCCGGCTGGTCGCGCGCCATTTCGATCGCGCTCTCGTAGCCGAGGAAGTCGGGCGCATGGAGCATGAAGACGTGGAGGGCGTGGCTCTCGATCCACTCGCCGCAGTAGATGAGGCGCCGGAGCGCCCGCAGCTGCCCGCCGACCTCGATCCCGCACGCCTGCTCCATCGCCTGCACCGCGCTCATCTGGTACGCGATCGGGCAAATGCCGCAGATCCGGGCGGTGATGTCGGGCGCCTCGGTGAAGGCGCGTCCACGGAGGAAGGCCTCGAAGAAACGCGGCGGCTCGTAGATGTTGAGCTTCACCTCGTCGACGCGACCGTTCTCGATCCGCACGAGCATCGCGCCCTCGCCCTCGACACGGGCGAGGTAGTCGGTCTTGATCGTCCTCGTCCGGCGCTCAGCCATCGGTTGTCCTCGCCTTGTCGAACGCCGTCACGTTGAAGGTGCGGAAGACGCGTTCGACGGCACCGTCTCCCATTCCCAGCACTTTGAGCTGCCGCGTCAGCGAGGCGGTGTTCGGCGTCTCCATCGGGCCGAAGCAGCCGTAGCAGCCGCGATTGTAGGAGGGGCAGATCGCCCCGCAGCCGGCGTGCGTGACGGGGCCGAGACACGGCGTGCCGTGAGCGACCATCACGCAGACGTTGCCGCGGCGCTTGCACTCCATGCAGACGCTCGCCGGCGAGATGTTCGGGCGCCGGCCGTGGAGCATGGCGGTGATCACCTCGAGCAGCTCGCGCTTGTTGATCGGGCAGCCGTTGAGCTCGAAATCGACCTTCACGTGAGCCGAGATGGGCGTCGAGGTCTCGAGCGTCGAGATGTACTCGGGCGACGCGTAGACGATCGAGGTGAAGTCGTTGACGTTGGCGAAGTTGCGAAGCGCCTGAACGCCGCCGGCCGTCGCGCACGCCCCGATCGTGACGAGCTTCCGCGACGAGCGGCGCACCTGCTGGATCCGCTTCGCGTCGTGCGCGGTCGTGACGGAGCCTTCGACGAGCGACAGGTCGTACGGGCCCTTGGCGGTCGCCCGTCTCGCCTCGAGGAAGTAGGCGATCTCGACCTCGCCCGCGAGCGCGAGCAGCTCGTCCTCGCAGTCGAGGAGCGAGAGCTGGCAGCCGTCGCAAGAGGCGAACTTCCAGACGGCGAGCGTCGGCTTGCGGGTCTTTGCGCTCACAGCTCGTGCACCGCCATCAGCCGCTCCAGCTCGTCGTAGCGGTAGACCGGGCCGTCTCGGCAGATCAGCGTCGGGCCGAGCTGGCAGTGGCCGCAATGGCCGAGGCCGCAGCGCATGTTGCGCTCCATGGAGAGGTAGATCTGGTCGGGCGGAACGCCGCGCTCGAGTAGCGCTTGGGCGGAGTAATGGATCATGATCTCCGGCCCGCAGACGAGCGCCACCGTGGACGCCGGGTCGAAGCGGGCGCCCGCGACGAGCTGCGGGACGACGCCGACCTTGCCCTGCCAGCCCCCCTCCGCCGTGTCGACGGTGACGCGGACCTGGAGGTCGAATCGTCCGCGCAGCCGCTGTAGCTCGTTCCGGTAGAGGAGGTCGGCGGGTGTCCGGCTGCCGTAGAGAAGCGCCACCTCGCCGTACTCGCCGCGGTGCTGCAGGAGGTGGTACACGGCCGGTCGGAGCGGCGCGAGCCCGATGCCGCCCGCGACGATCACGACGTCGCTGCCGGCAGCGATCTCGACCGGCCACGCGTTCCCGAACGGTCCGCGCACGCCGAGCACGTCGCCCGGCCGCGACGCGCAGATCGCCTGCGTGACCGCGCCGACTGCGCGCACGGTGTGGACGAGCGGCCCCTCGGCGCCGCCCGAGACGGAGATCGGGACCTCCCCGATGCCGAAGGCGTACAGCATCGTGAACTGGCCGGGCGCCGGGAGAAGCCTGTCCCCTGCGACGGGCTCGAGCTCGAGCGTCCACGTGTCGCGCAGCTCGCGCCGGCGGCGTGTGACGCGGAACGGCACGGGCACCATCGGCCCCGGCACGATCGGCCCGGGCGCCTCGTAGGTGTCAGTCGGTGCCGGCGTAGCCATAGACGTCCAAGAGTCGCATTCTCGTCCACTGCATCCGCTGGATCATGACCTGCGCGAAGCGGGACATCAGGTCGTAGCCGAGCTGCGGGTCTCGCTCGCACTTGCCGCGCAGGCAGGCTCCGTCGAAGCTCGTCGCCCGCACCAGAGAATGCGCGCGCGCGTCGAAGTGCCAGCGGTACGGCGGGAAGAGCCACGACCAGCCGACCACCTCACCCGCCTCGAGCGTCTCGATCGTGACGGCGCCGCGTGCCGGAACGAAGGTCTCCAGCGCGATGCTGCCGTGCCGCACGACGTAGAAGGTGTCGGCCTCGCCGCCGGCGCTGAATAGCAGCTCGCCCTCGTTGAAGCGCACGTTCGACCCGCAGCCCGCGATCAGCTCGAGCTGGGCCGGCGTCAGCCCTTGGAAGAGCGGCACGTCCTGCAGGATGGTCTCAATCGTCTCCATGTTGGGCTCCCTCGTTCGCGCGAATCGCGGTCAGCTCCTCGGTGACGTCGATCCCGACCGGGCACCACGTGATGCAGCGGCCGCAGCCGACGCACCCGGAGCTGTCGAACTGGTCGTACCACGTGCCGAACTTGTGCGTGAGCCACTGGCGGTAGCGCGAGCGACCGGAAGGGCGGACGCTGCCGCCGTGGATGTAGGCGTGATCGACTGAAAAGCACGAGTCCCACGACCTCATCCGCTCGGCGTGCTCGCCCGTCAGGTCGGTGACGTCCTCGACGCTCGTGCAGAAGCATGTCGGGCAGACCAGCGTGCAGTTGCCGCAGGTGAGGCAGCGAGCTGCGACGTCGTCCCAGCGCTTGTTCTCGAGATTGCGCGCGAGTAGATCTCGGATGTCGGTGACGTCGACCCGCCGACCCATGCGCTCGACGGCTCCCGCGACTGCGGCGCCGGCGGCGTCGAGGTCGTCCGGGAGCGCCGGCCGCCGCGGCAGGTCGCGGAGCACTTCGGCGCCGCGCTCGCTCCCGATCTCGACGAGCAGGCGGTGCGCTCCGTCGAGGATCTCGGTCAAGGCGAGGTCGTACCCGGTTTCCGCCTTCGGTCCCGTCCCCATCGAGACGCAGAAGCACGTGCCGCCCGGCTCGAAGCAGTTCACGGCGACGACGAACGCGTCCTTCCGGCGGGCGGCGTAGTCGCGGTCGGCGTAGCTGCCGCCCAGCAGCACGCGATCCTGGATCGCGATGCCGTGCAGCTCGCAGGCGCGGACGCCGATCAAGGCCAGCGGGGTGTCCTCGACCGGCTCCTCCTCGACCTCGAAGCCGCCGTCCCGGCGCCCAGCCCGCCAGAGCCGGATGCGGGCCGGAAGCAGGAACTGCTTCCACGAGTGGGGGCCGACGGCGTAGCCGAAGCGCGCCTCGTCCTCGCGGCGCTCGAGCCGGTAACGACCGGCATCCTGTCTGTCGGTCCAGCCGATCGGAAGGTCGCCCGCCGAGTCGAGGTCCTCGTAGACGATCGCGCCGTCCCGCACCGTGGGGCCGATGACGCGGAATCCGCGGGCCGTGAGCGCGTTCAGGAGGTCGTCGAGAGCCTCGGGCTCGATCACGCTTGTCTCGACGTCGGGCAGGCTGTCTCCTCTTGGTTACCCTCGCACGCCCGCCGGAAATCTATATCAGGGTCGGCGCGGATCCGGTCGCGGACTCTCCGCACGACTCGGCCGGGCGAGGTAGAAGGACACCGATGAGTGAGCGCCGCCGGTTCCGAGTTCGCGGGGTCGTCCAGGGAGTCGGCTTCCGCCCGTTCGTCTACGGCCTGGCGGCACGTCATCGGCTCGGCGGCTTCGTTCTGAACGACGGCGAAGGAGTCGTGATCGAGGCCGAGGGCGACGCTGCGTCGCTCCAGGCCTTCGCGGCCTCGCTACGCGCCGATGCGCCGCCGCTCGCGCGGGTCGAGGCCGTGACGGTGGAGTCGCTGCAGCTCCGCGGCGAAGAGCGCTTTACGATCGCGGCAAGCCGGCCTGTGGCCGGTCGGTCTGCGAGCAGCGCGGCGGCGATCCCTCCCGACGTGGCCACGTGCGACGACTGCCTGCGCGAGCTCTTCGACCCGGCAGACCGGCGCTACCGCTACCCGTTCCTGAACTGCACCCAGTGCGGTCCTCGCTTCACGATCGTGCGGGCGGTGCCCTACGACCGTTCAGCGACGACGATGGCCGGCTTCCCGATGTGTGCCGACTGCCGCCGGGAATACGAGGACCCGGGTGACCGCCGCTTCCACGCGGAGCCGATCGCCTGCCCCGCCTGCGGACCGCGGCTTTCCATGCCGCTGGAGGAGGCCGTCTCGTTGCTCCGCGCCGGAGCGATCGTCGCGGTCAAGGGACTCGGCGGCTACCACCTCGCCTGCGACGCGGCGAGCGAAGAAGCCGTCTCACGGTTACGCGCCCGCAAGGGCCGTGAGGAGAAGCCGTTCGCGCTGATGACCGCTGCGCCCGAGGAGCTGTGCGACGCATCCAGTGAGGAGTGGTCGCTGCTGCGCTCGCGCGCACGGCCGATCGTGCTCCTGCGCCGGCGGCCCGGCGCCGCGGTCGCCGAGGCGGTCGCGTTGGGCTCGCACTGGCTCGGCGTCATGCTTCCGTACACGCCCCTCCACCACCTGCTCGCGGCCGGCCTCGCCGGCCCCTTCGTGCTCACGAGCGGCAACGTCGCGGACGAGCCGATCGCCTTCGAGGACGCCGAGGCGCACGCCCGCCTCGGTGACATCGCCGACGCCTTCCTGTCGCACGACCGGCCGATCCACCGCCGCTGCGAGGACTCGGTCGTGCGCGCCGCCTTCCCGATCCGCCGCTCGCGCGGCTACGCGCCGGGCTCCCTGCCGCTTGCGGCCCCACCGTTCGCAGCAGAGGGCCGTTCGATCGTCGCCGCAGGCGCCGAGCTC
>DATCOE010000083.1:0-9624 GCA_036564885.1 Gaiellaceae bacterium | reverse complement strand
GGTCTGGCCCATCCCCGCACGCACGCCCAATCCACATCAAACCTCTAGCAGCGATTCACCGCGCGCCCCGGCCCGCCGCATCCGAGAAGACGCTGATCCGATGTGGGAAACCCGCAGCCGGTCGCGCGTCACGGGTCTCTCGACCATCTGGACGCCGGAATGCGTACTTCGCCACGCCGGCCTCAGCGGTGTCCCCGATTCTCCCGGGCTCGAGGCGGGGGAAAGTGACGGGAGTCGAGGAGGTGTGCGGTGAGCGTCAAGGAGATGCAGTACCCGGTGTCGGTCCGCTGGCGCGGCGGCCGCTTGGCGCACGCCGACGCGCACGGCAAGGACTCGCTCGAGGTGGCTACCCCGCCGGAGTTCCGGGGCGGCCTGACCGGCTACTGGAGCCCTGAGGAGCTGCTGGTCGCCGCGACGGCGTCGTGCTTCGCGCTGACGCTGGCCGCCGTCGCCGACCGGAGCGACGCGCCGTTGCTCGACGCGACCGTCAGCGCGACCGGCCACATGACCCGCCGTGACGACGGCCGCTTCAGCTTCACCGTGATCGAAATAGACGCAGTGCTCGAGACGGTCCCCGGCGGCGAGGAAGCGGTCGGCAACGCGGCCGCCGCGGCCGAGGACCGCTGTCTGGTCAGCCAAGCGCTTGACGTGCCGGTCCACGTGACCGTGCAGGTGAAGACGGTGGCCGGCCGCCCAAAGAGACGGTGAGGTCAGCCGATGGCGCGCCGAAACGGCGTGGCTGAGGCCGGCGGAGCCACTGGTCTCGAGGGCCGGCCGGTCAGCGGGAGCGGGTCGACGACGATCCGCTGGGCGGGCGGCGAGAAGTCGCGGATCTGATGCACGGACACGAAGGTGAGGCCCGAGACGCCGCGGACGAGGAACCCGATCGGCGTGCTCTCGTCCGGTAGGAGAACGATCTCCTCGACGTAGCCGTCGTGCACGTCAAGCAAGTCGACACGGTATCCCTCGCAGTGCCGCAGCAGGTACTCGTCCGTCCAGCACGACGCGTCGTGCCTGGGGTACGTGGTAGGCGCGGCGAGCATCTTCCCCCTCTTCCATCCGAGTCGACGTGACAATGATCCCCCCGCACCGCCACTCGGGCATCCGCGAGTTCGCGGATCATGCGGCGGACGAGCGGCACCGCGGCCGGCCTGCCGGACAAATCGGGGAATCCCCGGATGAGGACCGCCCGCCTGCGGGGGGAAGGTGCACCTGCGCTGAGCACGGATCGCGACTAGGTCGAACTTCTACCGCGACGACCGCAGGAAGAACCGTCCGAAGGTCGGCGCGACAGAAGGGACGAAAGCGACACCGGCCCGACGAAGGTCAATTAAGGGCCCGTGCAAACGGGCCCTTTTTGTTACACCGAGTGTTGCGCTGCGACCGCGGCGAAGGCTGCGAGCGCACGCTCGAGCTGATCGGGCTCGTGAGCAGCGGAGAGCTGGACTCGGATCCGTGCGGCTCCCTCGGCCACCACCGGGTAGCCGAAGCCGGTGACGAAGACGCCGCGCTCGAGCAGCCCGCGGCTCAGCTCGATGGCCCGCGCAGTCTCGCCGACGATGATCGGGATGATCGCGGCTTCGCCGTCGAGCGGCGTGTAGCCCAGCGAGCGAAGGCGCTCGCGGAAGAAGCGAACGTTCTCGTGGAGACGCGCGAGCAGGTGCGGCTCGGCTTCCAGGACCCCGAGCGCGGCGCGCGCGCTGCACGCGACCGTGGGCGGCAGCGCATTCGAGAAGAGCTGCGGCCGGGAGCGCTGGGCGAGCAGGTCGCAGACCGCAGCGGTCGACGCGACGTAGCCGCCCGCCGCACCGCCGAGCGCCTTGCCAAGCGTGCCGGTGACGACGTCGATGTCGCCGACGAGACCGAAGTGCTCCGCGGTTCCCCGACCGGTGCGGCCAAGCACGCCGACACCGTGCGAGTCGTCGACGATCACGACGGCGTCGTAGGTGCGCGCGAGCTCGACGATGTCCGGCAGTTGCGCGAGATCGCCTTCCATCGAGAAGACGCCGTCGGTGACGACGAGCTTTCGCTGATCGGGGCGGCACGACTGCAGCGCGTCGCGCAGCTCGGACATGTTCGAGTGGGCGTAGCGCAGCTTCCGTTCCGGCTTGGCGAGCCTGACGGCGTCGATGATCGAGGCGTGATTCAGCTCGTCGGACACGATCACCGTCTCGGCGTCTGTGAGTGTCGGGATCAACGCCTCGTTCGCGTTCCAGCACGAGCCGTAGGTGAGCGCCGCCTCGGTGCCCGAGAAGACCGCCAGAGCGCGCTCGAGCTCGAGGTGCGGCGCGAAGGTGCCGCAGATGAAACGGACCGACGCGGTCCCCGCGCCGTAGGCCTCGAGCCCGTCGATACCGGCACGGACGACTTCCGGTCGCCCGGCGAGCCCGAGGTAGTCGTTCGACGACAGCACGACCACTTCTCCGCGACCGGCCATGCGCACGACAGGGCCCTGCGGAGACTCGAGGGTGTTGAAGGTCTTGTACGTGCCCGCCGTCCGCAGCGCGTCGAGCTCGGCCGCTGCCTGCGCCTCGAGCCGCGCGTTCATCGCTGCACCCGGCCACCGGCCGCCGCGACGAGCGGCGCCGCCGGCTCGGCGTCGGGACGAAGCACGATCTTGCACGCCTCGCCCGCTTCGAGTAGGGCGAATGCCTCCTCGAAGCCGGCGAGTGGAAGCTGCGCGGTGATCAGGGGCCGGAGGTCGACGACGCCGTGCTCGAGCAGCCAGCGCGTCTTGTACCAGCTGCCGAACACCTCTCGACCGTTCACCGCGGAAACCTCGAGGTTCTTGAAGATGAGCGCCTCCGCTATGTCGAGCTCGACCGGCTGCGCCGGAATCCCGAAGAGCACGACGCGGCCGCCGTTGCGCACGATGCGGAACGCGTCGCGCACCGCGTCCGCCGCGCCGGACATCTCGAAGACCACGTCGGGGTGGGCGCCCTCGTTCTGTTCGACGAACCAGGCCGCGACGTCGGCCACGTCTCGAACGTCGACGGCCGCGGAGGCCCCCATCCGGTGGGCGAGCGCCAGCCGGAAGGGACTCAGATCGGAGGCGAGAACGCGTCCTGCGCCGGACGCGCGCGCAATCGCGATGCTGAAGAGCCCCACCGGGCCGCAGCCGAGAACGGCGACCGTCTTCCCTGCGAGATCCGCATGGCCGGTCGCGAACACCGCGTTGCCGAACGGCTCCTGGAGCGTCGCGATCTCCGGCGGCAGCTTCGCGCGGTCGTTCTGCCAGAGAACCGATTCCGGCACCGCCACATAGCCGGCGAACGCGCCGTCACGGTCGACCCCGAGGATCTGTGTGCGCTCACACATGTGCACATGCCCGGTACGGCAGTGGAAGCAGGCGCCGCACGTGATGTGGCTCTCCGCCGACACGTAGTCACCGGGCTGCGCGTGGCGGACACTCCGCCCCGTCTCGACGACGGTGCCGGCAAACTCGTGGCCCAGCGTCAGCGGCGGCGTAATCCGCTGCTGCGACCACTCGTCCCAGCGAAAGATGTGGAGATCGGTACCGCAGACGGATGCTGCCTCCACCCGCACGAGCACCTCGTCGTCCTGCGGCCGCGGCACGGGCACCTCGTCGAAGACGAGACCCGGCGCACGCTCCAGCTTCCGGATCGCCCAGGTCGTCTCCATCGGCTAGAGCTCGGCAGGAACCGTCGGGGACATGGCGCCATATTGGCGCACGCTCGCAACCAATGACGCCGGATGCCCCTGATTCAGGAGCCGGGAATCTCCTGATCTTGCCCGATCGTGCCGGTGCGACCCGGTATGGACGACAGCCTGCGTTGAATTACCGATCTCGGCGCGCCCGATCCGGGGGAACACAGACCGAGAAGGAGGTGGGGTATGCCCAAGCTCGAGAAGTGGACGCCTTTCCGCGAGCTGGACCTGATGGACCGGCGGATGCGGCGCTTCTTCGAGGATCTCGGCGTTGTGCCTGCGCTCACGCCGGCCGCCGACGTCTACGAGACCGACGGCGAGCTCGTCGTCGAGCTCGAGGTGCCGGGCTTCGACGAGAAGGAGCTCGAGATCCAGGTCCGCGACCACACGCTCTCCATCACCGGTGAGCGCACGGAGGAGACGGAAAAGAAGGAGAAGACGCTGCGCATGCACGAACGGCTCGAGAAGCGGTTCGAGCGGCGCTTCGAGCTGCCGGCGGGAATCGACGGCGAGCACGTCGCGGCCGAGTACACCAAGGGCGTGCTGACGGTGCACGTGCCGAAGACCTCGCACGAGCAGCCGCGCAAGGTCGAGATCACGACGGCGTGAAGCAGTCGGAGGAGGCGGCGGCCTCCGCCTCCTCCTCCTTATCTCATGGGAGGTGTGCCAGATGCGCCCAACGTGGACACGCTCGCCGGGACGAGCCCGGAACCCTGGTGTCGACGCGACGCCGCAACCACAGGTGCCGCGCTGGCAGGGCGTGTGGCGGGTTGAGAAGGCGATCGCCGGGTTCCGGCGCAGTAGCGATCGCTCGGACCAGGTCCCTCCGCGGAGCCGTCATCTCCAGGGCGAGCCCCCGGTGTCGCAGGACGAGCTCGAAGAGGTCGTTCACGAGTACCGGCGTGTGCACGAGGAGCACCGCCGCGCGCGGCCACGGAGCCGTGCACGCCGTCACCTGGAGGTCCGGCTGCAACACCTCCGGCAGCGTTTCGAGCGTCTGCTCGCAGAAGCTCCCGCGAACGAAGCCGACCGACGGCGCTGGCGTAACCAGCTGCGGGGGAAGGAGGCCGAGCCGCCTTCACACGCCGACGCTCGACCATTGCTCTTCCGCGGCCGTTCCGACTCCGGGTCGGAGCTCCGCCTCACCGCGGCTCCCGAAGGAACAGTCGATGCGTTCATCGACGGGGCCGCAGTCGCCGTACTCGACGGCGCAGACGAATTGACAGGAACGACACCCGGATTCGTCTTCGCGCTCGACGGCATGCAGTTCCGCGAGACGTTCGGAGCGTCGGCGTCTTGCCTCACGGATCTCCGCGAAGCTGAGGAGACAGGTCGGCGTCCCCGGCGGAGACACGTCCGGGAGCTGATCGAGGACGGACTCGTCGACCGCACCCTCGGCCTGAGGGCACGTGGTCGCCGCGCGCTCGCGCTCGACCGTGTACCCGCTCGTCACGCTGAGGTGGGAACGGAGCCGACGATCAGCATTCGCGGACCCGTTCCACCGCACGCCCGCGAGACCCTCGCACGAGCGCTCGCCCACGTCGCGGACGCTGCGCCGCGGCCGGTTCTTCGGATCACCGCCTCCCTGACGAGGAACGAGGATCCCGCCCTCGACCGTCCGGTCGTCGCGAAGGCGACCCTCGACGTCAACGGCCGCCCCGTCCGCGCTCACGTGGCGGCAGCCACCGAGAGCGAGGCGGTCAACCTGCTCGAGTCCCGCCTCCATCGCAATCTACGCACGCTGGCCGAGCGCGATGTCGCGGAGCGGCGCGAGGGTCAGGCGCCGGAGCCCGGTGAGTGGCGGCACGGCGACCTCGCTCCTCAACGTCCCTCGACCTTCCCTCGTCCGGCGGCCGAACGCCGGCTGGTTCGACGAAAGACATACGCGAGTGCACCGATGACGCCCGAGGCGGCGGCTGCAGAGATGCTGCTGCTCGATCACGACTTCCACGTCTTCGTCGACGAGGCGAGCGGCGAGGACGCGCTCGTCCATTCGCGACCCGACGGCGTTCTCGCGCTGCGGCGGCGAAACGGAAGCGGCAGCTACGTCGCGCCGTTCCTCCTCGACTCCGATCCTGTTCCCACGATCGGCGTCGACGACGCGATCGAGCGGCTCAACCTCGGCGACGACCCCTTCGTGTTCTTCGTCGACGTCTCACCCGGCCGCGGCGCTGTTCTCTACCGCCGCTATGACGGGCATTACGGGTTGGTTACCGCGGAGACCGGGACATGACCTGTCGTCGCGCTCGGCTCGGGGTGTTCAAGGCCTGAGGAGAGCCGGCGCCGAGGTCCCCGCGAGGGATCGCGGGAGCGGGTGACTCGCAGCGAGCTCAGCGCACAGCGCTGGGCTCGCTGACGATGACCACGGGGCACGACGCGTGGTGGGCGACCTGCTGACTCACCGAGCCGAGCAGGAGGCCCGCGAAGCCCCCGTGTCCGCGCGAGCCGACGACCAGCAGATCCGCGCCTCGCGCCTCCTCGAGGAGCACGCGTGCGGCCTGGCCCTCCTTGGCCAGGCGCTCGACAGCGACGCCGACCGTCTCATCTCGGAGCGAGGCAAGTGCCTCCACGCCCACGGCCCTTGCAGATTCCTCGTACTCACGCGAGTCGACGGGCACCGCGAATCCGCCGCTGTAGGCCATCGGCGGCACGTGCCACGCCGTCACGACCCGAAGGGCCGCGTTCCGCAGCCGTGCTTCCTCCACGGCGAACCGAAGCGCCCCTCGCGACCCGCTCGACCCGTCGACTCCGACCACGATCGCGCCCATCGCTTCCTTTCCTGCGCATCCGTTCTCAGTCCGCGGCGATGTCTGCGGTCTGCGCGTCCGCCACCGCGATCAGATCGTCAGTGCGCATCCGCAGCGACGTGTCGTGCACGCCGCCGTCGAAGACCACGTGATCGTGGTCAGTGAGGACGCGGTCGACGACGACACGGTCGCCGGCGGGCCCGCCGAACGGCGGCACCGCGCCGAGCTCGAACTGCGGGTATGCACTGATGAGCTCCCCCTCGGTCAGCACGGCGAGGTTCGTTGCCGAGACGGCGTTCGCGAGCTTCGGGATGCTCACGCGGCCGGACGCGGGCACGACCGCCCGGATGTGCACGCCCTCCTCGTCCCTCGCGATCAGCGTCTTCGCAACCGTCTGGGGGAGCACACCCAGCACGCGGGCCTCGCTCGCAGCCGTCAGCGTGCGCCGATGCGGCAAGAGCTCGAACTCGAGCGCCGCGTCGCGCAGCCTCTCGACCAGGAGCTTCGTCGCAGCGGCGACGTCGAGCTGCGGCTTCGGACGAGTATCCGTCGTCCGCCGCTTGATGCTGGTCGTCTCGCCGGGGTAGAAGATGCTCTGATGGCCGTCCTCCCAGCGCACGGCGTAGTGCGGATGGTCGGCCGGGCCGAGGACCTCGAGGACCTCGCCCTTGCGCGCGGGCTCACCGACCCGGCGGCCGCTCACCACGACAACGTCGCCTTGCTCCGCCCCCGCCTGTCGGGTCGCAGACATGACGCCTCCCTCGGTTGCAGGTTCTCCATAGATCCACCAACACGCCGCGCGAGGCATCAGTCGGGACACCGATCGTCGTACGGGCAACTACCGAGACCGGACCCGGGTGCCGGCTTCGCTCAGGTGAGGTCGCGCCGTCGGAAGGCGAGCACCGATCCCGCCGCCCCGACTGCGGCGATCGCGAGCAGGACGAGGAGGTGGAGCGGGTCGAGGCCGGCACGCAGCGGGTTCTGGGCCGCGTAGTGGTAGAAGGGCGAGAGCTTCTGGACAGGGTCGAGCAGGTCGACGAGGGGAGCGAGCGAGTTGACGAGATAGGCGGCGACGGCTGCCGCCGCTGTGATCCCGATCGCGAGACCTCGCTTGCCGGTCGCGCAGCCCACGAGGAGGGCGATCGCCCCGTAGGCGACCGCGAGCGCGACCGCGTCCACGGTCGCGGCGGCAAGCTTCGCCGCCGCGATCTCCATGCCGACGGCCATGGCTCCAATCCAGAGGCTGGCCCAGACGACGAAGCCGAGTGCCACCGATTCGGCGGCGAGCGCGCCGAACTTCTCGAGCGCGAGCCGCGGGCGCGACACCGGCAAGGAGAGCAGCAGGTCGAGCGTTCCCCGGTCCTCCTCGCCGGCGACGGCGCCGGAGCCGGCCGCGATCGCGGCGATCAGCAGCAGCAGCGGCACCATGAGCGAGAACAGCTCCATGCCGAGATAGCCGGCGGCGGACGTGTAGTCGAGCTCGCCGCCGAAGCCGAAGAACCCCTTCAAGGCCGCCGGGTAGTTCTGGACGAGCTTGTTCAACGCCGCGTTGCCGCGCACCGTCGGATAGACGGACACCATCAGCGCCGACATCCCTGCGAGGCCGACGCTCCACCAGACGAAGCCGCGACGGAGATCGCGAAGAGTCTTGAGGAAGACGCTATGCAGCATGAGGCGAGTCGCCGCGGTAGAGGGTCAGGAAGATGTCTTCGAGGTCGGCTTCGTGGACGTCGAGCGCGAGCACATGGTGCCGCGCGAGCGCCTTCACGAGCGGGTCGGCGGGGCCCTCGAGCACGAACAGCACGGAGGCCTCGCCGTGCCGGTCGAGCTCGCGCACGCCGGGAACTCCGGTGAACGCGTCTGGAGGCGGCGCGTCCGCGAAGGTCACCTCGACGCGGGTGAACGCGCGCCGCCTGAGCGTCTCGACTTCCTCGACCAGCTCGATCCGTCCCTCGCGCACGAGTGCGACCCGGTCGGCGACGCGCTGCACCTCGCCGAGCATGTGCGACGAGAGAAAGACCGTGCGCCCCTCGCCGGTGGCCTCGCGGAGCAGCTCGTTGAACGTCTGCTGGACGAGCGGATCGAGCCCTGACGTGGGCTCGTCGAGGACGAGCAGCTCCGGCCGGTGCATCAGCGCCTGCACGAGCCCGACCTTCTGACGGTTGCCCTTGGAGAGCGAGCGGATCGGCCGGTCGAGCTCGAGCTGCAGCCGCTCGACCAGCCCGGGAGCATCGCCGAGATCGCGCAGGCCTCGCACGTGGGCGAAGTACCGCAACAGATCGCGCGCGGTCAGCCGCTCGTAGAGGCGGAGATCGCCGGGAACGTAACCGACGCGGCGTCGGATCTCGATGCCGTTGCGCTGCGGGTCGAGCCCGAACAGCTCGACGCGGCCGCTGGTGGGCCGGATCAGGTCGAGCATCAGCCTGATCGTGGTGGACTTCCCGGCACCGTTCGGGCCGAGGAAGCCGAAGACCTCGCCGGCGGCGATCTCGAAGCTCGTGTCGATGATCCCGCGGGAGGCGCCGTAGTACTTCGTGAGTTGGTCGACGCGGACGACTGGGTTCATGCCGTGAGCATCGCCGCGCGACGGGACGGCGGCATCCCCCGCGGGACGCGACCGCGCTTCGGATGCTGCGGCGGTCGGTGCTGCCGCGCGAGCGAGGAACGCGGCGCTGACGACGAGCGATGCGAAGGCGGCGAGCTGCAGCGTGCCTCTCGCGCCGTGCGGTAGCTGTTCTCCGAAGACGACGAAGCCGGCGGCGATCGGCACCGCATTGGTAGCGAGCGTCGCCAGGCCGGCGGTCGTGAGCGCGTCGCTGTGCTGGAACCCCGCCTGCAGGACGCTCGTGCCGAACCCGTAGCAGACGATCAAGCTGCTGACGGCGACGAACCAGACGCCGCCGTAGACGACGAGCTTCGCGGAGATGTCGCCGCCCGCAAAGAACAGCCCGGCGGCGAGACCGAGAGCCGGTCCACGCCCCAGTCCCAGACGGGAACCGGCGAGCATCAGCGCAGCGCCCACCGAGCAGACGAGCCAGATCGCGACCGCAGCTCCGTCGGGCGGGTGGTCGGCCTGGCGGGTGTCGACCAGGGAGAGCGCGAGAAGGACGAACCCCGCGAACGCGACCGCGACCGCGACCTGCTCGTGTCGGGCGAGCCTGCTCGGATGCCCATGCGCCGTTGCGAAGGCGAGGACGGCGATACCGGA
>DATCOE010000082.1:0-3742 GCA_036564885.1 Gaiellaceae bacterium | reverse complement strand
GCCGCCGATGCGCGTCGGCGTGCCGGTGAAGTGGCGCTCGACGAGCTCCGGAGAGAGCCCGACGGCCTCGAAGATCTGCGCGCCGCAGTACGACGGGACGGTCGAGATGCCCATCTTCGACATCGTCTTGAGCAGACCCTTGGCGATGCCCTTCGTGGCGCGCGCCTGCGCCTCGTCGGGCGACATCTCGTCGGGCAGCCAGCCGAGCTCGACGAGCTCCGCGAGGGTCTCGAGCATCAGATAGGGGTTCACCGCGGCCGCTCCGTAGCCCACGAGCGTCGCGATGCTGTGCACGCTGCGCGGCTCGCCGGACTCGACGACGATGCCCGCCTGCAGACGCGTGCCGGCGCGAACGAGGTGGTTGTGCACCGCCGACGTCGCGAGCAGCGACGGGATCGGCACGCGCTCGAGCCCGGCTTTGCGGTCGGAGAGGATGAGGATGTTCGCGCCCGCCGCGAGCGCTGCGTCCGCCTCTGCGCAGATCCGCTCGATCCCGCTCTCGAGGCCGTCGGCGCCCTCGGCGGCAGGCCACGTCGTGTCGATCGTCCAGCTCATGAAGACGTCGGAGCGGACGTGCCGCAGCTGCTCGAGCTCGCTGTCGCGCAGGATCGGGTTCGCAATCACGAGCTGGCGCGCGTGCTGGGGCGTCTCTTCGAGCAGGTTGTGCTCCGAGCCGACGCTCTGGGTGACGCTCATCACCGTCGCCTCGCGGATCGAGTCGATCGGCGGGTTGGTCACCTGCGCGAACAGCTGCTTGAAGTAGGAGTAGAGCAGGGGCTTGCGCCGGGAGAGCACGGCGATCGGCGTGTCGTTGCCCATCGAGCCGACCGCTTCCTCGGCGTTCCGCGCGAGCGGCGCGAGGATCACCTTCATGTCCTCCTGCGCGTACCCGAAGAGGAGCTGCCGCGTCCGCAGGGGCACGGTGGGCGGGGGCGGCTCCTCAGCGTCCGGAAGGTCGCTCAGGTGCACGGTCTCCTCGTCGACCCACTGCGCGTACGGGCGCCGCGTCGCGATCTCGCGCTTCAGCTCCTCGTCGGGAACGATGCGGCCCTGCTCGAGGTCGACGAGGAACAGCTTGCCGGGCTGCAGCCGGCCCTTGCGTACGACGTTCTCCGGCCGCTCTTCGAGCACGCCGGTCTCCGACGCGAGCACGACCCAGCCGTCGGCGGTCTCGTACCAGCGGCCCGGCCGGAGGCCGTTGCGGTCGAGCGTCGCGCCGATCACGCGCCCGTCGGTGAAGGAGATCGCGGCGGGGCCGTCCCACGCCTCCATCAGACAGCCGTGATACGCGTAGAAGCCGCGCAAGTAGTCGGGAACCTCATCGCGGCCCTCGTACGCCTCCGGAATCATCATCATCAGCGCGTGCGGCAGCGAGCGGCCGGCGAGCACGAGCAGCTCGAGCACGTTGTCGAACGCGGCGGTGTCGGAGCCGCCAGGGCGAATCACCGGGAGCACCTTTGCGAGGTCGTCGCCGAAGAGGTCGGACCGGAGCTGCGACTCGCGGGCGCGCATCCAGTTGACGTTGCCGCGCAGCGTGTTGATCTCGCCGTTGTGCGCGATCAGCCGGTAGGGGTGGGCGAGCTCCCAACTCGGGAACGTGTTCGTCGAGTAGCGCGAATGCACAAGCGCCAACGCACTCTGGAAGCTCAGCTCGGCGAGGTCGGGGTAGTAGCCGGCGAGCTGCGGCGCCGAGAGCATCCCCTTGTAGACGAGCGTGCGCGAGGAGAAGCTCGGTATGACGAGATCCGGCCCGGCGCGCAGCTCGGCGACGCGGCGGATCACGTAGAGCTTTCGCTCGAACGCGTCTCCCTCGAGGCCGGACGCAGCGGCGACGACCACCTGGCGAATGATGGGCGCGTACTGCAGCGCGACCCGGCCGACGTTGGCGCCGTCGACGGGAACGTCGCGCCACGCGACGAGACGCTGGCCTTCCTGTGCGATCGCCTCCTCGACGATCTGCTCGAGGTCGGCCCGGCGCGCGTCGTCGTGCGGCAGGAAGCAGACGCCGACGCCGTACGAGCCAGGAGCGGGCAGCGCCCCTTCGAGCTGGGCGCGCAGGAACGCATCGGGAATCTGCACCGTGATGCCCGCGCCGTCGCCCGTGTTCGCGTCCGCGCCCTCGGCACCGCGGTGCTCGAGGTTCCCGAGCGCCGTCAGGGCGCGCTGCACCGTCTCGTGCGACGGGGCTGCGTCGAGGCGCGCCACGAACGCGACCCCGCAGGCGTCGTGCTCGAACGTCGGGTCGTAGAGGCCCGACCTCGCCGAGCCTGGCCTTGTGGGGCCCGGTGTCGGGGGCGGCATCGCCTGGTGTGTTTCGGGTCGATCGTCGGACAAGTCGGCTTCCTCGCCGGTGGCAGAGGGACTGGGGCATTCTCCGCCTTGTCTGCTAGTCGGCGGTGGCGGAGAGAGGTGCCGACTAGCGCGTACGAATGTGCGCGGCGAACGCGAAGACGAGCGACTTACCTGCGTTCAGCATCTGCGCCATCGAAACCCCAAGCCTAGAGAATGGTGCTCCCAGAATCCAAGGATGTTCTCCGGTTTCGAGCGGGGGGCGGCCCGAAGGCCGCCCCCCGCATGGGACACAGCGTCATTCCTGGAAGGCAGGGGGTGCTCCGTGCGCCACGATCGCCGTGATGGTCGATCCGGCCGGGGCCGCGACATGCGGCGTGCCGTGCCCGTGGCCGCCGGTGCCGTAGCCGCCGGGAATCGGGATGTAGAACTCGGGGTAGCCCCACATGCCGTGCTCGGAGACGTCCAGCCCGGCCGTCTCGACGTCCTCCTCGACCCGGATGCCCCAGATCTTGTTCATCACCCAGAGGGCTGCGTACGAGGTCGAGAACGTGAACACGCCGACGCAGATGAGGCCGAGAGCCTGCACCTCGAGCTGCTTGAACGAGCCGGTGTAGAAGAGGCCGCCCGTCCCGGTGGCGAGGTTCTTGGCCAGCAGCGGCACCGCGAACAGGCCGCACGCGAGCGTGCCCCAGATCCCGGACATGCCGTGCACCGCGACCGCGCCGATCGGGTCGTCGATGCCGATCCGCTCGACGAAGATCACGCCGAAGACCGCGATGAAGCCGGAGCCGACGCCAATCACGATCGCCGCCCACGGCGCCACGAAGCCCGAGGCCGCGGTGATCGCCACCAGAGCTCCCAGCGCGCCGTTCAGCATCATCGAGATGTCCGGCTTGCCGAGCTTCAGCCAGGCGATCACGATTCCGGTCACGGCGCCCGCCGCCGCGGCGATGTTCGTCGTCAACGCGACGTAGGCGAAGTACCCGAAACCGCCGAAGTCGACGGACAGGGTCGAGCCGGGGTTGAATCCGAACCAGCCGAACCAGAGGATCAGCGTCCCCAGCACGGCGAACGGGATGTTGTGGCCCGGGATCGGGTGAGCGCGGCCGTCCTTGCCGAACTTGCCGATGCGCGGCCCGAGGATGAGCGCGCCGGCGAGCCCGGCGAGAGCGCCCTGATAGTGGACGACGGTCGAGCCCGCGAAATCCTGCATGCCGACGCCGCCGGTCAGCGTCCCCTTGAAGAGCCAGCCGTGCGGGCTCCAGATCCAGTGGGAGACGATCGAGTACGTGATCGTGAACCAGACGCCGAAGGCGAAATAGACCCAGAGCTTGGCCCGTTCGGCCATTGCGCCCCAGACGATCGCGAGCGAGACGCCGGCGAAGACCACCTCGAACAGGTAGCCGGCGGCGCCCGGGATCTCCGAGAACCAGTCCCACGGCGCCTTGCC
>DATCOE010000081.1:0-8274 GCA_036564885.1 Gaiellaceae bacterium | reverse complement strand
GCCCGGCTCCGGCTTGCACGTAGGACCGCTATGCGCTGCGCCGGATCCGACCGAACCGCTTGGTCTGGCCCATCCCCGCACGCACGTCTAATCCACATCAAGCCTCTAGAGTGCCCCGATGCTCCCGATCGCCTTCGCCCTCGTCCTCGCGGCCCTCACAATCGTCGCGGCCGCCGTGCTGCTCCTCCGGAGCCGCAGACCGGCCGCCACGGCCTCCGGCGTGGCACCGGCGCCCCCGGAGCCCGTCGCCGTCCAACCCGAGCCGCCGAGAGCCCGTGCGGCCGCACTCGCCGAGGCCGTGCCGGCGCCGGCGACGATCTCGGGCGACGTCGAGCGGCCGGGGATCCCGCGGCCGGTGCTCGTTCCCCCGCCGCCGCCCGTCCGCTCGAGCAGCGAGGCGCTCGACACGCTCGACGCCCTGCTCGCCGAGCTCGAGTCGGCGACGGTGCGGATCGACGGCGCCGACGCGCTCGACGAGGGCTCGGTCGCCGAGCTCGAAGGGCTCGCCGCGCGGCTCGAAGCCGCCGCCGAGTCGCTCGCCGCCCGCTGAGGGCCTAGAACGCGTCCTCGACGCGCTGGAGCCGGCCTTCCCGCACCGCGACGACGTCGAAGCCGATGACGAGCCCGTCGAGCTCCGGCCGCGCCGCGAGCCACGCCGCGGCCGCGCGCCGCACGCGCCGCTGCTTCTCGGTCGTGACCATCTCGAGCGGATCGCCCCAGCCCGGGCCGCGCTTCTCCTTCACCTCGACGAAGCGAAGCTGCCGGCCCCGCCGTGCGATCAGGTCGAGCTCGTTGCCGCCCGCCCAGACGTTCGCGCCGAGCACACGCCAGCCGCGCAGGCGGTACCAGCGGGCGGCCCTGCGCTCGGCGGCTAGGCCGGGACGGCCGCCTCGCCCTGGTAGCACAGCGCCTGAAACGAGAGCCGGTGCACAGCGGACGGGCCGAGCCTGCGCACGACCGCCGAGTGACCCGGCGTGATGTACCCGACGTGCTGCGCGAAGCCGTAGGCGGGATAGAGCGCGCCGAGGCGGCGCATCAGCCGGTCGCGGGTCACCTTGGCGATGATCGACGCTGCTGCGATCGCCGCGCTCTTCTCGTCGCCGTCCACGATCGCGGTGTGCTCCGGCGCGGTCGGCCCGAGCCGGAAGCCGTCGACGAGGCACGCGTCCGCCGGCGGCGAGAGCGCATGCAGCATCGCGCGCAGCCCCGCGAGATTCGACTTGTGCAACCCGAACCGGTCGATGTCGCCGGGCGGGATCACGCGCACGGCGACCTTCTCGGCGCACGCGAGCACGGCGTGGAAGAGCTCCTCGCGCCGCTCCTCCGAGCACTGCTTCGAATCGTTGAGATACGTGAGCGGCCGGACCCGGTGCTCCTTCAGACCGGCGTAGTCGAGCAAGACCCCGGCGACGACGAGGGGGCCGGCGAGCGAGCCTCTGCCGGCCTCGTCGGCACCTGCGACGAAGCGTGCGCCGAGGCTCCGGTCGAACTTCAGGAGCTTCTGGCCGGTTTGCTTCGCCACGCGGCGAGGATAGCGCGCGCCTCTGCCGGCGAAGCCCGCCGTGACGAAGTTGCCGGGAAGCTAGGACTGTTGGGCGACGGGAACGGCGTCGCCGTCCGTCTCGCCTGCCGGCGTCTCGTCCGCTGCGGGCTCAGCGCCCTCGCTCGGCTCAGCCTCGACCGCTTCGACCACAGCTTCCGGCGCCTCGACGGCGTCCGGAGCGACCTCTTCGACGACCTCGGGCTCGTCGGCCGCCAGGAGCGTCGAGGCGACGACCTCCGGCAGCACCGCGCCGTGGCCGAACCGCTTCTCGCGCACGCGGGCCTTCTTGCCGACGCGCTCGCGCAGGTAGTACAGCTTCGCGCGGTTCACGTCGCCGATCGCCAAGACCTCGATCTTCTCGATCTTCGGCGAGTGGAGGGGGAAGGTGCGCTCGACGCCCACGCCAAACGACTGCTTCCGCACGGTGAACGTCTCACGGACGCCCGAGCCCTGCCGCTTGAGGACGATGCCCTCGTAGACCTGGACGCGGCGGCGCTGGCCCTCGATCACCTGGAAGTGGACGCGAACGGTGTCGCCGGCCTTGAAGCGCGGCACCTTGCGCAGCTGGGCGCGCTCGATGGACTCGATGATGGTGGCCATGAGAGGAACGGCCCGGTGGGCCGACGCGGAATAGTAGCGAATCGCCCCCTGAGGTCGGACGCCAAGAGCAGGACCGGAGGCTGCGTGCGGTCCGGTCTAGCGGAAGCTGATGCGGTTCAACGGCCAGTACACGAAGAACACCTCGCCGATCAGGTTCGCCCGGGGCACCGGCCCCCAGAACCGCGAGTCGCACGACTCCGCACGGTTGTCCCCCATGAAGAAGTAGTCGCCTTTCGGGACGAACCAGGAGCGCGGCGGCTCGTGGTCGCGCCGCGACGGCTGGATGTACGGCTCGTCCAGCCGGACGTCGTTGATGTAGATGATCCCATCGCGCTCTTTGATCCGGTCGCCGGGCAGGCCGATCAGCCGCTTCACGAACACCTCGTGGGCGTGCGTCGTCCCGCAAACCGGCTTGTCGCCCGGGGTCTTGAACACGATGATCTCGCCCCGGCGCGGGTCACGGAAGCGGTAGATGAAGCGATTCGCGAGCACGCGGTCGCTGAAATGCGCCTCACAGCCCGTCGCGGGCCTGGCGCAGTGCAGGGTCGGCTCCATCGACGACGACGGGATCCGGTACGGGTTGACGACCCAGGCCTTCAGGGCGAGCACGATGAGGATCGCGCCGCCGATCGTGAAGATCCAGTCGAGAACGACGCGGACCTCGCGCGGCAGGTTCGGAAGCAGGCGGCCGAGCGGGTCTCTCATCGCACGTGCTCCCGCCGCCAGCTCTCGATCTTCGCGTGGTCGCCGGAGAGCAGCACGTCCGGGACGCTCCACCCGCGGAACTCGGCGGGACGCGTGTAGTGCGGGTACTCGAGCGCGCCGTCGAGCTCCGCCGAGAAGCTCTCGAGCTCGCCGGAGCCTTTCGCGAGCGCCCCCGGCAGCCGGCGCGCGACCGCGTCGAGCACGACCATCGCGGCGAGGTCGCCGTTCGAGAGCACGTACGGGCCGATCGAGATCGAGTCGTTGCAGAGGTGCTGCACGATCCGGTCGTCGAAGCCCTCGAAGCGCGACGAGAGGAGCGTCAACTCCTGTTCCTCCGCGAGCTCTTCGACGATCGCCTGCGTCAGCGGCCGACCCTGAGGCGTCAGCGCGATCACGCGGTGCTTCGGTTGCGGACCGTAGGCGGCTTCGAGCGCCGCGGCGACGACGTCGACGCGCAACACCATGCCGGCGCCGCCGCCGTACGGCGTGTCGTCGACCTGCCCGGCACGCAGCGGCGTCGTGTCGCGGTAGTTGAAGAGGCGCAACTCGAGCTCGCCGCCGAGCACGCCGGCGATCGGCTGCTGCTCGGTCATCCACGCGTAGGCGTGCGGGGTGAGTGTGAAGACGTCGATACGCATCAGTCGGGGTCGGCGAAGCCTACGGAGACGACAATTCGCCTGCCCTCCAGATCCACCTGCCGCACGCAGGCCTCGACGAGCGGCAGGAACAGGCCCGAGTCCAGCTCGAGCACGTCGTTGGCAGGGTAGTCGAGCACGTCCTTGACGCGCCCGAGAACGCGTCCGCCCTCCTCCTCCACCGCGAGGCCGACGAGCTGGAAGCTGTAGTACTCGTCCTCCTCCAACGGCGGTAGCGCCTCACGCGGCACGGAGAGGGTCGTCCCCCGCTCGACCGGGCGGTCGAGCTTGATCACCGGGCGCCGACCGCTTCCCCGCTTCGAGACGACGACCTTCGCCGGCTCGCCGCCCACGTAGAGCGTCGCGCCGTTGACGAACCGCTCGGGGCGGTCGCTCGGGCCCTCGACGAAGAAGGAGCCGTCGATGCCGTGCGGCCGGCCGACGCGGCCGACGGGGACGAGATCAGGATCCGACGGCAACGGTCTCGCGTGCGCGACGGCCCTAGCCGACGATCTCGAGCTGGAGCCTGCACCCCGCGTTCGGCCCGCCCGCGCGGACAATGGTCCGCAGCGCACGAGCGATCCGTCCCTGCCTCCCGATCACCTTGCCGACGTCGTTCTCGGCGACGTGCAGCCGGAGGACGAGCGACCCGTCGTCGTCCTCGACCTGCTCGACCCGCACCGCATCCGGCTCGTCCACGAGCCCACGCGCGAGCGCTTCGAGCAGCTCCGCCATCTACTTGGAGATTCCCTTGGCCTTCAGCAGCCGCGCGACGGGCTCCGTCGGCTGGGCGCCGTTGTTCAGCCAGGCCTTGACCTTCTCCTCGTCGAACTCGATGAGGGACGGCTCGTGCTGGGGGTTGTAACGGCCGACGATCTCGATGAACTTGCCGTCGCGCGGGGAGCGCGAATCGGCTGCGACGACGCGGTAGATCGGATTCTTCTTGGACCCGACCCGCGTCAACCTGAGCTTCACTGCCATTTCGGTTACCTCTTCGCTTTCTTCTTGCGTTTGCTCGCGGACTTGCGTGTTGCACTGGGACGCGGCTTGCCGTTCGGTGCTTGGGCCATGGTGCCTGGAAGCGAAGGCATCTTGCCCGATCCCATCGACTTCATCAGCTTGGCCATCTGCTTGCGGGCCTCGATCAGCTGGTTCAGCTGGGTGACGGTGGTGCCGCTGCCGGCCGCAATCCGCTTCCGCCGGGAGCCGTCGATCACGTGCGGCACGCGCCGCTCGTGGGGGGTCATCGAGAGGATGATCGCCTCGACGCGCCCGAGCTCCTTCTCGTTCACCTGGTCGAGGCCCTCGAGCTGCTTGCCGAGGCCGGGGATCAGCTTCAGGACGCCCTGGAGCGGGCCCATCTTGCGCAGCATCTTGTAGCTGGAGAGGAAGTCGTCGAAGCTGAACTCGCCCTGCATCATGCGGCGCTCGAGCTCTTCCTTCTCGTCGTCCTCGACCGCCGCCTCGGCGCGCTCGATCAGCGTGAGCATGTCGCCCATGCCGAGGATGCGCGACGCCATCCGGTCGGGGTGGAACCACTCGAGCGCATCGAGCTTCTCGCCGACCGACGCGAGCTTGATCGGCTTGCCGGTGATTGCCTTCACCGAGAGGGCTGCGCCGCCGCGTGCGTCGCCATCGAGCTTCGTCAGCACGACGCCGTCGAAGTCGATGCGCTCCTGGAATGCCCGGGCGACGTTCACGGCCTCCTGGCCGGTCATCGCGTCGAGGACGAGCAGCACGTTCATCGGCTTCGCCGCGTTTCGGACCCGGACGAGCTCGTCCATCAGCTCCTCGTCGACGTGGAGCCGACCGGCTGTGTCGACGATCACGACGTCCTGGCCGTCGAGCCGCGCCCGGTCGAGACCGCGCTCGACGACGGCGACCGGATCCTTGGTGTCGTGCTCGCTGTAGACGGGGATCTGGATCTGCTTGCCGAGCTGCTCGAGCTGGTCGATCGCGGCCGGACGCTGGAGGTCGGCGGCGATCACGGACGGCTTCTTGCCCTCCTTGCGCAGAAGCAGCGCGAGCTTCGCGGCTGCGGTCGTCTTGCCCGAGCCCTGGAGGCCGGCGAGCAGGATCACCGTCGGCGGGCGGCCGAACGCGAGACCTGACGCGCCGGCGCCCATGAGGGCGGTCAGCTCCTCGTTGACGATCTTGACGAGCTGCTGGCCGGGAGTGAGGCTCTTCAGCACCTCCTGGCCGAGCGCGCGCTCGCGCACCTGCGCGACGAACTGCTTGACCACCGCGAGGTTGACGTCCGCTTCGAGCAGCGCA
Source organism: Gaiellaceae bacterium (assembly GCA_036564885.1). Taxonomy (GTDB): domain Bacteria; phylum Actinomycetota; class Thermoleophilia; order Gaiellales; family Gaiellaceae; genus Palsa-739. The sequence goes on along the minus strand of DATCOE010000081.1, from coordinate 2,517 downwards.
AGGCGAATCTCGCGCATCGCGCGGGAGATCTGCTCCTCGTCGAGCTTTCCGCGGCCGCGGAGGTCGCCGAGCGCGGACTGCAGCCTGTCTGAAAGGGTGTCGAACACCGGTCGGGAAGCGTACCTGGCAAGCCGCGTTGCGCCTGGTTTGGTGGCAGGGACGCTCAGGCGACCGGAGTGAACCCTCCGAGCGAAAGGAGCTTCAGATGGCCCAGGTAGCAAAGGTCGTGACGATCATCGGCTCGTCACCCGAGAGCTTCGCGAAGGCGGCCGACGCGGCAGTGAAGGAGGCGTCGAAGACACTGCGCGGCATCACCGGCGCCGACGTCCTCTCGATGAGCGCTGTGGTCGAAGGCGACAGCATCAGCGAGTACCGAACGACCGTGAACATCGCGTTCGCGCTCGAGCGCCCGAGCGGCTAGGAGGGTTTGGTGGAACGTCGCTCGTCGTCGGGGTGCGTTGGTCGTTCCGAGGCAATGGGACGAGCTTCGCTCGCCAGAGTGCTCGTACCCTTTGGGTACGGGCGCGACTGAGGACGCCGTCCTCGGGGCGAGCAGCGCGGCCCGACGGCACAGCTACGTTTCGCCAAGCTCTCCTACTAGCCCGCGACGAGGGCGCGGGCGAAGTCCTGGGGGTCGAACGGGCGCAGGTCGTCCAGGGTCTCCCCGACGCCGATCAGCTTGACGGGGAGGCCGAGCTCGTACGCGATTGCGACTGCGATTCCGCCCTTCGCGGAGCCGTCCAGCTTCGTCAGCGCGACTCCCGTAACGCCGACGGCTTCGCCGAAGAGTCTCGCCTGCTGCAGGCCGTTCTGGCCCGTTGTCGCGTCGACCACGAGCAGCGTCTCGTGCGGCGCGCCCTCCAGGCGGCCCGCGATCACGCGGCGCACCTTCGCCAGCTCCTCCATCAGGTTCGCCTGCGTGTGCAGGCGACCGGCCGTGTCCACGACGACGACGTCCGCGCCTTCACGCTCCGCGGCTGCGATGGCGTCGTAGGCGACGGAGGCCGGATCGGAGCCCCGCTCGGCGCCGACGAAGTGCGCTCCCGCGCGCTCCGCCCAGATCTCGAGTTGCTCCTCGGCCGCGGCGCGGAACGTATCGGCCGCGCCGAGGACGACCGTGTGCCCGTGCCGGCGGAGCCGCTCGGCGAGCTTTCCGATCGTCGTGGTCTTGCCGGTCCCGTTGACGCCGACGACGAGGATCAGCGCCGGCCGCGCCGAGACGTCGAGCGTTGGCGGCTCTCCGAACATCTCGGCGATCTCCTCCGCGAGCGCCTCGGTCAGGTCCGGCAGCTCGGGCCGCGCTTCGAGGCGCCGGATCAGCTCCGCGGTCGCGCGCACGCCCACGTCACCGCCGATGAGCGCCTCCTCGAGCCGCTCCCAGTCCTCCTCGTTCCCCGGGTCGAAGGCGGCACTCGCGAGCTCCTGCGTCAGCGCGCGGCGGGACTTGCCGAGGGAGTCCCGCAGCCGCGCGAACCTGCCGGAGCGCTCGTCCTCCGGCTCGGGTTGGGCGTTTTCCTCGCCCAGCAACTCTGACCACGATCGCGCCATGCGGCGGCGAACGTTAGCTACGCGGTGGCGGCGAGGGTCTCCTCGCGCGGGAGCCTTCGACTCACGATCTGCGAGACGCCGTCGTCGCCCATCGTGACGCCGTAGAGGACGTCCGCCGCCTCCATCGTCCGCTTCTGGTGCGTGATCACGATGAACTGCGCGCGGTCGGCGTAACGGCGCAATAGCTCGACAAAGCGCCCGATGTTCGTGTCGTCGAGCGCCGCCTCGACCTCGTCGAGGAGGTAGAACGGACACGGCCGCGCGAGGAAGAGCGAGAACAGGAACGCAATCGCCCCGAGCGCCTTCTCGCCGCCCGAGAGCAACGACAGCCGCGTGACCCGCTTCCCAGCCGGCCGCAGCTCGACCTCGATCCCCGCGAGACCTTCCTCGTCCTCCGGCTCGGTCGCGACGAGGCGCCCCGAACCGCCCGGGAAGAGCGTCGCGGCGACTTCCTCGAAGTTCCGCTGGACGGCTTCGAGCGTCTCCTCGAAGCGCCGCTCGACGGTGTCCGCGAGCTCGTCACGCAAGGTCTCGAGCTCTTCGAGGCTGCGCTCGAGGTCCTCGCGCTGGACGACGAGCTCCTCCAGCCGCTCCTTCTCGCGGTCGTACTCCTCCTTCGCGAGCGGATTGACCTGACCGAGGTTCTCGCGGCGGCGCTCCAGGCGCTCGATCCGCTCGGCGAGCTCGTCGCGATCGTCGCCCTCGGCGGGATCCGCCGCCGCTTGCTCGAGGCGGCGTCGTGCCTCGTCCGCCTCGGCTTCGATCCGCGCGCGCTCCACATCGATTGTGGAGAGCCGCTCGGCAGCCTCGGCGGCTGCGCGGCGCAGATCGACCTCCGACCCGCCCAGGCGGCGGAGCTCGTCCGCGAGTTCACCGGTGCGGGAGCCGCCTGCGTCCACCCGCGCACGGAGCGGAGCCTCGAAGCGGCTCGCCAGGGCGACCGCTCCGGACAGCGTCTCGACGACGCCC
>DATCOE010000080.1:0-4200 GCA_036564885.1 Gaiellaceae bacterium | reverse complement strand
TTGCCGGGCCGTGGCGCGACACGCTGAACGCCGCCACGATGCTCGGCCAGTCCAAGACCGCCCATCAGGCGGAGATCGACGCCGCCTGCGAGGCGATCGACTTCTTCCGTTTCAACGTCGAGTTCATGACCCGGGTGTACGCCGAGCAGCCGATCTCGTCCCAGGGAATCTGGAACCGAATGGAGTACCGCCCGCTCGAGGGCTTCGTCTTTGCCGTATCCCCGTTCAACTTCACGGCGATCGGCGCGAACCTCACAAGCTCCCCCGCGCTGATGGGCAACGTCGTGCTCTGGAAGCCCGCATCGACCGCGATGCTCTCGGCCCACTATCTGATGCGCCTCTTCCAGGAGGCGGGCCTGCCGGACGGCGTCATCAACCTCGTCTACGGGTCCGGCGCCACGATCGGCGACGCTGCCCTCGCAAGCCCGCAGCTCGCCGGCATCCACTTCACCGGGTCAACACCCGTCTTCAACGGGATGTGGCGAACCGTCGGCTCGAACATGGAGACGTACCGCAACTATCCGCGCATCGTCGGCGAGACCGGCGGCAAGGACTTCATCCTCGCGCACCCCTCCGCCGATCCGGCGGCGGTGGCGACGGCGATCCTGCGCGGATCGTTCGAGTACCAGGGTCAGAAGTGCTCCGCCGCGTCACGCCTCTTCATGCCGTCGAACCTGTGGCCCGAGGTGCGCGACCAGCTCGTGCGGGAGGTCGGCGGCCTGAAGGTCGGCGACGTCTCAGACTTCGGCAACTTCATGGGGGCGGTCATCGACGGCAGCTCCTTCCTGACGCAGAAGGCCGCGATCGACGAGGCGAACGCATCCGGGAGCAAGGCGACGGTGCTCGTCGGCGGCGGCTGCGACGACTCCGACGGGTGGTTCGTCGAGCCGACGGTGATCGAGACGACCGATCCCAACTTCCGGACGATGAGGGAGGAGCTGTTCGGCCCCGTCGTCACGGCGTACGTCTACGACGAGACGCGCTACGACGACACGCTCGACCTGATCGACGGCGGCGCGCCGTACGGCCTCACCGGCGCGGTGTTCGCCCGTGACCGCGACGCGGTGTCCACGGCGCAGGAGCGGTTGCGCTACGCGGCCGGGAACTTCTACGTCAACGACAAGCCGACCGGCGCAGTGGTCGGGCAGCAGCCGTTCGGAGGCGCACGCGCCTCCGGCACGAACGACAAGGCGGGCTCGATGTGGAACCTCATCCGCTGGGTCTCCCCGCGGACGATCAAGGAGCTGTTCGTGTCGCCGACCGACTACCGGTACCCGTTTCTCGGCCCGGAGGGCGCCGACGGCTAGTTGTTGCTGTCGGCCGTCTGCGGCTCGACGGCGAGCACGACCTCTTCGAACGCGGCCCAGCGGGCGGCGTAGGCCTCCACGTCCGCGATCGTCTGGACGAACAGCTGCTCGTACCACGAGTGGTCGCGAAGGTCGTCGGCGATGAGGTGTAGCGGCATGCCTGGAGGCTAGACCCGCTTCGTAAGCGTTCGATGATGGCGCTGTAAGAAGTAAATAACGCCGGCGATCGCAAGCACGGGAAGGGCGAGGACGACGCCGGCGCTGCGTACGCCGAACGCGCCCGCGATCGCCCCGTCCATGAGGCTCGCGATCGGCCGCAGGCCGAGGAACGCGACGCTCCAGAGCGCCATGATCCGCCCCCGCTGGTGATCCTCGACGTCGAGTTGGAGCCTGCTCGTGGCGGCGGTGTTCGAGGCGAGGTAGCCGAAGCCGGCGACGCCGATGAAGACATAGCCGAGTGAGAGCCAGGGGACGAGCGAGTAGGCGACCATCCCGCCGCCGAGCAGGCCGAGCGTCACGAGCATGCGTCCGCGCGAGCCGGCGACGCGGCCGGCGACGAGGAAAGCGGCCAGGACCGCGCCGCCGCCGAACGCGCCGATGAGGTAGCCGGCGTCGGTGTCCGGCCGGCCGAAGGCGTGCGCGAACGCCGGCGACTCGGTGTTCACCGGGTCGGACGCGAAGCCCACCGCGGTCACGATGAGCAGGAAGCCGAGCAGCTGCGGCCGTTCGCGGATGAGCTTCAAGCTGTCGCGCAGGCGGGCCTCGCCTCGTCGCGCCAGCCGGCGCGGAGCCGGATGGACGACGAGCAGCGCGAGCACGAGCAGGAGATACGACCCGGAGTTGATGGCGAACGAGGCCGGGATGCCGAGCGTGCGCACCGAGATCGCGGCAAGCGCGGGCCCGACCGCGCGGGCGAGGTTGAAGGTCATGGAGTTGAGCGCGACGGCGGAGCCGAGGTGCTCGCGCGTCACGAGGTCGCTGATCAGCGCCGACGAGGCCGGCGCCGCGAACGCGCTGCCGATCCCGAGCAGGACGGCGCAGGCGATCACGACCCAGACCCGCGCGAGCCCCGCGAACGCGAGCGCGGCGAGACCCGCGCTCACGACCGTCGACCCGAGCTGGGTTACGAGCAGCAGCCGCCGGCGGTCGAGCCGGTCGGCCGCGCTGCCTGCCCACGGCGCCAGCAAGAGGACGGGAACGAAGTTGCAGAAGTTCAGGACGCCGAGCAAGAACGGGGAGTGCGTCAGGCGGTAGACGAGGAGCGACGCAGCGAGGTTCTGGAACCACGTGCCGCTCGCCGAGCTCGCATTGCCGAGGAAGTACGGCCCGAAGTTGCGGTCGCGCATCAGCCGGAACGCCGCGGCTGGGCCGGGCTGGGACACCTCCGCCATGTGTCCGGTTAGCCCCTGCCGGCCTTGTGCAGCTGGTTGTAGATGCGGCGTGCCGTCTTCGACGGCACGCCTGGCACGCCCTCGAGCTCCTCAGCGGTGGCGCCGAGCATCTGCTCGACCGAGCCGAAATGCTGCAGGAGCGCACGACGCCGGGCGGGACCGACGCCCTCCAGCTCGTCGAAGATCGACGCGAAGCCGCGCGCCTCGCGCCGCTGCCGGTGGAACCCGAGCGCGAAGCGGTGCGCCTCGTCGCGGACCCGCTGGAGGAGCTGCAGGCCGGGATTGTGCCGGGACAGGACGATCGGATCGCTGCTGCCCGGGACGAAGACCTCCTCGATCCGCTTCGCGAGCGCGATCACGGCCACGCGCGGCAGGTCGTACGCCTGCATCGCCGCGAGCGCGGCTGAGAGCTGCCCCTTCCCTCCGTCGATGACGACGAGGTTCGGCGCCGACGCGAACGAGTTGTCATGGGTCTCCCCCGTGCCGTCCGAGAGCCGGGCGAAGCGCCGCGAGATCACCTCCGCCATTGCGGCGAAGTCGTCCGGGTCGGCGCCCGCAGTCTTGATCCCGAACTTCCGGTAATCCGCCTTCTTCGGCATGCCGTCGTGGAAGACGACCATCGACGCGACCGGGTCCTGCCCCATCGCGTGCGAGATGTCGTAGCACTCGATGCGGATCGGCAGTGACTCGAGGTTGAGCGCCTCGCGGAGCTCCTCGAGCGACTCGACGCGGCGAAGCAGCTTCTGCTCGCTCTGTGCCTGGTCGGTGGAGAGCGCATGACGCGCGTTCTCGTCGGCGAGCTCCTGGAGGCGCCGTTTCTCGCCGCGCTCCGCGGTGCGCACCTCGACGCGCGCGCCGCGTCGCTGCGAGAGGAACTCGGCGAGGGCCGAGAGGTCGCCCGCGTCGCGGGGCACGATGATCTGCGGCGGCACGCTCGGTGCCGAGCCGTAGTACTCGAGGCTGAACGCCTCGAGCACGGTCGTCAGGTCCCGGCCGCCGACGTTCTCGACGTGGAACGAGTGCCGGTCGACCAGCTTGCCGCCGCGGAGCGGGAAGATCTGCACGACCGCGCGGTCGCCTTCGGCCGCGAAGCCGATCACGTCGACGGTGCCGACCGACTGCCGGTCCGCGCCCTGGCGCTCGACGAGGTGCTGCACTGCGTGTAAGCGGTTGCGGTAGCGCGCCGCGTCCTCGAACCGCTCGTCCTGTGCGGCCGCGCGCATCCTTTGCTCGAGCTCTCGCTGGATCGGCTTCACGTTGCCCGAGAGAAACTCGATGACGCTCTCGATGATCGCGCGGTAGTCCTCCTGCGAGACATAGCCCACGCACGGAGCCAGGCACCGGTCGATGTGGTAGTCGAGGCACGGGATGCCCGAGTGGCGTCCCGGCTTCGGGCCCTCGCACGGCCGGTACGGAAACACGCGGTTCAGCACGTCGAGCGTCTCGCGCACCTTCTTCGCGTTCGCGTACGGCCCGAAGTACCAGACGCCGGGCCGGTGGCG
>DATCOE010000079.1:0-17014 GCA_036564885.1 Gaiellaceae bacterium | reverse complement strand
ACGCGCAGCTGAGCCTGCAGCTGGGCCGCATGGCGACGGAACGCATCGAAGGCGTCGCGAACTCGCGCCGCATCGAGGCCGTCCCCGACCTGGGGAATGTCCTCATAGCGCGGCAGAGACGTCAGCGACGGGACCCCTGCGCGGCCCGGACCTTCGATAGCCATCTGGTCGTTCCCCTCCTGTTGAATGCGTCGACGCGGCGTGCCGCTGTCAGAAGTATGACTTCTTCATCGGCTGTCCGTTCCCTCGGCTTGATCCGGATCGACGATGGATCGGATTCCGAGGTCGCGGAGCACGGTATCCGGCATCGGCGTGGGTGCCCCGGTGAGGGGGTCGGAGCCGCTCGCGACCTTCGGGAATGCGATCACCTGGCGGATGTCGGGCTCCCCGGCCATGAGCGCGACGAAGCGCTCGATGCCCATCGCGAAGCCGCCGTGCGGCGGCGCCCCCATGCGGAGCGCGTCGAGCAGGAAGCCGAACTTCTCGCGCTGCTCCTCCTTGCCGAGGCCCATCGTGCGGAAGACCGCCTCCTGCGCTTCCGCGCGATGAAGGCGGATCGAGCCGGATCCCATCTCCCACCCGTTCCAGATCAGGTCGTAGTGCTGACCGAGCACGCTGCCCGGGTCGCTCTCGATCCGGTCCTCGTGACCATCGACGGCCGCGGTGAAGGGATGGTGGACGAACGTCCAGCCGCCGGTGTTCTCGTCCGGCTCGAAGAGCGGGAAGTCGACCGTCCAGAGAAACTCGTTGCGCTCCGTGTCTGCGAGCCCGAGCTCGCGGCCAAGATGCAAGCGCAGGGCGCCGAGGACGCGGGTCACGACCTCCTCGGTGTCGGCGACGAAGAGCACGGTCGTGCCGGGGTCCGAGCGGAGCTCCGCGAGCTCCTGCTCCGAGAGGAACTTCGCGATCGGCGAGCGGATCTCGCCGCCGTCGTTGACGAGGTACGCAAGCCCCTTCGCGCCCCACTCCTTCGCGATCTCCTCGAGCCGCCCCAGCTCGGCGCGTGAGAAGGCGCGCGGCGCGACGAGATAGCGGACGACCGCCGCCTTGGAGAAGACACCGAACTCCGACGTGCGGGTCAGCTCGGTCGCATCCTGGATCTCGAGGCCGAAGCGAAGGTCGGGCTTGTCGGTGCCGTAGAGGCGCATCACGTTGGTGTACGACATGCGCGGGAACGGGCGCGCCGGCGCTTCGCGCCCGAGCGCCTCGAACGACGCGACGACCGCCGCCTCGAGCACCTCGATCACGTCGTCCCGGTCGACGAACGACATCTCGACGTCGAGCTGCTGGAACTCGAACTGCCGGTCGGCGCGCAGATCCTCGTCTCGCCAGCACGTCGCGATCTGGTAGTAGCGGTCGAGCCCGCCGACCATGCAGAGCTGTTTGAAGAGCTGGGGCGACTGCGCGAGCGCGAAGAACTTCCCGGGCTGCAGCCGCACCGGCACGAGGAAGTCGCGTGCGCCCTCCGGCGTTCCCTTCGTCATGCTCGGCGTCCACACGTCGACGAACCCCAGCTCGTCCATCGTGCGCCGCATCGCTGCGATCGCGGTGTGACGGAGCCGGAGGTTGCGCTGCATCCGCTCGCTGCGCATGTCGAGCCAGCGGTACTTGAGGCGGAGCACCTCGTCGACGTCCTCGCCGATCTGGAACGGCAGCGGGACGGAGCGCGAGACGATCGTCAGCGTGTCGACCTGGATCTCGATCTCGCCGGTCGGGAGGTTCGGATTCAGGGCGTCGGGCGCACGCAGGACGACCTCGCCCTCCGCCTGGAGAACGAACTCGTTCCGCACCTCGTGCGCGATCGCTGCCGCGTCGGCTGTGCGCTCGGGATTGATCACGAGCTGCACCTTCCCGGAGAAGTCGCGCAGGTCGATGAAGACGAGGCTGCCGTGGTCGCGGCGCGTGTCGGCCCAGCCGGCGAGCTTGACGCGCGTGCCCGCGTCGGCGGCGCCGAGGACGCCGCAGGTGGTGTCGCGCCAGCTGCTCATGACGCCAGCCTCTCGAGCAGCTCGTCGGCCTGCACGTCGACGTCCTGATCCCCGCGGCGGCGGAGCGTGATCGAGCCCTCCCGGAAGATGACGGTGTCCCGCGCGCCGGAGCGCTGCGCCTGCGTGAACTGGCCCTTGAGCGAGCGGCCGGCGTAGTCGGCGTCGGCGGCGATCCCGCGGGCGCGAAGCTGGGCCAGCAGAGTGAACGCGTCGGCGCGCGACCCGCCGTCGACGGCGAGGAACACGTCGAGGGTCGGGGGCTCCGCGGTGACACCCTCCAGCTCGAGCGACAGGACCAGCCGTTCGATGCCGGCGCCGAAGCCGACGCCCGGCGTCGGCGGGCCGCCGATCTCCTCGATCAGGTAGTCGTAGCGCCCGCCCGCGCTGATCGTCGAGCCCTGCGTCGAGTCGTCCGGCCCGACGAATTCCCACGTGGTGCGGCTGTAGTAGTCGAGGCCGCGGACGAGCGTCGGCACGATCGTGTAGGCCACGCCGTATGCATCGAGATACGCGCGCACCTGCGCGAAGTGCTCGGCGCAGGCAGCACAGAGCGAGTCGCCGATCTTCGGCGCGTCCTTCAGCGCCTCGCGTACGCGCTCGGTCTTGACGTCGAAGACGCGCAGCGGGCTCGTCGCACGCTTCTGGCGCGCCTCCTCGTCGAGCACGTCGGCGTGCTCGTCGAGCCACGCGTTCAGCCGCTCGAGATATGCGGGCCGGCACTCGCGGTCGCCGATCGAGTTGAGCTGAAGCTCATAACGGCCGACGCCGAGGTTCCGCAGCAGTGAGTCGTAGAACTGGATCACCTCCGCGTCGGTCGCGGGGTCCTCCGAGCCGATGTTCTCGAGCGAGAGCTGCCAGTGCTCGCGGTAGCGGCCGCGCTGCGGCTTGTCGTAGCGGTACATCGAGGCGATCGTGAAGAGCTTCACGGGCTGCGGCTCGCGCTGCATGCCGTGCTCGAGATACGCCCGGCAGATCGGCGCGGTGCCTTCGGGCCGGAGCGCGAGCTTGCGGCCGCTCCGGTCCTCGAAGACGTACATCTCCTTCTGCACGATGTCGGAGCCGGAGCCCGACGTCCGCTGGAAGAGGTCCACGTCCTCGAACACCGGCGTCTGGATGCGCCGGTACCCGTAGAGGTCGCACAGTCGCTCCATCTCCTCCGTCACCTTCCGCCAGAGCGGCTGCTCGGAGGGAAGAACGTCGTGCGTACCGCGCGGCGCCTCGATGCGCGTCACGCGCGGAGCTCCGCGAGGAACGGGTTGCGTTCAAGCTCGTCGCCGAGCGTCGTCTGCGGGCCGTGGCCGGGGTAGACAACGGTGTCAGGCGGATAGCGGTCGACGAGGGTGCGCACGGAGGTGACGAGCGTGTCCCAGTCGGCGCCCGGCAGGTCGACGCGCCCGACGGAGCCGGCGAAGAGCAGGTCGCCGCTGAACAGCGCCCCGTCCGCGTAGTACGCGACGTGCGCCGGGGAGTGTCCGGGGATGGCGACGCACTCGAACGAGAGCCCGCCGACGTCGATCGTCTCGCCGCCCTCGAGCAGGTGGTCAGGCACGTAGGGGCGGCCCGGCATGCCCACCGGCGCGAACTCGGCGTAGCGTTCGAGTAGGTCGCGCTCGCCCTCGGGCATGTAGACGGGTGCGCCGGTGCCTTCCGCCAGATCGGCGACGCCGCCGACGTGGTCGAAGTGCCCGTGCGTGATCAGGATTGCGCTGCAGGAGGCGCCGTTGCGGGCGAGCTCGAGGCGCAGATCGGCTGCGTCGCCACCCGGGTCGACGACGGCCGCCTCGGTCGCCTCGCGGCTCGCGCGCACGACGTAACAGTTCGTCTGTATCGGGCCGAGCGCGTAGCTGTCGACGACGATGGTCACGCGGGCGAGTGTAGATGGCATGTGTAGCGCGCTGGGCCTGTGGGCACGCCTGGTGCATGCGCCACTGGAAGCTGAACGAGATCGCGACGCCCGATGGCAGCCGCTCGCCGGCGGTGCTCCATTCGCTCGAGGGCGAGAGCCGCGTCGTGCTGATCGGGCTCGAGCCGGGCCAGGAGCTCGGCGAGCACCAGGTGAAGGAGTCGGCCTTCCTGTTCGTCGTCGACGGGCGCGTGCGCGTCGAGGTCGGCGACGAGGCGATCGACGCCGGGGCCGGGGAGCTCTTCCGCTTCGATCCGGACGAGCGCCACTCGGTGACGAGCGACGGCCCCGCACGGCTGCTCCTGCTGCTCGCACCGTGGCCGGGCGAGGGGCACTACCGGGACGACGAGTCCCGGACCGGCGCTACCGCTTCTTAGGGGGCCTGGACGCACCGCCGGACTGGCGGGCCTCCCAGCGGCGATAGGCGAAGCGGTCGATCACGTACGTGAACGGCACGAACAGCACGGTGTAGAGCAGCGCGAGCGGCAGGACGCTGACCCAGTGCCCCTTCGCCGTGAACGAGAAGAGGGCGAAGACGACGACGCCGAGCAGCGCGCCGCGCTTGAGCGCGCGGTTCCACGAGGGCACCGGCGGCGTCCGCCGACCGGCGCCGCCGCGCTGCGGCGCCTGCTTCTTCGCGGCCGGCTTCGAGCCGTTGCGCGATGTCGAGCGCTCCTTCTGCTTCTCCTCGAAGCCCTCGGGCAGCTCCTCGAGCTCGTTCCCCTCGCTGTCGACGTAGACGAACTCGTACTCGTGCCGCTTCTCCTTGAGCTGGCGGCGCCGCTGCTTCCGCGAAGGCATGGACCTACCCTAGCTCGCTATCGCGCCCGCGAGCACGACCTCGTCGACGAGCCGGCCGCCGAGGTGGTAGGCGAGATAGCGCCAGTCGGGGGCGTCGAGCAGGACGAGGTCGGCGCGGTAGCCCGGCGCGAGCCGGCCGAGCCGGTCGGCGCGGCCGAGCACGTGCGCCGCGTTGACGGTGCACGCGGTGAGCGCCTCGGCGGGCGAGAGCTTCAACTGCGTCGCGGCGAGCGAGCAGCAGAGCGGCAGGCTCTCGCAGAACGCGCTGCCCGGGTTGAAGTCGGTGGCGAGCGCGACTGCCGCGCCCGCGTCGACGAGCGCCCGCGCGGGTGGCATCGGCCGTCCAAGGAAGAGCGCGCTCGCCGGGAGCACGACACCGACGACGTCGCTCGCCGCGAGCGTACGGACGCCGTCGTCGCCGGTCGCCTCGAGGTGGTCGACCGAGCGTGCGCCAAGCTCGATCGCGAGCGCGATCGCTCCCTGCTCGGTGAACTGGTCGCCGTGGAGGCGCAGCGCGAGCCCGGCCGCACGGCACGCCTCGAGGTAGCGGCGCGCCTGCGCCGCGTCGAACGCGCCCCGCTCGAGGAACACGTCTGCGGCCTCGGCGATCGGCGCCGCCTCCGGGAGCACCTCCGCCAGCGCGAAGTCGAGGTACGCATCCCCGTCGCCCTCGAACTCGAGCGGCACCGCGTGCGCGCCAAGCCACGTCGGGACACCGCCGGCGTCGCGCACCGCGCGCAACGACGCGAGCTCGGTGTCGTGGTCGAGCCCGTAGCCCGACTTTCCTTCGAAGGTCGTGGTGCCCTGTCGGAGCATCCAGCCCCGGTGGAGCTCGACCGCCGCGCGCAGGCCGTCCTCCCCCGCGTCGCGCGTCGCGCGCACGGTGGCTTGGATGCCGCCGCCGGCCGCGTGCAGCTCCTCGTAGCTCGCGCCGCCCGCACGGAGGGAGAACTCCTCGACGCGGTCGCCGCCGAAGGCCGGGTGCGTGTGGCAGTCGACGAGGCCCGGGATCGCGCAGCGGCCGCGGCCGTCGAGCTCCGCGACGTCGCCGTCGAGCGGCGGGAGGTCGCGCATCCGCCCCACCGCCTCGATCGTCTCGCCGGCGCAGAGCACGTAGGCGTCCTCGAGCACCTCGACCGCGCCGAGGCTCGCTCCACGGAGTGGCGCGGGACCTGCAGCCGGAGTCGCCAGCTGCGCGAGGTCGCGGATCAGGAGGCGGGGCGCCCTCACGGCGCGGACGGAATCTTGATTCCGCCGCGCTCGGCCGCGTCGATCGCGTCCTCGTAGCCCGCGTCCACGTGGCGCATGATGCCGGTGCCGGGATCGGTCGTGAGCACGCGCTCGAGCCGCACCGCCGCCTCGGCGGTGCCGTCCGCGAGCACGACCATGCCGGCGTGGATCGCGTTGCCGATCCCGACGCCGCCGCCGTGGTGCACGCTCACCCACGTCGCGCCCGCCGCGACGTTGACGAGGGCGTTGAGGATCGGCCAGTCCGCGATCGCGTCCGACCCGTCGCGCATCGCCTCCGTCTCGCGGTACGGCGAGGCGACCGAGCCGGAGTCGAGGTGGTCGCGGCCGATCACGACCGGCGCCTTGACCACGCCACTCCGCACGAGCTCGTTGATCGCGAGCCCCGCCTTCGCGCGGTCGCCGTAGCCGAGCCAGCAGATCCGCGCGGGCAGCCCCTGGAATGCCACCCGGTCGTGCGCGAGCTCGAGCCACCGCTGCAGCAGCGGATCGTCCGGGAAGAGCTCCCGGAGCGCCTCGTCGATCGTCGCGATGTCGGCCGGGTCCCCGGACAGCACCGCCCAGCGAAACGGCCCCACGCCACGACAGAACAGCGGCCGGATATAGGCCGGGACGAAGCCCGGGTATGAGAAGGCCTCCGCTACGCCACCGTCACGGGCCTCACCTCGCAGGTTGTTGCCATAATCGAAAACATACGCACCGAGCCGGACGTACTCGAGCATCCCTTCGACGTGCGCGACGATCGACTCGCGCGCGCGGCGCAGGTACTCGTCCGGATCGGACACGCGCAACACGGCGGCCTCGTCGACGTCGAGGCCTACCGGGATGTACCCGGTGAGCGGGTCGTGCGCCGCGGTCTGGTCGGTGACGAGATCGAAGTGCTCGCCGCGCGCCGCGAGCTCCGGCACGATCTCTGCCGCGTTCCCGAGCAGCCCGACCGACAGCGCGCGCCCCTCCGCTGCCGCCGCGCGGATGCGCGCCAGCGCGTCGTCGAGCGACTCGGTCCCCTCGTCGAGGTAGCGCGTCTCGAGCCGCCGCTCGATGCGGTGCGGGTCGACCTCGATGCAGAGGATCGCCGCACCGGCCATCGTCCCGGCGAGCGGCTGCGCCCCGCCCATGCCGCCGAGCCCGGCGGTGAGGATCGTGCGCCCGCCCAGGTCGGGCGAGCCGAAGTGCTTCTCCCCCGCGGCGGCGAACGTCTGGAAGGTGCCCTGCAGGATCCCCTGCGTGCCGATGTAGATCCACGACCCCGCAGTCATCTGCCCGAACATCGTCAGTCCCTCCGCCTCGAGCCGGCGGAACTCGTCCCACGTCGCCCACTTGGGCACGAGCAGCGAGTTGGCGATCAGCACACGGGGCGCGTCCTCGTGCGTCGTGAAGATCCCGACGGGCTTGCCGGACTGCACGAGCAGCGTCTCGTCGGGCCCGAGCTCGAGCAGCGCGCCGACGATGGCCCGCAGCGCCTCGTGGTTGCGTGCCGCCTTGCCGGAGCCGCCGTAGACGACGAGCTCCTCCGGCTTCTCCGCCACCTCGGCGTCGAGGTTGTTGAGCAGCATGCGCAGCGGCGCTTCGGTCGACCACTGCCGCGCGTTCAGCTCGGAGCCGCGAGGTGCCCGGATCCGCGAGAGGTCGCCGCACAGCGCATCGACGCGCGCGGCGAGCGTTTCGGTCGTGCTCATCGCAGCGCTCCTATCTGGCTCTCCGCGGCGGCGAGGATCGAGCCGTCGCGGATCGCGGTCGCGACGGCTTCGATGTCCGGCGCGAGCGAGCGGTCGTCGTGCAGCCGCGGCGAGAGCTCGCGCACCGCCGCGCGGGTGGCCCGCACGCCCGGCCCCGGCTCGAGCGGCGCGAGGAACTCCACTGCCTGGGCGCCCGCGAGCAGCTCGATCGCGAGAGCGCGCTCGCAGTTCGCGAGCACCTGCCACGCCTTGAGGCCGCCTGCGTTGCCCATCGACACATGATCCTCCTGCCCGGCGCTCGTGGGGATCGAATCCACGGACGCGGGATGACAGAGCACCTTGTTCTCGGAGACGAGCGACGCGGCCACGTACTGCGGGATCATGAAGCCGCTGTTGAGGCCGCCGTCGCTGGTGAGGAACGCCGGCAGGCCGTCTGACAGGTTCGGATTGACGAGACGCTCGATCCGCCGCTCGGAGATGCTCGCGAGCTCGGCGGCGCCCATCGCAAGCGCGTCGAGCGCGAACGCGAGCGGCTGGCCGTGGAAGTTGCCGTTCGAGACGAGCGCGTCCTGCTCGACGAGCACGAGCGGGTTGTCGGTCGCGGCATTCAGCTCCACCGACACGGTGTAGTCGCAGTAGTCGAGCAGGTCGCGCGAGGCGCCGTGCACCTGCGCGGCGCAACGCAGCGAATACGCGTCCTGCACCTTGTCGCACCAGCGATGCGACTCGATGATCGCCGAGCCTTCGAGCAGGCGCCAGATGTTCGCTGCGGAGTCGGACTGGCCGCGAAGCGGGCGTAGCGCATGAATCGCCGGCATGAACGACGTGCGCGATCCCTGCAGCGCCTCGATCGACATGGCGCACGCGAGGTCGGCCACCCGCGCCAGGCGGCGCGCACGCACGAGGCCGAGCGCGAGCGACGCCGTCATGAACTGCGTGCCGTTGATCAGCGACAGTCCCTCCTTCGCCTCGAGCACGATCGGCTCGAGCCCCACGCGCGTGAGCGCCTCGAAGCCGGGCAGGCGCTCCCCGGCGACGAACGCCTCGCCCTCGCCGACGAGCGGTAGCGCGAGGTGCGCGAGCGGCGCGAGATCGCCGGACGCGCCGACCGACCCGCGCGCGGGGACGACGGGCAGCACACCGCGGTCGAGACAGGCGAGCAGCAGCTCCACGGTCTGGACCCGCGCGCCGGAGGTCCCCTTCGCAAGCGTGTTCGCGCGCAGGAGCATCGCGGCGCGCACGATCTCGTCGGCGTACGGCTCGCCCACGCCGCACGCGTGCGAGCGGAGAAGGCGCAGCTGCAGCTCCCCCGTCAGCTCCTCGGGGATCGAGCGGTTGACGAAGCGGCCGAAGCCGGTGTTGACGCCGTACGTGTGCTCGCGTGTGCCATGCGCGGCGCGTTCGACGAGCGCCCGCGCGGCGCGCATCTTCACCCGCGCGGCGTCGGTCAGATCCGTGGGCGCGCGGTCGACGGCCACGGCCCAGACGTCGGCGACCGTCAGATCGTCGCCGGTGAGGCCGATCGCGCTGCGCTGGGCCACCCGGCGAGTCTAGCGTTGGCCCTGATTAGGCTCACGGCAATGGCCACGGACGACCATTCGCTGCTCCGGGTCCGGGCGCTCTTCTGCCTGATCGGCTTCGCCGAGTCGGCGTTCACACCCTTCCTGCCCCTGCTGTTGCGCGACCGCGGCCTCGATGCGCAGGCGATCGGCGCCGCGCTCGCGCTCATGGCCGCTGTCGGCTTCGCGGCGGGGCCCGTGTGGGGCTATCTCGCCGACCGCGCGTTCGGGCGCGAGCGGACCTTCGCGCTGTGTCTCGTCGGGACCGTTGGGGGCGCGGTGCTGCTCGGCCTCTCGCGCGGCACCGTCGCGCTCGTGCTCGCGGGCTCTCTGACGTGGCTCTTCCGCTCGCCGGCGATGCCACTCGCCGATGCGCTCGCCCTCGACCGTCTCGGGGCGCACAGACGCGACGCGTACGGCACCGTCCGCCTCTGGATGAGCGTGACGTTCGCGGCGGGCGCGGTCGCCTGGGGCGTCTTTCTGGAAGCGTTCGGCATCGACGCGATGGCGTTCGCATACGCGGCGCTGACGGCGATCAACGCGCTCCTGATCTTCATCGTGTTCCGCGGCCGCTGGCCGACGCCGTCGCGTGGTGACCGGAGCGAGCAGCGTCTGGGGTCTCTCGCCACCGCGCCGACCGTCCTGCTCTTCCTTCTTGCCCTCTTCCTCATCTTCGCGCCGTACAGCGCGGCCTACAGCTTCGCCGCTGTACAGATCGCGGCGCTCGGCGGCGGCGCCGCATTCGTCGGCCTTGCGGCGGGGTTACAGGCGGCGGCGGAAGTGCCGAGCATGATCGCGGCAAGCCGGTTTGCGGACCGGCTGCGCCCGGCGCACATCTTTGCCGCCGGGGCCGCGTTCTACCTCCTCGTCTACGCCGTCTGGGCCGTCGTCTCCGACCCGCTCGTGCTGGCGGCCACGCGGGCGATCGCCGGCCTCGGCTTCGGGCTCATAACCGTCGGCGCCGTCGTGATCGCCGATGAGCTCGTCCCGGAGCGGCTGCGTGCGACCGGGCAGGCGGCATCGAAGGCGATCTCCTCCGGGCTCGCCCCCATCGTGGGATCGGTCGGGGGCGGGCTCGTCTTCGGCTATTTCGGCTCGAGGTGGTTCTTCGTGGCCGCGGCGATCCTCACCGCGCTGTCGGCGCTGGTTGCGTGGGCGGCGGAATCGGCGCAGTTAGAGGCTTGATGTGAATCAGCCGCACGCACGGCTGGTGTGCCAGACGCGGCGCGCTTCGCCCGGATCCACATCAAACCTCTAGAGGCTTGATGTGAATCAGCCGCACGCACGGCTGGTGTGCCAGACGCGGCGCGTTTCGCCCGGCTCCGGCTTGCACGTAGAACCACTATGCGCCACGCCGGATCCGGCCAAACCGCTTGGTCTGGCCCATCCCCGCACGCACGTCTAATCCACATCAAACCTCTAGCCGGCGTCGTCGAGTAGGCGTAGCTCGAGCAGGCGCGAGGCGTCGAAGCCGTCGATGCGCAACGCCGCGCCCGCCGCCGCAGCAGCGGCGCCCGCCGGCATCAACCCGACCAGCTCGGCGCCTGCGACCTCCACTCCCCGCGCCGCCGCCTCGCGCTCGATCGCGGCGACGATCTCGTGCAGCGCGCTCGCCTCCCAGTCCTCGACGTTCATGCTCACCTGCGCGTGGCCCGCCTGCGGTAGCTCGAGCCCGAGCGCTCGCACGCCGGGGAAGCCGCCGTCGCGCTCGCGGATCACCTGGGCGATCTGCCGCGCCGCCTCGACGTTCGCGCCGACGAGGTTCACGTTGAACGCGATCAGCGGGCGGCGGGCGCCGACGATCACTCCGCCGGCAGCCGGGTCCAGCCGCGCGGGCCCGAAGTCCGGGACGAGCTCGCCCGCGTCGATCCGCCTCTGCAGCTCCTCCGGCCCGCCGCGCCGGAAGAACGCGGGGCCTCGCTCCGGTGCGAGCGCGCCGTAGAGGAAGACCGGCAGGCCGAGCTCCTCGCCGATCCGGCGTGCCAGCTCGAGTGCGGCGGCGCAGGCGCGCTCCATGTCGCCGGGCCGCAGGGGCACGACCGGCACGACGTCGGCGGCGCCGATCCGCGGGTGCGCGCCGACATGGGTACGCAGGTCGATTCGCTCCCGCGCGCACGCAATGCCGTCGATCAGCGCGTCGACGAGCTGTTGCTCGTCCCCGACGAGCGTGAAGACGGAGCGGTTGTGATCGACGTCGGTGTGGACGTCGAGCAGGCGTGCGCGCCCGGCGAGCGCAGCGCCGATCGCGTCGATCACCGCGCGGTCGCGCCCTTCCGAGACGTTCGGTACCGACTCCAGCGGCAGCTGCACGGCGTCAGCCTATTCCGGGGCCAGCCTGTGCCGGGCGGCGGTCTACGCTGTGTCGCCGGCGAGTACGCGCGCGCAGTTCTCGCACACCGCGGGCGGAACGAGCCCGAGACGCATGCCGACGTAGAACGCCTGGCAGCCGATACAGAGGCCGAACGCCGATTCGAGCGACGCGAACACCGCGATGGCGCCGACGAGCACGAACGCGGCCGTGTGCAAGCCCCCGGCGTAGTAGAGGAGTGTCGCCGTGACCGTGAAGGCGGCGCCGATCGTCTGCGCGAAGCGCTTCGCCGGCCCCGGCGCGTACCGGTGCCGTACGCGCAGCCGAGGCGTGACGACGCGGGTCGCGAGCAGCCCGAGCGGGCTGAGCGTCGGTCCGGTCAGCGCCCGCGCGAGAAAGCCGTACGCCAGCACGGGGATGAGCCAGCCCTGCTGAAATGCGACGGTGAGCACCGCGAGCACCGCCACCGAGCCTGCGACGAGCCGCGCCGAGGTCTCGTTGACGGGGTTCGGGAAGGAGAAGAGGCCGCGCATCCAAGGCTCACGGTACCCAGCGTGACCGTTCGCAGGTCGACCTATCGCTCGATCGCGTCGCTCCAGCGCGACACGTCCCGCTGCCGTGCGTGCGCAGAGGCGGGCTATCCGCTCGAGTCGCTGCCGGTGCGGGCGCCCTTCGCAGGCCAGCACGCGTACCTGTTCGGCCAGGCGCCGGGCATCGTCGAAGGCGACGAGCGACTCCCGTGGCGCGGCCGCGCCGGCCAGAAGCTGCGCCGCTGGCTCGAGCTCGAGGAGCAGGCGTTCTATTCGACGTTCTACTGCGCGTCGGTGACGCGCTGCTACCCGGGCCGCATGTCGTCGGGCCGCGGCGACCGGGCGCCGACGCTGCCCGAGCAGGATCTCTGCGAGCTCTGGCGCGACCGGGAGCTCGAGCTCCTCCGCCCGCGCCTGATCGTCACGGTCGGCGGGCTCGCGCTGCGCCGCATGCTCGGCCTCACCGAGCTCACCGCCGCGATCGGCGAGCGGTTCGAGCGCGACGGCGTGCCGGTCGTGCCGCTCCCCCATCCCTCGGGGGCGAGCAGCTGGCCGCACGCACCGGGCAACCGCGAGCGGCTGGACCGGGCGCTCGGGCTCGTGCGGAGGGAGCTCTCCCGCCTCTAACCTGGATCGGTGAGCGCCGTTCCGTATCGCACGACCTTCGTCCGCCTGCTCGGGTTCCTCAAGCCGTACCGGGTCGGCCTGATCGTCTCCACGGTGCTCGCGGTCGGGTCGCAGGCGGCGCAGATCGCGCTCGTCTGGGTGACGAAGCACGTCATCGACGCCGGGCTCGGCGCGCACGACCATCACGCGCTCTGGATGTCGGTCTGGCTGATCGTCGGCTTCGGGCTCGTCCGCGCACTGCTGATGGCGGGCCGTCGCCTCATCTCGGGCAAGCAGGCGCTCGGCGTCGAGTTCGACCTCCGCAACGGCCTCTACGCGCACCTCGTGCGGCTCTCGTTCGGCTTCTACGACCGCCACCAGACCGGCCAGCTGATGTCGCGGGCGACCGTCGACCTCCAGGGCGTCCGCTTCTTCCTCGGCTACGGGCTCATCTTCTTCTTCCAGAACGTGCTCACCGTCGTTTCGGTGACCGGCGTCCTCTTCTTCTTCGAGTGGAAGCTCGCCCTCATCGCGGTCGCGGTCACGCCGCCGCTCGTCGTGCTCGCCTACCGCTACAGCCACGTATCGCATCCGACGCTCCGCGACGTGCAGCAACGGCTCGCCGACGTCGCGACGGTCGCCGAGGAGAACATCGTCGGCGTCCACGTCGTGAAGGCGTTCGCGCAAGAGCCGGCCGAGGAGGAGAAGTTCCGCCTCCGGTCCGAGGCCGTGTTCCAGCGGACGCTCGAGGCGAACCGCCAGCGCGCGTTCTATGTGCCGCTCATCTCCTTCCTGCCGCTCGTCGCGCAGGCGGCCGTCCTGCTCGCGGGTGCGCGCATGGTCACGCACGGCACGCTCAGCGCCGGCGCCTTCGTCGCGTTCAACCTCTACCTCGCGATGCTCGTGACGCCGCTCCGCTCGCTCGGCATGTGGATCGGCCAGCTCCAGCGCGCGACCGCAGCGGGCGAACGCATCTTCGAGATCATGGACGAGCCCGAGGACGTCACCGACCGGCCCGGCGCGATCGACCTGCCGCCCGGCCCGGGTGAGATCTGCTTCGAGCGCGTCGCGTTCGAGTACCTGCCTGACCGGCCGGTGCTCACCGAGGTCGATCTCGACGTCGCGGCAGGCCGCATCGTGGCGCTCATCGGCCACACCGGCTCCGGCAAGACGACGCTGACCTCGCTCGTGCCCCGCTTCTACGACGTCAGCTCGGGACGCGTGACGATCGACGGCGTCGACGTCCGAGACGTGACGCTGACCTCCCTCCGCCGCGAGATCGGCGTCATCTCGCAGGATCCGTTTCTCTTCTCCGCGACCGTGCGCGAGAACATCATGTTCGGCGCGCCGCACCTCACCGAGAAGGAGGTCGAGCGCGTCGCGCGGCTCGCGCAGGCGCACGAGTTCGTCGAGCGGCTGCCGAAGGGCTACGACACGGTGATCGGTGAGCGCGGCATCACCCTGTCGGGCGGCCAGCGCCAGCGGCTCGCGATCGCGCGTGCGCTCGCCGTCGACCCGCGGGTGCTGATCCTCGACGACGCGACGGCCTCCGTCGACGCCTCCACCGAGGCGCGGATCCGGCTCGGCCTGCGCGAGGCGATGCACGGCCGGACGACGCTGATCATCGCCCACCGCCTCTCGACGATCGCGCTGGCCGACGAGATCGTCGTGCTCGACGAGGGACGCATCGCGGCGCGCGGCACCCACGACGAGCTGCTGAAGACGAGCAGCGTCTACCGCGAGATCTACGAGCACGGCCTGCTCGAGCGCCAGTTCGCCGACGCCGTCGAGGCGCGCGCGGAGATGGAGGACGTCGCGTGAGGGTCTGGCAGCCCGGCTCGTCGCTCACCCAGGAGCGCGGTGGCTCCGTGAAGGACTGGTCGTGGCGGCAGACGCGCCGCCGCTTGCGCGTGCTCGTACGGCTGACGAAGCCGTATCGCACACGCACCGCGCTGTCCGCGGTCTCGCTGCTCCTCGCGACCGCGACCGCGCTCGCGCCGCCGTTTCTCGCGAAGTACGCGCTCGACGACGCGCTCCACAGCCACGACTTCGGTTTCCTGCTCCTGATCGTCGGCGCGTTCCTCGCGGCGGGCCTCGCGTTCTGGGGCATGAGCTACGCGCAGACGTATCTCACCGGCTGGGTCGGCGAGCGGATGCTGGCCGACCTGCGCGTCGAGCTCTTCTCCCACTTGCAGCGGCTCTCGCTCGGCTTCTACGAGCGCAACCGCGCCGGCGTCCTCATCAGCCGGCTGACGAACGACGTCGAAGCGCTCGACCTGCTCGTCACGGACGGCGTCTCGAGCCTGGTGCAGAACACCCTGACGCTCGTCGGCACGGCCGTGATCCTCTTCATCCTCGACTGGCGACTCGCGCTCGCGACGCTGGCCGTGATCCCGCTGATGTCGATCGGGACGGCCGTGTTCCGGACGCGTTCGACGCGCGCGTACCGCGCCGTGCGCGAGCACCTCGGGCTCGTGACCGCGACCCTTGCGGAGGATCTTGCGGGCATGCGAGTCGTCCAGGCATTCACGCGCGAGAGCGCGAACGTGCAGCATTTTCGCGGGGTCAACCAGCGTTACCGCGCGTCGAACCAGCAGACGATCGTTCTGAGCGGCCTCTACTTCCCGTTCGTCGATTTTCTCTCGTCGATCTCGCTCGCCGTCGTGATCGGTTACGGCGGCCACCTGTACTTCGCCGGCCAGGTGACGATCGGGACGCTCTTCGCCTTCATGCTCTATGTGCAGAACTTCTTCGAGCCGGTCCAGCAGCTGTCGCAGCTCTTCAACACGTTCCTCTCGGCGACGGCGGCGCTCGACAAGATCACCGGCGTGCTCGACGAGGAGCCGCAGGTGCGCGACCGGCCCGCCTCACGCCCGCTGCCGCAGATCGACGGACACGTGCGGTTCGATCACGTGCGCTTCGGCTACGGCACCGGCGAGGATGTGCTGCACGACCTCGACCTAGACGTGCCGGCCGGAACCACCCTCGCGCTCGTCGGTCACACCGGTGCCGGCAAGTCGACGATCGCGAAGCTGCTCGCCCGCTTCTACGAGCCGCGCGACGGGCGGATCCTGATCGACGAGCTCGACCTGAACCACGTGACGCAGGCGTCACTGCGACGCCAGCTCGGCGTCGTGCCGCAGGAGGGCTTCCTCTTCGCCGGCACGGTCGCGCACAACATCGCCTTCGGGAAGCCGGACGCGACACCGGACGAGATCGTCCGGGCCGCGCAGACCGTCGGCGCGCACGAGTTCATCCTGCGGCTCGAGGACGGGTACGAGACGCAGCTCGGCGAGCGCGGCTCACGCCTGTCGCTCGGCCAGCGGCAGCTGGTCGCGTTCGCGCGGGCGCTCCTGGCGAACCCGCGCATTCTGATCCTCGACGAGGCGACGTCCTCGGTCGACATCGGCACCGAACGGAAGATCGAGCAGGCGCTGCGCCTGCTGCTCGAGCACCGGACCGCCTTCATCATCGCGCACCGGCTCTCGACGATCCGTGACGCCGACCTGATCGTCGTGCTCGAGCACGGCCGCATCGTGGAGCAGGGCTCCCACGCGGAGCTGCTCAAACGACGCGGCCTCTATACCTCGCTCTACGGTGACTGGGCCTCGGACGCGGCGTAGCGAGACCGCCAGGCCTGGGCCATGGCGATGCGCTGCATGATCGTCGGGTGGTTCTCGAGCATGACGTACTCGAAGCTCGAAGGGTTGGGCTCGCCGAGCGTCGTGGGGACGAAGCGGCGGAAGAGCGCGGTGGCGCCCGCCGGGTCGTGCGTCGCCTCGAGTGCCGCCCAGTCGGCCTCTGCCTCCATGTGACGTGAGATCGAGTTCTGGAGGGGCACGGCGAGCAGGCTCAGCGCGACGAGCACGAAGAGCGAGAGCGGCACTGCCTCAGGCCGACCCATTCCTCCCCTCCGTCGGGTCGCACGCGCGATGAGAAAGGTGCCCGGAAACGCGAAGAGCGCGTACCAGCCGATGTCCTTCCAGATGTGGTCGTGCGCGAGATGGCCGAGCTCGTGCGCGATCACGACGGTGACCTCGCGGGGCGTGAAGTCGTGCACGAGGGTGTCCCACAGAACGACGCGCCGGCTCGCGCCGAGGCCCGTCGCCTCGGCGTTCGGCAGCGACGTGATGTCGTGCACATTCTCGACGACGATCGGGATGTGGCGCACGCGCTCGATCCGCTCGAGCCGCACCGATGCCGCGCGCAGCTGTGGGTCACTCAGGCGGTGCGTCGTCAGGAGATACGGATTGACGAACGCGAACAGCAAAGCGACCCCGATGAACACGGGTGCCGCGGCCGCCCACCAGAGCCCGGGCAGCTTGCGGGCGAGACCCATGACGATCGCGAGGGTGAGGCAGAGGAAGACGAACTGCCCGCCGAGCGCGAGCC
>DATCOE010000078.1:0-30554 GCA_036564885.1 Gaiellaceae bacterium | reverse complement strand
CCAGCTCAAGGACACGATCAACACGATGGTCGACCAGCTCTCGGCATTCGCCGCCGAGGTCACGCGCGTCGCCCGCGAGGTGGGAACGGAAGGCGTGCTCGGCGGCCAGGCAGAGGTCGAAGGCGTCAGCGGCACCTGGCGCGACCTCACCGAGAACGTGAACGGGATGGCGTCCAACCTCACCGGCCAGGTGCGCAACATCGCCGAGGTGACGACCGCGGTCGCGAACGGCGATCTCTCCAAGAAGATCACCGTCGACGTGCGCGGCGAGGTCTCCGAGCTGAAGGAGACCATCAACACGATGGTCGACCAGCTGCGCGCGTTCGCCGCGGAGGTGACGCGCGTCGCGCGAGAGGTCGGCACCGAGGGCCGCCTCGGCGGCCAGGCGTCGGTCGAGGGTGTGAGCGGCGTGTGGAAGGACCTCACCGACAACGTGAACTTCATGGCGGCCTCGCTCACCGAGCAGGTGCGCAACATCGCGCAGGTGACGACCGCCGTCGCGACCGGCGACCTCTCGAAGAAGGTCACCGTCGACGTGAAGGGCGAGGTCCTCGAGCTCAAGGACACGATCAACACGATGGTCGACCAGCTCTCGGCGTTCGCCGCCGAGGTCACGCGCGTCGCCCGTGAAGTCGGTACCGAGGGCAAGCTCGGCGGCCAAGCGAACGTCAAGGGCGTGAGCGGAACGTGGAAGGACCTCACGGACTCGGTGAACGGACTCGCGTCGAACCTCACCGGGCAGGTGCGAAACATCGCGGAGGTCACGACCGCAGTCGCGAAGGGCGACCTCTCGCAGAAGATCACCGTCGACGCACGCGGCGAGATCCTCCAGCTGAAGAACACCGTGAACATCATGGTCGACCAGCTGTCCTCGTTTGCCGGCGAGCTGACGCGCGTCGCGAAGGAGGTCGGCACCGAAGGCGTGCTGGGCGGCCAGGCGGACGTCGAAGGCGTCAGCGGCGTGTGGAAGGACCTCACCGACAACTTCAACCAGCTTGCGGCGTCGCTCACCACGCAGGTGCGCGCGATCGCGGACGTCTCCACCGCCGTGACCGAGGGCGACCTCACCCGCGAGGTCACGGTCGACGCGAAGGGCGAGGTCGACGCCCTCAAGCAGAACGTCAACCAGATGATCGCGAACCTGCGCCAGACGACCGAGCGCAACGCCGAGCAGGACTGGCTCAACTCGAACCTCGCTCGCTTCAGCGGCATGATGCAAGGGCAGCGCGACCTGCAGACGGTCTCGCGCGTGATCATGTCCGAGCTGACACCGCTCGTCGGCGCGGGCTACGGCGCCTTCTTCCTCGCCGAAGAGATCGAAGAGGAAACGCCTGAGCTCCAGCTGATTGCGAGCTACGGGTACAAGCAGCGCAAGAAGGTCTCGAACCGCTTCAAGCTCGGCGAGTCGCTCGTCGGCCAGGCGGCGCTCGAGCGGCAGTCGATCCTCATCTCCGAACTGCCGGAGGACTACGTCCGCGTCGCGTCCGGGCTCGGCGAGGCGGCGCCGCGCAACATCGTCGTCATGCCGGTGCTCTTCGAGGACCAGGTCATGGCGGTGATCGAGCTCGCGTCGTTCCAGCGCTTCACGGACGTGCAGCGCGGGTTCCTCGACCAGCTCGGCGAGACGATCGGCATCGTCATCAACACGATTCAGGCGACGATGCGCACCGAGGAGCTGCTCCGCCAGTCGCAGGGCCTCACCCAGGAGCTGCAGGAGCGCTCCGAGGAGCTCCAGTCCCAGCAGGAAGAGCTCAAGGGTGCGAACTCCGAGCTCGAGCAGCAGGCGCAGACGCTCAAGGCCTCGGAGGAGTTGCTCCAGACGCAGCAGGAGGAGCTCCAGCAGACCAACGAGGAGCTCGAGGAGAAGGCGCAGCTGCTCGAGGAGCAGAACCGTCGCATCGAGATCAAGAACCGCGAGATCGAGCTCGCGCGGGCGGCGCTGCAGGAGCGCGCAGAGCAGCTCGCGCTCTCGTCGAAGTACAAGAGCGAGTTCCTCGCCAACATGAGCCATGAGCTGCGCACGCCGCTGAACTCGCTGCTCATCCTCGCGAAGCTCCTGGCCGACAACGCCGACAAGAACCTCTCCGACAAGCAGATCCAGTTCGCGAAGACGATCCACCAGGCGGGCGCCGACCTGCTCGAGCTGATCAACGACATCCTCGACCTCTCTAAGGTCGAGGCCGGGAAGATGGACGTGCACGCCGGCGACGTCGCGCTCGGGGACATGCGCGAGTACGTCGAGCGCACCTTCCGGCCGCTGGCCGAGGAGAAGGGCCTGGAGCTCGCCGTCGAGATCGTCGGCGCGAGCGTGCCGCCGACGATCGTCACCGACGAGCAGCGGCTCGAGCAGGTACTGAAGAACCTGCTCTCGAACGCCGTCAAGTTCACCGAAGAAGGCGTCGTGACCATGCGCATCGAGGTCGCACCCGAGACGATGCAGTTCGCCTCGCCCGCACTCGCGAACGCCGACACCGTGCTCACGTTCTCGGTGATCGACACCGGCATCGGCATCCCGGAAGACAACCTTCGTCTGATCTTCGAGGCGTTCCAGCAGGCCGACGGGACGACATCGCGCAAGCACGGCGGCACCGGGCTCGGCCTCTCGATCAGCCGCGAGATCGCCCGGCTGCTCGGCGGCGAGATCCGCGTCCACTCCGCTCCCGGCAAGGGCAGCACGTTCACGCTCTACATGCCGTCCACGTTCACTCCAGCGGAGCACGGAGACGCGGGCGTCGAAGGGCTCGAAGCGCGGCTCGACCAGCTGGTGCGCGAGGGCGAGTCGCTCCTCGCCGAGGGCACCGTAATGCTCGATCTCGACGCTGAGCTGAAGATCCCCGAGCTCGACCTCGACTCGACGTTGCTCCTGCCCAGCGAGGTTCCGGACGATCGCGACGACGTGATGGCAGGCGACCGGGTCGTGCTGATCGTCGAGGACGACGCGACGTTTGCGCGCACGGTGCTCGACGCCGCACGCGAGCAGAGCTTCAAGGGTCTCGTCGCCCTACGCGGCGATGCGGGGCTCGCGCTCGCGCACGAGTTCAAGCCGGATGCGATCGTGCTCGACGTGAACCTGCCGGTGATGGACGGCTGGACGGTGCTCGACCATCTCAAGCACCACCCCGCCACCCGCCACATCCCGGTGCACATCGTCTCCGCGGGCGCGGCGGACGGCAAGACGAACGCGCTGCGCGCGGGCGCCGTCGCCTTCATCCAGAAGCCGCTGGACAAGGAGCACCTGGACGATACGTTCCAGCAGATCTCGACGTTCATCAACCGCGGCGTGAAGAGCCTGCTCGTGGTCGAGGACGACGACGACCAGCGCAACTCGATCGTCGAGCTCGTCGGTTCGGGCGACGACGTCGCCGTGACGGCGGTGGGATCGAGCGAGGAGGCGCTGGCGCAACTCCAGGAGACGCACTTCGACTGCATGGTGCTCGATCTGAAGCTGCCGGACACGACCGGCTTCAAGCTGCTCGAGCAGATGAAGAAGGATGGGCGCTTCTCGACCCTCCCGGTGATCGTCTACACCGGGCAGGAGCTCACGCGCCGCGAGGAGACTCGCCTCAAGCGCTACGCCGAGACGATCATCGTCAAGGACGCCCGTTCGCCGGAGCGCCTACTCGACGAGACGTCGCTGTTCCTGCATCGCGTCGAGGCGCAGCTGCCGCAGGCCAAACGCCGCATGCTCGAGCAACTGCACAGCATCGAGGAGGTCTTCAGGGGCAAGAAGGTGCTCATCGTCGACGACGACGTGCGTAATGTCTTCGCACTCACCTCGGTGCTGGAGGCGAACGGCATGGAGGTCATCTTCGCCGAGAACGGCCGGGACGGCATCGAGACCCTGCAGGCGAACCCGGACGTCGATCTCGTCCTGATGGACATCATGATGCCGGAGATGGACGGCTATCAGACGATGGTGGCCGTCCGGGAGATCCCGCAGTTCAAGCGGCTGCCGATCATCTCCCTCACGGCAAAGGCGATGAAGGGCGACCGCGAGAAGTCGATCGCGTCGGGGGCATCCGACTACATCACCAAGCCGGTCGACACGGATCAGCTGCTCTCGTTGATGCGGGTCTGGCTCTATCATTAGGTCGCTCGTGTCGGCGCCGGAATGGACCGTTCCGCCCGCAGTCGTCGGCGGCGGCGAACCTGCGCACGAGGAGCTCGCGGTCATCGAGATCGAGTTGCTGCTCGAGGCCGTCTACCGGCGCTACGGCTTCGACTTCCGCGAGTACGCGCGGGCGTCGCTGAAGCGGCGCCTCTGGCGCCGGATGCACGCGGAAGGCCTCTCGACGGTGACGCAGCTCCAGGACCGGCTGCTGCACGACTCCGCATGCATGGAGCGCCTGCTGCTCGACCTCTCGATCAGCGTCACGGCGATGTTCCGCGACCCGTCGTTCTACGTCGCGTTCCGCGAGCAAGTAGTGCCGGCTCTGCGCACGTACCCGTTCACCCGGATCTGGTGCGCCGGCTGCTCGACCGGCGAGGAGGTCTACTCCCTCGCAATCCTGCTCCAGGAGGAGGGGCTGTACGACCGGACGCGGATCTACGCGACCGACATCAACGAGCAGGTGCTCGACACGGCACGCGCCGGCGTCTTCCCGCTCGACAGGATGAAGCAGTACACGCAGAACTACATCAGGGGCGGCGGGGCGCGCGAGTTCTCCGAGTACTACGTCGCAGCGTACGACGGCGCCCGCTTCAGCCGCGCCCTCACGGAGAACGTCGTCTTCGCCCAGCACAACCTCGTGTCCGACCGCTCGTTCAACGAGTTCAACGTCATCGTCTGCCGCAACGTGATGATCTATTTCGACAAGGCGCTGCAGGGTCGAGTCCATCAGTTGTTCTACGACAGCCTCGACACGTTCGGAGTGCTTGCCCTCGGCCGCAAGGAGTCGGTGACGTTCACACCTCTCGCCGATTCCTACGAGGTCGTGGACGCTGCCGAGCGCATCTACCGAAAGACCGCGTGAGGTGTACGAGCTCATCGTGATCGGGACGTCCTGGGGAGGCCTGGAGGCGCTCAGCCGGCTGCTGGCCGGCTTGCACGACGACGTGCACCAGCCGATCGTCATCGCGCAGCACCGCTCGCCCGATGGGGAGGAGATCGTCCTCGGGCGCCTGCTGCAGGGCCACACACGGCGGGTCGTAGGCGACACCGATGACAAGACGACGCTCGAGCACGACCACGTGTACCTCGGACCGCCCGACTATCACGTGCTCGTCGAGGAAGGCCATCTCGCGCTCTCGACGGACGCGCCTGTGCAGTTCGCACGGCCGTCGATCGACGTCCTGTTCGAGTCGGCAGCCGACGCCTACGGCGACCGCACAATCGGCATCGTGCTCACGGGCGCGAACGCCGACGGCGCGGCGGGCCTGGCCCGGATCAAGGACCGCGGGGGTGTGGCGATCGTGCAGGACCCGACGACGTCGGAGAAGCGCGCGATGCCCGACGCGGCGATCGCCGCGACAGTCGCCGACGCGGTGTTGCCGCTCGAGGCGATCGCCGATTTCGTCTTCGGGCTCTGCTGCGAGGTGCCCCGGTGAGCGTCGACGCGCTGTGGATGCAGCGTGCCAACATCCTCATGGTCGACGACCGTGAGGAGAACCTGTTCGCGCTGGAGGCGATCCTCGAGCCGCTCGGAAACCGGCTCGTCTCCGTCACCTCCGGGACCGCGGCGCTGAAGGAGCTCCTGCTCGGTGACTTCGCCTGCATCCTCCTCGACGTGCAGATGCCGGAGCTCGACGGCTTCGAGCTCGCAAGCCTGATCAAGCAGCGCAAGCGGTCGCGGCACATCCCGATCGTCTTCGTGACCGCGCTCTCGAAGGAAGACAGGCACGTCTATCGCGGCTACTCCGCGGGCGCGGTCGACTACATCTTCAAGCCGGTCGATCCGGACGTGTTGCGCTCGAAGGTCACGGTCTTCGTCGAGCTCTGGGTGAAGAACCGGCAGTTGCAGGAGCAAGCGGCGAAGCTGCACGAGCACGAGCTCGCGAAGCTCGAGCGCGCGAGCGAGGCGCGGTACCGGCAGCTGGCGGACGCGATGCCCCAGATCGTCTGGACGTCGGGGCCGGACGGCGGCGCGACGTACTTCAACCACCGCTGGTTCGAGTACACCGGTATGACGCCCGAGGAGATCGGGCCGAATGCCTGGCTCGCCGCGGTGCACCCCGACGACCTCCCCGCCGTCCTGGCGCGCCGCGAGCAGACGCTCTCGAGCGGCGAGCCGTACGAGGTGGAGCACCGCTTCCGGGCCGCCGACGGCACATACCGCTGGCACCTGGGCCGCGCGGTGCCGATGCACGACGAGACCGGCCGGCTCGAGTTCTGGATCGGCACCGCGACCGACATCCACGACCGCAAGATCATCGAGGACCAGCGCGCCTTCATCGTCGCGGCCGGCGACGCTCTCGCACGCTCGCTCGACTATCGCGAGACGCTGTCGCAGGTCGCCGAGCTCGCGGTGGGCGCCGTCGCCGACGGGTGCGCCGTCCATGTCGTCGAGACCAACGGCACCCTCTTGGAGGTCGCGGTTGCGCACGCCGATCCCGCAAAGGTGATGTTCGCGCGCGAGCTGCAGGAGCGCTATCCGCCGAACCCCGACCATCCGACGGGCGCGGCGGCGGTGATCCGCACAGGCGAGGCGGAGCTCGTCTCCGAGATCACCGACGAGATGCTCACAGCTTCCGCCGTCGACGAGTTGCACCTCGACCTGCTTCGCCGGCTCGAGCTCCGGTCGTACATGTGCGTGCCGCTCAAGTCACGGGACCGCGTCCTCGGTGCGATCACGTTCATCTCATCCGAGTCCGGCCGGCGCTTCGGCACCGAGGACCAGCTCCTCGCGGAGGAGCTCGCGCGGCGCGCGACGATGGCGATCGAAAACGCCCGCCTCTTCCGACAGGCGGAGGAGCGCGCCCAGGCGGCGCGGGTGCTGGCCACGATCGGCGACGGCGTCTTCCTCGTCGACCGGAGCGGGCGCATTCGGCTGTGGAACGCGGCGGCCGAGCGCATCACCGGTGTCGCCGAGGGCGACGTGCTCGGCCGCCCCGCCGCAACCGCGATTCCGAGCTGGACCGCCGTCGAGTCGCGCGTGCCGCTCGCGCACACCGGCCAGCCGACGCGGCCCGAGAGCGTCCCCCTCGAGCTCGACTCCGGCGAGCTCTGGCTCTCCATCTCCGCGGTGGGCTACGAGGAAGGCACTGTCTACGCCTTCCGCGACCTGACCGAGGAGCGGGCGCTCGAGTCGATGCGCCAGGATCTCGTCGCGACGGTCTCGCACGAGCTACGCACGCCGCTCGCGGCGATCTACGGCGCCGCGCTGACGCTACGCCGCGGCGACGTCGAGCTGGAGGCAAAGCTGCGCGACAAGCTCCTCGAGGTCATCGTGCAGGAATCGGACCGCCTGTCGGAGATCGTGAACGACCTCCTGCTCACGAGCCAGCTCGACTCCGGCAAGCTCAGGGTGAACATCGAGCAGTGCGACCCCCTCGAGATCGCGCAGCTCGAGATCGACGCGGCGACGACACACCTGCCGGAGAACGTCGACCTCGTGCTGGACGCGCCGAAGTCGCTGCCCCCCGTCGCCGCCGACGCCGGCCAGCTTCGCCAGGTGCTCTCGAACCTGATCGACAACGCGATCAAGTACTCGCCGGACGGCGGCACGGTGACACTCGCCCTGGCGACGCGCGACCACCGCATCCAGTTCGCCGTCACCGACGGCGGACTGGGCATTCCCCCCGTCGAGCAGAGCCGGATCTTCGAGAAGTTCTACCGCCTCGATCCCCACATGGCCCGGGGCATCGGCGGCACGGGCCTCGGCCTCTACATCTGCCGGGAGCTCGTGCGCCGCGTGAACGGGCGCATCTGGGTGGAGTCGGAAGGCGGCGAGGGCGCGACGTTCTTCGTCGAGGTCCCGCAGGAGCAGGCCTCGACATCCGCCGCCACCGGCGGCGTGCGCCGCCGGGCTCCCGTGCGCGCGGCGTAGGGGTCGGTTCCGGGACATCCCCTATTTCCAGGCCCGAAGCGGGCAGGCAGACTGATCGCGCAGTCGGCAAACCGGATCGGGAGTGGGAACGATGGACGGGAGTCAAAATCTGGCCGCGCGCGCGGGACGCTGGAGCGCCGCGCACTGGAAGACCGCGACCCTCGCCTGGGTGGCGTTCGTGGTCGTCGCCGTCGTCATCGGGAAGGCCGTGGGAACCGTCAAGCTGACGGACGCCGAGCAGGGGACCGGCGAGACGGCCCGCGCCCAGACGATCCTCCAGGGCGCCGGCTTCTCGCAGCCGGCGGCCGAGAACGTGCTCGTGCAGAGCCGCTCGCTGACGGTGGCCGATCCGGCGTTCCGCGCGACGATCGCACGGGTCACCGCAAAGCTCCGCACGCTCCCCGAGGTGCAGAACGTCCGCTCGCCGCTCGACGCAGGCGGCGCAGGGTCGATCTCGAAGGACCGCCACTCGGCCCTCGTCCAGTTCTCGATCGCCGGGGAGTCCGCGAAGGCCGACAAGAAGGTCCAGCCGGTGCTCGACACCGTCGACGCGCTCCAGAAGCAGAGCCCCGGCTTCACGGTCGCGGAGTTCGGCTTCGCGAGCGCGAACAAGGAGCTGAGCGACACGCTCGGCCAGGACTTCAGGAAGGCAGAGCAGCTCTCCGTGCCGATCACCTTCCTCATCCTGCTCTTCGCCTTCGGTGCGTTCGTCGCCGCGGGCGTGCCTGTGCTGCTCGCATTCACCGCCGTCCTCGGGTCGATCGGGCTCGCGGGGCTCATCAGCCACATCTCGCACGCGTCGGACTCGACGAACTCCGTGATGCTGCTGATGGGCATGGCGGTCGGCGTCGACTACTCGCTCTTCTACTTGAAGCGCGAGCGGGAAGAGCGCCTCGCCGGCGCAGGCGAGGAGGCGATCCCGCGTGCGGCAGCGACGTCCGGCCAGGCTGTGCTCATCTCGGGCGGCACCGTGCTGATCGCGATGGCGGGCATGCTGCTCGCCGGCTCGAAGATCTTCACGTCGATCGGCGTCGGGACGATGATCGTCGTGTTCTCCTCGATGATCGGCTCGCTCACCGTGCTGCCGGCACTGCTCGCGAAGCTCGGCGATCGCGTGGAGCGCGGCGTGCTTGCGGTCACGGCCGCGGGCGTGCTGCGGCTGTTGGGGCCGCTGCGCCGGCGGCCGGCCTGGCTCGTCCGGCTGCGTGACCGGCAGACGTTCCTCCGGCGCGTCAAGGGAGACCGCACAGAATCGCGCATCTGGGGACGGATCCTCAGGCCGGTCATGCGTTTCCCGGCGATCTCCGCGGCGCTCGCGGTCGCGGCGCTCGTCGTGCTCGCCCTGCCGGTGCGGGGGATCCACACGAAGCTCCTGAGCTTCACCGACCTGCCGCGCGACATCCCGATCGTGAAGACCTACATCGAGATCCAGAAGGCCTTCCCGGGCGCACAGACGCCTGCGCAGGTCATCCTGCAGGCGCCGGACGTGCGCACGCCGGCGGTCCAGGCGGCGATCGCGTCGCTCGAGCGGCGCGCTCTCGCCACCGGCGAGATGTTCCAGCCGATCCGCCAGTTCGTGAACCCGTCGGGGACGGTCGTGCGCATCGAAGTCCCGCTCGCCGGCAACGGCGACAACGCGAAAGCGGTGGCCGCGCTGCACACCCTGCGCAGCACCGTCCTACCCTCGACGATCGGGAGGCTCGGGAACGCGACGTACGCGGTCACCGGCGAGACGGCAGGCACGCACGACTTCAACGAGACGATGAAGTCGCGCTTCCCGCTCGTCTTCGCATTTGTGCTCGGGCTCGCGTTCCTCCTGTTGCTGATCACGTTCAGGTCGGTCGTCGTGCCGCTCACGGCGATCGTGCTCAACCTGCTGTCGGTCGGAGCAGCGTACGGCGTGCTCGTATGGATCTTCCAGCAGGGCCACCTGCAGGGGCTGATCAACTTCCACTCGAACGGCGCGGTCGTGACCTGGCTGCCGCTCTTCCTGTTCACCGTGCTCTTCGGTCTCTCGATGGACTACCACGTGTTCATCGTCGCGCGCATCAAGGAGCTCGTCGACCGCGGAGAGACGACGGCCGACGCCGTCGAGCACGGCATCAGGCGGACGGCGAGCACCGTCACGTCGGCCGCAGTCGTGATGGTCGCGGTGTTCGGGATCTTCGCCTCGCTGCGCACACTCGACATAAAGCAGCTCGGGGTGGGGCTCGCGGTCGCGGTGCTGATCGACGCGACGATCATCCGCGGCGTGCTGCTGCCCGCGACGATGAAGCTGCTCGGCGACTGGAACTGGTACCTGCCACGGTGGCTCGAGTGGCTGCCCCGGCTCTCGACGACGGAGGCAGCGCCGGCCGGCAGGACGCCGGCCGCGGCGCCCGTACTCGACTAGGCGTCTACGGACGTCGTGGAGCCCGCGCTTGGCGCCTCTTTCGCGAATCGTTCACAATGACACGTACTGCGCCGTAAGCCCCCTGTTTTCCTCGGCTTTCACCCGGTTCGAAGAGAATCTCCCGAGCGGGCCGAGAGGCGCTAGCCTGGGAGCTCAAGTGGGGTCAGTTCATTACCGGGTCATCGTCGCCGAGGACGACGATGCGTTCCTAGAGACGCTCAGCGGCGTGCTGGAAGACGACGGCCGGTTCGAGGTGATCGGACGCGCGCACAACGGCCGCGAGGCGGTCGAGTTGGCCGCGCGCCTGGATGTCGACGTGGTCGTGATGGACATCGAGATGCCCGTGTGCGACGGCGTCGAGGCGACGCGACTGCTGCACGAACAGCTGCCCGAGCTGCCGGTCGTGGCGATCAGCGGCCACGATTACGAGGAACGCGTCTTCGAGATTCGCGAGGCGGGGGCGGTCGACTACGTGCGCAAGTCGCGGGTCGAGGACGACCTCGTCCTCGCACTCGAGGCGCTCGTCGCCCAGCACGCGCAGACGTAGCGCAACCGCGAGCCGGCCAGACGGGGACCGGCTGTGCTTCGGCCGAGCGGCCTATCGGTCAAGAGCCGGAGGTGGGACTCGAACCCACGGCCTATTCATTACAAGTGAATTGCTCTTCCAGCTGAGCTACTCCGGCACGCTGGCAGCGTAGCGCGACCGAAGGCTGCAACCTGGTTGCGAACCAGGTAGCTAACGGAATGGGGCGCTGCGCGCCCCCGCTTGCCTAGGGCAACGGCTGCAACCTGGTTCCAGAGCAACCAGGTCGATCAGCGATCAGACAACGAGCACGGCGCGGCGACCTGGTTGCGAACCAGGTAGCTAACGGAATGGGGCGCTGCGCGCCCCCGCTTGCTTATAGCGTGACTTCGCGCGCCTTCTGGTGCGTGATGATCTTGCGCTTCACGCGCTGGAGGGCGTTGTCGATCGTCTTCGTGTCGCACTCGAGCCGCTCGGCCATGTCCTCATAGGACGAGCCTTCGAGGTAGAGGCGCAGCGCGTCGGCCTCGAGCGAGGAGAGGCCGGTGCCGAGGCAGAGGACGAGGCTCTGGAGCTCCTCGGTGGAGATCACCATCACCGACGGCTCGTGCACGCCAGGGCCGGGGAGCGCGTCGCCGAGCGAGCACTCGCCGTCGGAGTCCTGGCCGGCGGGCGTGTGGCTGAACGAGACGTACGTGTTCAGCGGGGAGTGCTTGAAGCGGGTGGCGGTCTTGATCGCCGTGATGATCTGCCGGGTGACGCAGAGCTCCGCGAAGCTCCGGAACGACGTCTCCTTGTCGGTCCGGAAGTCGCGCACCGCCTTGTAGAGGCCGACGAGGCCCTCCTGGATCAGGTCCTCGGAGTCCCCGCCTGCGAGGAAGTACGAGCTCGCCTTCAGCCGGACGAAGCCGGTGTAGCGGCGCATCAGCTGGTCCATCGCGACGCTGTCGCCGTTGCGGGCCTTCAAGACGAGCTGGAGATCCTCAAGCTCTCGTTGAGCCTTCTGCGGTGAATACGCTGGTGCGGTGCGAGCGGACACGAGGCCTCCCCCGGATTTTCATGGGCAGTTCCTGGATCGGCACTTCGACGCCGCTCCTAAAGTCTCACCCTGTAGTTGAGGCCGAAGATAGCAAGGGATCGAACACTTTACAAGTTAATTTGCAGTGGACCCAACATGATACGAACACACGTTCGTCCGCGCTCGCCCCCGGCCCGGCCGAGGGTTACTCGCCGCGGCGGAGGCGCTCGAGTTCGGCGAGCGTCGCCGCGTCGAGCCTGTCGCGCAGGTCGCCGCGCGAGCGGTCGACATGGCTCGGCGGGATCAGCTCGGCGAGGAACGCGGCAGACGAGAGCTTCCGCACCTCGGCACCCGACGTGCCGCGGACGGCGGCGTCGGAGGAGACGACCGCCACCTGCTCGCGGCCCCGGTGCTCGGCCGCGAGGCGCTCGATCAGCGTGTCCGCGTCGACGGCCCAACGCACGTCGAGCCGCCCGTGGCTCTCGTCGGGGCCGTGGCCGTCGAAGACGAGGACGCCCCGTGCCCCCTTGCCGGCGACCCAGCTGGCGAGCAGGTCGCGCAGCTCGGCGGGGGACTCGAAGCCGCCCGCGTGCAGCAGGTTGAAGCCGTCGAAGAGGTAGAGGGTCGGCTCAGCCACTTCGCTCAGCCACTTCTCTGGCGCCGGGCCTCGTAGAGGAGCAACGCCGCGGCGACGCTGACGTTCAGCGACTCCACCTGCCCGAGCTGGGGGATGGAGACGGCGAGGTCGCACGTCCGGCGCACGAGCGGGCGCAGGCCTTTCCCCTCCGCGCCGAAGACGAAGGCGAGCCCGCCCGAGAGGTCGGCCTGCCACATCGGCGTCGCGTTCTCGACGTCCGCGGCGATGACCCAGAGGTCGGCTCCCTTGATCTCCTCGAGGTAGCGCGCGAGGTTCGTGACCACGGCGACCGGCAGATGCTCGACCGCGCCGGCCGACGACCGGCAGACCGACGGCGTCACGAGCGCGGAGCCGTGTGCCGGCACGACGACGCCGGTTGCGCCTGCACCCTCCGCGCTGCGGATGACGGCACCGAAGTTGCGCGGATCGCTCACCTGGTCGAGGCAGGCGAGCAGCGGGCGGTCGGCCGCCGCCAGCTCGTAGGCGTCGGCGTACGTGAACGGCTCGCACCAGGCGAGCACCCCCTGGTGGTCGCGGGTTCCGGCTTCCTCGCTGACATCCTTGTCGAGCTTCACCTGCACGCGCGGCTGCCGCGTCTCCTGCAGCCAGGGCTCCGCCTTGACCGCGCGCTCCGTCGCCCAGAGCTCGAGCACCTCCCGTGAGCCGCGAAGCGCCTCGCGAACCGGACGGCGGCCGTAGACCTGCTCGCGGGTCATGGATGAAGGAGCTGGAAGCCGTCGGAGGTATCGCGAACGACCCAGCCCAAGCTCGCGATCTCGTCGCGCAGGCGGTCTGATTCCGACCAGTTCTGGTCCACACGCGCGCGCTGCCGTTGCTCCGCAAGCTCTTCCACGTGAGGTGGAGCGACATCGAGCTCGGCAAGCGACGCGAGACCGAATAGCTCGAGCGCCTTTCGAACATCGCCACCAAGACCGCGGCTTCTCCAGTCGTGAATGAGCGCAAGCGCCTCGGGCGTATTGAAATCGTCATCGAGGATCTCCTCGAGACGTTCCCACTCCAGCGGTTCCTGTCCACGAGGTCCGTCGATGAAGAAGTTGCGAAACGTCTCGACCTGCGCCCTTGCCTGTTGCAGCGTCTCGTCGGTGAAGTCGATCGGCTTGCGCCAGTGCGCGGTCATGAAGAAGAGGAGCACCACCTCTCTCCCCCACGTGTCGAGCACGTTGCGCAGCGAGACGTCGTTGCCGAGCGACTTCGACATCTTCTCGCCGCCGAACTCGAGCAGGCCGTTGTGCGTCCAGATGCGGGCGAACTCGTGACCGAGCGCGCGCGACTGCGCGAGCTCGTTCTCGTGGTGCGGGAAGACGAGGTCGAGCCCGCCGCCGTGGATCTCGAAGACCGGTCCGAACGCCTCCTCCGCCATCGCGGAGCACTCGATGTGCCAGCCCGGCCGGCCGCGCCCCCACGGCGCGCCCCACGCGGTGTCCTCGCCCGGCTTGTTCGCCTTCCAGAGCGCGAAGTCGCGCGGATCCTCCTTCAGTGGGCTCGGCTCCTCGCCCTGCTCCATCTGGTCGGGGCGCTGCCCGGAGAGCCGCCCGTACTGCGCGTCGCGTGCGACGCGGAAGTAGACGTCACCCTCGACGGCGTACGCATAGTCGCGCTCGAGCAGCTGCTCGATGAAGCGCACGATTCCCGGTATGTGCTCGGTGGCGAGCGGCAGCCCGTCCGGCCTGCCGAGCCCGAGGTCTTCGGTGTCCTTCAAATACCACTCGGTCGCACGCGCGGCGAGCTCGGCGCTCGCTCCCGGTGCGGCGTCGTAGATCTTGTCGTTGACGTCGGTGATGTTGTGCACGAGCGTCGCGTCGTACCCCCGATGCCGCAGCCAGCTCCGCAGCCACATGCCGAGCACGAACGGCCGCGCGTTGCCGATGTGTGCGCGCTGGTAGACGGTCGGACCGCAGAAGTACATGCGCACCGGACCGGCGTCCGGCGACGGAAGCTCGACGAGCTCGCGCTGCAGCGTGCTGTAGAGACGCATGAGGCCTAGCGTAGAGGCTTAGCGCGGCGCACCAGCTCGTCCTGCGGCAGCGCGGCGATCACGGCCCAGAGCTCCGGCCCGCGCTCGCGTCCCGTCAGCGCGAGCCGCACGGCCTTCAGGTCGCCGCCGACCGCCTTCAGCTCCCGGACGACCGAACGTGCGTCGAGGCCCCCCTCGACGAGCTCCCGAAAGCGCGTGAGCGTCTCGGGCGAGTCGACGGTGACGTCGGGCGCCTCGAGCACCTGCGCCGCGTACTCGCGCGCCTCAGCGAGGTCGCGCGCGCCGCGCAGCACCGGAGCGACCGAGACCGGAGCGCCGACGCGCGCCGCGAGCTCCTCGTCCGACAGGGCGGCGAGCGCCTCGATCGAGAGCCTGCGCAGCCTGGACAGATCGAGGTGGACGTCGTGGCGCGGCAGGCCGAGCTCCTCCAGGTACGCGCGGACGGCTTCGGCGGGGATCCCCGCGTCGCGGAGGTCGGCGAGCGACGACGCGCCGTGACGCTTCGACAGCTTCTGGCCGTCCTCGCCGAGCAGAAGCCCGTGATGGACGTACTCCGGCGGCTCGCCGCCGAGCGCGCGGATCAACGCCGCCTGCAGCTCGGCGTTGGCGCGATGGTCGGAGCCGCGGATGACGTGCGAGATCTCGAAGTCGTGATCGTCGACGGCGCTCGCAAGCTGATAGGTCGGCGTGCCGTCGGCGCGTAGCAGGGTCGTCTGCCCGAAGCGCAGGGCCCCCTCGGCATCGGGCTCGCCGATCGTGTGGGCCGCCTCGCGGTGGCGCACGTACCGCTCGCTTTGCCGCACCGGCCCTTCGTCCCAGCCGACGCCGAGCCAGCGGAGGTCGGCCTCGATCGCCTCGGCCCCACCCTCGACGTTGCGGACCGCGTCCGTGTCGTCGATCCGCAGCAGGAACCGACCGCGGTGCTCGTCGGCGAACTGCCTGTTCGCGACCGCGCTGAGGGCGCCGCCGAGGTGAAGCGATCCGGTGGGGCTCGGCGCGAAGCGGACTCTGACCACAGGGCGAGTCTAAGGTCACCGCCGCAAGGACGGCCCGGCGTGCTCGTCAGGCTGCGTCGCGGTAGCGCTCACTGTGCAGCGCGAGCCAGAGCTGCCTGAGCCGCTCGCGCTCGAGCGGCGCGAGCTCCTGCCCCGCCTTGCGCTCGTGGAGCGAGAGCTCGTCCTCGACCATCTCGATCGTGAAGGTCTCGTCCCAGGCGACGCCGCGTACCCAGTTCTCGCAGGCGCGAACGACGTCGACGCGCGGCTTCTTGACCGCGCCCGGCGCCGGCGCCGCGGCTCGCCGCGCGAGCTCTTCGGCGACGCGGACGGCCTCCATGCGGAGCTCGTCGATCGACCACTCCTCCAGCGGTTTGGCCATGTCTGAACGGTACGGCCAGGGCCGGACGGTCCCGAACCAGACGCAGCGCCGGACGGCCAGGCGTCAGGCCGTGCTGTCTCAGCCCGTGGCGTCCACGATGCGCTCGGCGAGCGCCGAGTGCCGCCGCCGCTGCTCGCTGCGCGCGAGGGCGATGGCGACCGCTTTCCGCTCGCCGACGAGCACGCACAGACGCTGGGCACGCGTGACCGCTGTGTAGAGGAGCGCGCGCGAGAGCATGACCGCGTACGCCGTCGACCAGGGCGCGACGACTGCCGGGAACTGGGAGCCCTGCGACCGGTGCACGGTGAGCGCCCACGCGAGGTCGTACGTCTCGAGCGCGGACACGGGCAGGACGATCTCTCGCTCGCCGTCGTCGAGCGAGAGCCGCGCCTCGCCCTCTTCGTCGTCCCAGTCGAGGATGAAGGCGACCTCGCCGTTCATCACCTCGCGGTCGGGCGTGTAGTCGTTCTTCGTCTGCACGATCCGCGAGCCGACGCGTAGGCCGGAGCGCGCGACAACGACCGGACGATTGCCCGGATTGAGCCGCTGCTCGAGCTCCGCGTTCAACGCTTCCAACCCGACCTTGCCGCGGCGCATCGGGACGAGCGTCATCACGTCGGTGCGCGGATCGAGCCCGAACCGCGCCGGGATCCGCTCGCAGACGGCCTCCACCACCGCCTCGCGCATCGACTCCGGCCCATGCCGGGCGATGAAGAAGAAGTCCTCGTCGAACTCCGCGT
This sequence comes from Gaiellaceae bacterium, assembly GCA_036564885.1. Lineage (GTDB taxonomy): Bacteria > Actinomycetota > Thermoleophilia > Gaiellales > Gaiellaceae > Palsa-739. The sequence goes on along the minus strand of DATCOE010000078.1, from coordinate 13,886 downwards.
CGGGCCCGAGCGTGGCGCGCGCCTCCTCGAAGGAGAGGAACGGCAGCTCGCCCGCGTTGATGCGGCGGGCGCTCTGGATGATGAGCGAGCGTGCCGCCTGCCGGTAGATCGCCGTCAGGTGGACGCGTGGGACGACGCCGCACTCGACGAGGTCGGCGAGCACGCTGCCCGCCCCGATGGGCGGCAGCTGGTCGGTGTCGCCGACGAGCAGGACGTGGCAGTCGCCGGCCGCGCGGAAGAGCGCGTCCGCCAGCTCGAGCGACAACATCGACGCTTCGTCGACGATCACGAGGTCGTAGTCGTCGGAGAGCGGCGAGCTCTCGTCGCGCTGGAAGCCTCCCTCCGCAGGCGAGTATCCGAGCGCGCGGTGGATCGTCATCGCGTCGTGGCCCGTGAGGTCGCGCATCCGTCGCGCGGCCTTGCCGGTCGGAGCGCAGAGCAGCACGCGCTTGCGGGCGCGGCGCGCGGTGTCGACGAGCACGCGCTGCGTGTGCGTCTTGCCTGCGCCCGGGAGGCCGGTGAGCAGCACGAGCGACCGGGTACGCACGAGCTCGACGACCGCCCACTGCTCGTCGGAGACCTGCACGTCCGGCCGGTTCGGCGCGGCGAACAGCTCGACGGGCCTCGCACGTGCGCGTTCGCCGAGCGCGAGCCCGAGCCGGCATTCCATCTCGTACAGCTCGCTGACGTACGCGCGGTCGCCGTCCAGAACGACTTCGGCGGCGAGCACGAGCGTGCGCACCGCCGACTCGAGCTGCTCGAGCTCGCCGACCTCGAGCAGCTTCGCGGCGGCCTGCCAGAGCTCGTCGAGGGGCAGGAAGGTGTGCCCGTCCGACTCCGCCCGCTCGAGCACGAAGAGCAGCCCTGCCCGCAGGCGTTGCGGGTCGTCGAGCTCGATGCCGAGCGAGCGTGCGATGCGGTCGGCGATCTTGAAGCCGATCCGCGGCAGCTCGGTGAGCCGGTAGGGATCCTGCATGAGCAGCGCGACGACGTTGTCGCCGTACTGGCGCACGAGCCGTGCGGCGAGGCCAGCGCTGATGCCGTGCGTGAAGAGGAACGTCTCGACCTCGCGGATCGTCGCGACCTCACGCCAGGCGACGATCGCCCGCTCGACGCTCTTGCGTGAGATCGCGCGCCCGGCTTTCGTGCGCACCTCGCGCAGCCGTTCCGGGTCGCGGTCGAGCTCCTTGAAGACGTGCTCGGCGCCGAAGTGCTCCACGATCGCGCGCGCGAACGTCCGGCCGATGCCGGGCACGCGCGTCATGAGCCAGAGCGCGACGCCCTCGGGCGACTGCGGCAGCGCGGAGCGGAACGTGGTGACGGCGAACCGCCACCCGTGGCGCGCGTGCTCCGAGAACGCTCCGGTGCAGACGAGCTGGTCGCCCGGGCTCACGTGCCCGAGCGGGCCGACGAGCGTGACGGGCTCGCCGTCCCGCTCCTCGCCGAGCGTCGCCGCCCACACCGCGAACTCCGAGTCGGCGGAGACGTAGCGCGGCCCGGATTGTGAGAGCGTGACGCTGATCTCCGCGGCCGCCGGGTCGGCCGGCCGGCCGTCGCTCTCGGTGGCCCACATGCCTCCGACGATACTGGCGCTCCAAGCCGCTCGGGCGGCCGTGTCCGGCTCGGGCGGAGTCAGCCCAGCTCGTCGACGAGATCGACGATCGAGTCGACAATCCGCGACGGCCGGTACGGGAAGCGCTCGGCTTCCGCCCGCTGGGTCGAGCCCGTCAGGACGAGGACGGTGTGCATGCCCGCCTCCAGGCCCGACACGATGTCGGTGTCCATGCGGTCGCCGACCATCGCCGCAGTCTCCGAGTGGGCGTCGATCGCGTTCAGGGCCGAGCGCATCATCAACGGGTTCGGCTTGCCGACGAAGTAGGGGGCGACGCCGGTTGCCTTGCTGATCAGTGCGGCGACCGACCCGGTCGCCGGGAGCGGGCCGTCGGGTGTCGGGCCCGTCGCATCGGGGTTCGTCGCGATGAAGCGCGCGCCCTCGACGATGAGGCGGATCGCCTGCGTAATGCGCTCGAAGCTGTACGTCCGCGTCTCGCCGAGCACGACGTAGTCCGGCTCACGTTCGGTGAGCGTGTAGCCGGCCGAGTGCAGCGCGGTCGTCAGCCCCGCCTCGCCGATCACGAACGCCGAGCCGCCGGGGCGCTGGTCCTCGAGGAATCTCGCCGTAGCGAGCGCCGACGTCCAGATGGCGTCCTCCGGAACGTCGAGGCCGCTCGCGCGCAGCCGCGCCGAGAGATCGCGCCGCGTGTAGATCGAGTTGTTCGTCAGCACGAGGAACGGGATGCCCAGATCGCGCAGGCGTGCGAGAAACCGATCGGCGCCGGGAATCGCGCTCTGCTCGTGGACGAGCACGCCGTCCATGTCCATCAGCCAGGAGCGAATCTCGCGGCGGTTCACGGCTGCGACGCTACCGGATGGCCGGCCGCTCGGTTGGTCAGAGCTCGAGGTGGTAGAAGACGTTGTCCGCGAGGCTCCCGTCGGGACGCGCGGCGTAGCCGGGCATCCTTCCCATCCGCGTCCAGCCCAGCCGCTCGTAGATGCGGTCGGAGTCCGTGTCGGCGTGCGTCGTGAGCCAGAGGAGCGAGATGCCGAGCTCGCGCGCCCGCCCGACGGCCGCCTCGAGCAGCGCCCGGCCGATGCCGCGGCCGCGCATGTCCCCGCGAACGGCAAGGCGCACGATCTCCGCGCGGTGCGACCCGTTTTCCGCCGAGGCGCGCACGATCTGCACGGTGCCCACCAGGAAGCCCTCGGCCCGGCCCACGAGGGAACCTTCAGCCCGGGCGCCGAGCATGACGCGATTCCGCGGATCGAGCAGAGCCGCCGTCGCGAGCCACGCTTCCGCGGCGCGTGCCCGGTCGAGCGGACCGGCCAGTCCGAGCGCCATGCCCGACGCGTGCGCGTCGAGCAGCAACTGCACGAGATCGCCGAGCGAAGCCTCGACGTCAGCCGCAAAGAGCTCGACGATCGCGATGGTGTCCGGAGCGTGCGTCACACCGCGGCGATTTCTCAGCCGCCGCCGACGAGAGCACGCAGGCTCTCGTGCTCCTCACGGCAGGCCGGGCAACCGTCGAGGTGCGCACGCAGGCCACGCACGGCCCCGTCGGCGTCGAGACCGGCCAGCTCGAGCTCGACATAGCGGTCGAGCTCGGCGAAGCACTCGTCGCAGCCGACCTCCGGCTCGGCCGGCCCCAGGAGCCGTCCCAGTGCGTGCTTCAGGTCGCGTCGTCCCATCAGGTGCGTTCCTTCGTGAATGTGTCGGGCATCAATTCGGACGCGGCGAGCTGGCGCCGCAGCTTGCGCCGGGCGTCGTGCAGCGTCTTGTAGAGCGCGCCGCGGGTCGTTCCGAGCCGTTCGGCGAGGACGTCGATCGGCACGCCGTTCAACGCGAGCGCGACAAGCACCTTGCGTTGGTGCGGTGTCAGCTCTTCCTCGATCGCCTGCTGAAGTGCCGCCAGAAGCTCATGCTGCTCGACTTCCGTTTCGGGCGTCGGGTCGGCGCTCGAGAACATGTCCCAGCTCTCGGGTTCGAGCGGCAGCTCGCGGCCCTGCCAGGCGCGCCGACGCAGCTTCACCGCCGCCTCGAGCAGCGCGAACTTGTAGGCCCAGGTCGTGAAGCGGCTGAGACCACGGAAGTCATCGATGCGCCTGAGCACGCTCATGAGCGCGTCGGCGGCGGCCTCGAGCGCGATGTCCTCGAGCTCGTTGCCCCGCAGGTGCGGCAGACTCGGGCGGCGCCGCCCGACCTCGAAGCGAGCCGCACCGAGCAACAAGGCGTGTAGACGGGCGACGGCCGCATCGCGTGCGCCTCCCGTCCGGCGCAGGTCTTCGAGCCACTGCCGCGACTCTGCATCGAGCAGCGGCGCGGACGAGCTGGAGACGGGCAGTTGCGGGACGGTCTCCACGGTGACGACGCTAGCAACCGCAACGGCGTTCATGCCGCCCACTCTTCCTCGACCGGCGCGAGGATACGCGCCGCGACCTGCGGCGGGCAGCCGCGCTCGACGAGCTCGATCAGCGCATGCAGATCCCAGCGCGCGTCCGTGGCCAACTGTGACGCGAGCGATGCCCCGAAACCGGCATCGGTCAGTTGCTCGCGCCGCCAGCGGACGACCTCGTCGGCCCCCTGGGCCTCATGCTCCGTCTCGATGCGCATATTCAGTTGGTGCTCGTAGGCCCGGAGTTCTTACCCTCGAAGACGGATCCGTCCCGAAGCGGCGGGGTAAGCCGCTTCGGGACGGGTGGGCAAGGAAGGCCGCTCGGGCTAGCGGAAGCGGCTCGGAAACTGGCCGATGATGCCGCTCGAGAGCATGTCGGCCATGGAGAGGGCCTGACGGTTGACCCGGTTGTATGCCGTCACATCGGCCGACCAGTGCTGCTTGAGCCGAGCGAGGACCTCGTCGGTCGTCAGACGCAGGTGATCGTGCAGCATCGCCTTCATCGAGCCGAGCTTCCAGTAGGTCGGATTCGCGCTCGCGAGCAGGGTGGCCAGCTGATCCGCGTTCGCCGTCCAGCGAGCCGCCTGGGCGCTCGTGCCTGGCTGATCGCCCTTCTTGGCGGCGGCGATCAGGTCTGCCGCGATCAAGATGTGCCTGCGCAGGAGCGCGGTCAGCTTCGCCCCGGCAGCGGCACCGTAGTACGTCTTGATCGCATTGCCGATGTCGGTCTGGTTCTCGAGCAACCGCGCGACCGTCGCCTTCGTGTCAGGCGAATCGGTCGTGAGGCTGATGATCGCCAGCCGGGTCCAGGTGACGTGATCCTCCCAGAGCCGGCGCATGTCCATCCGCAGCGCGAATTCGCTGCCCGAGATCGACGCCTGCTGCTGGAAGTGTGTCGCGTGCGTGTCGGCCTGGCCGGTGGCGGCGTGGGCGTGGGGCCCGCCGGAGACGGCGAGTGCGACGAGCGCGCTGAAGACGGCGATCAGCATCGTCAGCGCCAGTGGGATTGGACGTCGTGCTCGAGCGTCGGTCATGTTCGAACTCCTTGTGGTTGCTGGATGGGAAAACCGGCGGCGGTCGCGGCGGAACTGCGACGCATGAGGCCCAGGGCGACGACCAGCCCGATCAGTTCGGCCGCCTTGGTCCCGAGCGCCAGGCCGTCGACCGGTTCCTGCTCGGGGTGGAGCACGGGGATGCCGTGTGCCGCCGCCAGCGCATAGCTGACGAGGAGCCCGACGAATGTGAGCACCGTCGCGACCAGGACGGCGTGGCTCTCCGGACGCGCTGTCAGGACGACGATCAGCGTGAGCAGCACCACGGTCGCGAAGATGAAGCCGCCGCCCGTGACCGCGCTCTCACGGAGATGCTCCGGTGCCAGGGCGGCGTGCACACCGGCGCTCACCGCGCAGATGACGATCAGCACGTCGCGTCTCAGTAGAGCGCTCACTTGACGATCACCACGCCGTGCATGTCGTGCGAATGCAGCGTGCAGACGTAGCGATACGTGCCGAGTGTCGGGAACTTGATCGTCACGCTCTGACCGGGACTGATCTTGTGATCGACGCCGTCCTCCACCTTGACCGTATGGGTGAAGTTGTCGTGGTTCGACCAGGTGACGGACGTGCCGGCCTTGACGACGACCTCCATCGGATCGAAGCGGTAGCTCTTCGGCAACAGCACCTGATTCGTCGCGACAGGCTTACTCGAGAACGCGCTGCCGCAACCCGCTGTAAGCACGGCGGATACCGCGAGCACGAGCAGGAGGACCAGTCGGTGCCTCATCGGCTGCTCGCCCCGAGAGCCGGCCGGCGGACGCGCACCACGTCGATGACCGCGGAGGCAAAGACGATCACGAAGGCAACCAGGTCGAGGACCTCGCTGATCGTGTGCGCGAACAGGAACACGGTCCAGTCGAGGTGATAGGTCATGTAACAGGCTTCGGCGGCGCCGAACAGCGAGAACGCCCAGCCGAGGCCGCGAAGGTCGCGTCTGAACGCCGTCCACGCGAACCCGGCCGCGATCACGAACGCCGTGACATGCACGGTGAGGAAGAAGCCGGTCGGTAGCTGGTTGATCCAGGAACCCCAGGGCATTTGGTGCCTCCTTTGTCGTCGTTGGGGTGTTAGTGACGACCGGGGCCGCGTTCTTACCTCGTCACGAGAAGCATCAGCAACGTGCGCGGCAGGGTCTCCGGCCCGCGATCACGCTGCGGCGGGCCGCGCTCATGGCGCTCACAGCAGGGATCGCAATCGTGCGTAGTGGGCGCAGCTCTTCGGCTGGCCAGGACATCGACTCTGCTCTATAGGCTCGACCCGATGGAAGAGCTGCTCTGGGGCTGGTTGCAGGAAACCGGGCGCGATTTGCCCTGGCAGATCGCGTGAGTAGGTGCGAGGAGGTAGTGACCTCCCAGCGGCGCGAGGGGTATGCGCCGCTGCGAGACTATGCTGCGATCGGCGACGGCAGGACGGTCGCGCTCGTCGCCCGCGACGGCGCGATCGACTGGCTGCCGCTGCCCGACCTCGACTCTCCAGCGGTCTTCGCCGCGATCCTCGACAGCGAGCGCGGAGGACATTTCGCACTCGCGCCCACGGTGCCGTTCACGGTCTCGCGCCGCTACCTGCCCGGCACGAATGTTCTCGAGACGACATTCGTCACCGACACCGGCACGGTCGCGGTAACCGACGCGCTCACCATGCCGGGCCGAGGACTCGAACCAGTTCGGGAGCTGCAGCGACGGATCGACGGCCTGTCCGGGCGGGTGCCGATGCGCTGGCAGCTCGAGCCGCGCTTCGGCTACGGCGGCTGGTCGCTCCACCTCGGCCGCAGACAGGGCGTCCCGGTTGCCAGCAGCGGCAGTGACGCTCTTGCTGTTCGCTCGTTCGGCGCCGGCGAGCCCGTACTCGGCGACACGGCAATCGGCGGCCGCTTCGAAGCCCTCGAAGGATCCTCGGCCCTGCTTGCGCTCTCCTTTGCCCATCAGGAGCCGCTGGTCTTCCCGTCGCGCGACGAGCTCGATGCGCGCCTCGATGCAACCTGCGCCAGTTGGCGATCCTGGACGGACGAGCGACGCTACAACGGCCCCTGGCGCGATGCCGTGATACGCAGCGCGCTCGCACTCAAGCTGCTTGTCTACGCGCCGTCAGGCGCGATCGCAGCCGCGGCGACGACGTCGCTGCCCGAGCAGCTCGGAGGTGAGCGCAACTGGGACTACCGCTTCTCCTGGATCCGCGACAGCGCGTTCACGATCGATGCCTTCCTGCAACTCGGCTGCTCCGCCGAGGCGCATGCCTACTTCTGGTGGCTAATGCATGCCACCCAACTCACCCAACCACGCCTTCGCGTGCTCTACCGACTCGACGGCGGCACACGCACACGCGAGGACGAGCTGCCGCTTCCGGGCTACCGGCACTCCCGGCCGGTCCGAATCGGTAACGGGGCCGCCCACCAGCTCCAACTCGACACCTACGGAGAACTGATGCAGACCGCCTGGCTCTACAATCACGACGGCAACGACCTCGACAGAGACATCGGCCACAGATTGGCGAGGATCGCCGACTACGTTTGCGCGACCTGGCGCGATCCCGACGCCGGCATCTGGGAAGTGCGCAGCGAGCCAGACCACTTCACCCAGTCGAAAATGATGTGTGCGGTCGCGCTCGAGCGCGCCCTGCAACTTGCAGAGCAGCAAGCGATCCCCGATCGCCACGCCGACCGCTGGCGCACACAAGCAAAGGCCATCCGCGACTTTGTCGAGACGCGCTGCTGGTCAGACGACAAGCGCAGCTACGTCCGCTGCGCCGGCGGCGACACACTCGACGCGAGCCTGCTCCTCGCCCTCCTTCACCGCTATGCAGACCCGCAGAGCGAGCGCATGCAGGCAACGATCGACGCCATCCAACGCGAACTCGCCGACGGTCCCTTCGTCCGCCGCTATAGCGGCGAGGATGGGCTCTCCGGAGACGAGGGTGCCTTCCTCGCCTGCTCGTTCTGGCTCGCCGAAGCGCTCGCCCGAGCCGGTCGCGTCGACACCGCCGGTGAGCTGATGACACAACTGGTCGACCTCGCCAACGACGTCGGCCTCTACAGCGAAGAGATCGACCCACGAAGCGGCGAGTTTCTCGGCAACATGCCCCAAGGCCTCAGCCACCTGGCACTGATCAGTGCCGCCACCGCGATCGAGGAGGCAGGGGAATGAGCATTTGGGGCGCGCTCGCCGGCGGCTTCGCCGGCACCCTCGTCCTGACGACGGCGCTCCGGGCGGCGAGCGAGCTCCGGCTGACACGGATGGACCTTCCGTTCCTGCTCGGGACCGCCTTTACCGCCGACCGCATGCGCGCGAAAGCGCTCGGCTACGTACTCCACTTCGTCGCCGGGATCGTGTTCGCGCTCGGCTACTACGCGATCTTTCTCGCCATCAACCGGAGTGGCTGGCGGCTCGGCGCTATCTTCGGACTGGCCCACGGGCTCTTCGCCGCCACCGCGCTCGTGAACGTCCTGCTCCCGCTCGTGCACCCGCGCATGGGCTCGCCCTCGACCGGCGCGAACTCGGTCGCCCTGCTTGAGCCGCCCGGCTTCCTGATGCTCAACTATGGCCCGCAGACACCGCTGGTCAACGTGCTCGCCCACATTGCGTACGGCGCGATCGTCGGCGGGTTCACGCACCTCGCGGGCTAACGCCCGAAAGGAGATTCGAATGAACGTACGACCGCCGGTTCCGCCCTTCACAGAAGAGACGGCCCGCCAAAAAGTGCAAGCCGCCGAGGACGCCTGGAACACGTGTGATCCCGACCGAGTAGCCCTTGCCTACACGGTCGACTCGACGTGGCGAAACAGAGACGAGTTCTTCGAGGGGCGGGAAAAGATCACGGAGTTCCTGCGCCGTAAATGGCAGCGCGAGCTCGAGTACCGACTGAAAAAAGAGCTCTGGTGCTTCACTGACAATCGTATTTCAGTCCGCTTCGAGTACGAGTCACGCGATGCTGACGGACAGTGGTGGAGAAGTCACGGCAACGAGCATTGGGAGTTCGACGAAAACGGCTTGATGCGCCGCCGCGACGCGAGCACCAACGACTACAAGATCGAAGAGAGCGAACGGCGGATCCCCGTCGGACCCTGAGTCCGCGAGATACACGAATGCGTCGACCACGAGCACGCACTCACGATCCGGCCGACCTGGACGTGGCGCGCCGCCTCGGACGCTGAACCCGCGCGTCGCCGAACCGTCCTCTAGGCTCGACCGGGTGGAAGCGCTGCTCTTAGCGTGGTACCGGGAAAACACGCGCGATCTCCCGTGGAGGAAGACGAGAGATCCGTACGCGATCCTGGTCTCGGAAGTCATGGCACAGCAGACGCAGGTCGACCGCGTCGTGCCGCGGTGGCGGGCCTGGCTCGAGCGCTGGCCGACCGTCGACGCGCTCGCTGCGGCCTCGCCCGCCGACGTGATCCGCGAGTGGCAGGGGCTCGGCTACAACCGGCGCGCGCTCAACCTGCACCGCGCCGCGCAGCAGATCACGGCGCATGGGTGGCCCGACGACCTCACGGAGCTGCCCGGCGTCGGCAGGTACACCGCCGACGCGATCGCCTGTTTCGCGCACGGCCGCGACGTCCTGCCCGTCGACGTCAACGTGCGGCGCGTGTCGGAGCGCACCGGGCATGCGTTCACCGCGGCCTCCGCCCAGGCCCTGATGGATCTCGGCGCGACGGTCTGCCTCGCCCGCATCCCGCGCTGCGGCTCCTGCCCGCTCTCGGAGCACTGCCCCTCCCGCGGCCGGCGCTACGAGCCCGAGCGCAAGCAGGGAGCGTTCGAGGGCTCCTTCCGGCAGCGGCGCGCTGCCACGCTGCGTCTGATTGCCGCGCAAGCACGGCGCACTGACGAGCTCGACCTGGACGCCGTCGCCTCGCTCGCCCGCGACGGCCTCGTCCGGTTCGACGGCGAGACCGTCTCGCTCCCTGCCTAGATGGCTGATGCCACGACAGGGCACGCCTGGATGGTGGCTCAGGCGCGGCGCCCTGCGGCCGGGCCAGCCTTGCCCAGGCAACCAGCCTGGGCTGCGGCTGGCCCGCCCACACGTCTTGGCCTGAGCCATCCCCAGACACACCCCGCCGTGACATCAACCATCGGCCGCTACGATCCGCCGCATGCTCGCCGGAATCTTCACCCTGCTGATCCCGGTGTGGATCCTGCTCGGCCTCGTCTTCCTGCTCGGCGTGGTCGCGCTGCTCGGGCGGATCCAGGGCGGCCGCTACCTCCGCCCGGTGATCACGCTCATCTCGAAGGTGCCGATCTTCCGGCGCGGACTGCAGAAGGCGTCGAACGCCGCGCTCGAGCGCTCGAACCCGGAGCTCGCGAGCGCGATGAAGAAGATGCAGCGCTCGGGCGCCCTGCGCGACCCGAATCGCGCCCAGGCGGCAATGTCGCAGCTGACGGCGCCGGAGCGCCGCGCACTCATCCAGGTGCAGGAGGAGCAGGGCGTGATGGCGCCCGAGGCGACGAACCGGCAGATGCGCCGCAGGCTCGACAAGGCGAAGCGCGACTCCCAGCGCCGCCGCTAGGCCTAGTCCTCGTACAGCGGGTGCCTCATCCAGACGTTGGGCTCGACGTACATGCCGTGCCCGTTCTCGAAGCACACCGGCACGAGCGCACGCGGAACGACATAGTCGCCGTCCTCGGGGAACTGCAGCCCCGTCCACTCCTCCCACTCCTCGCGCGAGCCGGTGATCGTCATCGAGCGCGGCGCCGGGTCGAGAATCTTCCCCCCGATACGCTCGTGCGTTCGTAGCCACGGGTCGTACGGCAGCCCGTCCTCGCGCCGCCACCTGAGGTAGCGCTCGATCGGGGTCAGCGGATAGTGCTCCTTCCACGTCGGTCGCACCGGCGCGATCAGCGAATCGAGCCCGTGCGCGGCCGCGATGCTGCTCATACGCCGCAGCAGCACACCGGCAAGACCAGTCCCGCGATGCGACGGGAGGATGTCCACGACCACCGCGCACAACGTCGTCGGCGCACCGGCCGCGCCGTTCGTCATCGCCCAGTCGAGGCCGCGCGGCTCCGCCATGCCGTCCCACGTCACCGGCAGCGTGCACGCCCTCGCGACCGTCTCCTTGCCGTCGAGCACCCAGAGTTGGAAGTCCGCGTACACCTCGTACAGCCGCGACCAGAACGTCGAGACGATCGGATCGTGATCCATGAACGCAGGCCAGAGGTTCGGCATCGTGCCGCTCAGGTTCTTCTCCGCGTGCGTGAGGATGCGCAGCTTCATCGCCGCAGGAGCGCGACGGCCTGCGCCGCGAGACCTTCGCGACGGCCGGTGAAGCCGAGCCCGTCCGTCGTCGTCGCGCGCACCGCCACACGCTCCGGCTCGACACCCAACGCTTCCGCGAGTCGAGCACGCATCGCGTCGCGGTGCGGCGCGAGGCGCGGCTCCTCGCCGATGAGCACGACGTCCGCGTTCGCGAGCTCCCAGCCTGCCTCACGAACGCGCCGCCACGCCTCGCGCAGCAGCTCGATCGAGTCGGCGCCCGCGAGCGCGGGATCGCCCGACGGGAAGAGCGCGCCGATGTCCTCCAGGCCCGCCGCGCCGAGCACCGCGTCGGTGAGCGCGTGCGCGAGCACATCGCCGTCGCTGTGCCCCGCCATCCCTCGCGGATGGTCGATGCTCACGCCGCCCAGCACGAGCGGCACGCCGTCCTCGAACGCATGCGCGTCGAACCCCGTGCCCACCCGATAGTCGCTCATGAAAGCCATGAAGCGATCTTGGCCAGGTCGTCGGCGGTCGTCACCTTCAGAAGCTGCGGATCGCCGGGCACGACCTTCACCCGGCCACCCTGCGCCTCGACCAGCGCGGCGCAGTCGGTGGCGTCGCCGCCCGCCGCGACGGCCGCGCGCAGCACGTCGGCCGGGAACGCCTGCGGCGTCTGCACGGTATAGAGGCCGTCGCGGGTAACCGTCTCTGTGATCGCGCCGTCGGCCCCAACCCGCTTCAGCGTGTCGGCGACCGGCAGCCCCGGCACTGCGCCGTCCCAGCCTTCAGAGAGCGGCGCGAGCACGCGCTCGATCACCGCTTCCGGCAGCAGCGGCCGGGCCGCGTCGTGCACGAGCACCACCACCGCGTCGGCGGGTACCTCCGCGATGCCCGCGCGCACCGAGTCGGCGCGCGTCGCACCGCCGGGCACGCACGCGCTCACCTTGCCGCAGCCGAGCTCCTCGGCGAGCAGGATCGCCGGCTCCTCCCACCCGGGCGGCGCGACCAGCACGATCGCGTCGATCCAGTCGGACTCCTCGAGGCGGCGCAAAGGCTCGGCGAGGAGCGGATCCTCGCCGAGCTTCGCGAATGCCTTCGGTTGCTCCAGGCCCAGCCGCTCCCCGCGGCCCGCGGCCACGAGAATCGCCCAGACAGACATGACTCGAGGCCTCTAGCCCCGAGCCTACGCGGTCGCCGCGACGGCCTTCTTCTTGGCCGCGGGCCGCTTCTTGCCGTTGCCCCCGACACCGGTGAGCACCCCGTCGAGCCACTCGGCGCACTCTTCCTCGTCCATGCCCTTGGCGTACATCAGCTCGGAGGCGAGGATTTTCTTCGCCTTCACGAACATCTGCTTCTCGCCGGTGGACAGGCCTTTCTCGTGGTCGCGCAGAGAGAGGTTCTTGACGACCTCGGAGAGCTCGAGGATGTCGCCCGTCTTCATCTTGTCGCGGTTGTGCTTGAAGCGACGGTTCCAGTTTTTCGGCATCTCGGTCGAGCCGCCGGTCAGTGCCTTCAGCACCACGCCGACTTCCTTCTCGCCGATCACCCTGCGGAGGCCGACCTGGTCCGCATTCTCGCTCGGGACCTGCACGGTCATGTCGTTGTGCAGGATCTTGATCGTCAGGTATTCGCGCTTCGTCCCGAGAACCTCGCGCGACTCCTTCTTGACGACCGTCCCAGCACCGTGGTGCGGATACACCACCTTGTCGCCGACCTTGTACAAAGCCGACCCTCCCCTTCGTATCGAGGCTTTCCCGCAAAAAGAGCCGGCGCACCTCCTCCACCGGCTCGAGAGAAGGCATTCTAGCAAAAACGGCCTGGAAAAGCCACTTTTTCGGCGTTTTAGGACTTTGAAGAGCTAAAGCTGAAGGTAGCGATCGACGAGGTTGTGCTCCTGGAGCCGCCGCAGCCCTTCCCTGATCTCGCGGGCCCGGACGGTCCCCACGCCCTCGACGGCCTCGAGATCCCGCTGGGAGGCCCGGACGACGGCGTCGAGGTTCCCGAGGTCGCCGACCACCCGCCGAACCACCGCCTCGGGGAGCCGCGGGATGTGGGAGAGCACGCGGAAGCCCCGCGGCGCGACGGTGTGATCGAGCGGGTTGACGCCCCGGTCGTAGCCCAGCAGCTCGGCCAGCCGCTCGAACTCGCGGAGGTCGCGGTAGCGCATGGCCCGGAGACCCTCCAGCGCCAGCGTCGCCTCGGCGTCGGCGCCGGCCACGTGGTAGTCGCGGACGATCGCGTCGAGATCCGACGGCACGTTTCCGACAAGCTCCTCGAGCTGCATCCGGATCAGCCGGCCCTCGCTGCCGAGCTCCACGCAGTCGCGCTCGATCCGCTCCGCCATCCGCGAGGTCATCGCCGCCCGCTGGAGCACGACGAGCACGTCATTGAGCGTCACGGCGTTCTGAAACTCGAGCGCCGTGAGGCGCAGCAGCACCTGCTCGAGCCGCTGCCGGTACGTATCGAGCGTCCCAAGGGCCTGGTTGGTCTTCGCGAGCACGTCGGCGACGGGGTCGAGCTGGTAGCGGGTCTGCCCCACGAACACGGTCACCACCTCCCGCTGCTGCGAGACGGAGACGACGAGTGCACCCGTCTGCTTCGCGACGCGCTCCGCGGTGCGATGCCGCGTGCCCGTCTCGTCCGAGGGGATCGTCGGGTCGGGCATGAGCTGAACGTTCGCCCACGCGAGCCGCTT
>DATCOE010000077.1:0-4714 GCA_036564885.1 Gaiellaceae bacterium | reverse complement strand
TGTGGCAGGACACCGAGAACCCGCGCACCACGGGCAAGCGATTCGACCCGCGCGCTCTGACCGCGCTCCTCGCCCGCGACGTCGAGCTCGAGACGCCGTTGCCCGCGGACACTGAGGAGCCGCTCGTGCTCGCCACCGGCGGCTTCGCGAAGCGGCTCGCGCAGGAGCGGGGCCTGCTGCTCCGGGCGAACCCGTGGAGCGACGGTGCGGGCCTCGAGCTCGGGCGCGCGCGAGGAGCCGCCGTCACCGACGGCCTGGACGAGTTCTACGGCCGGGCAATGCCGGCGCCGCCGGCGCGCGTCACCGAAGAGGGCTTCGTGTCCCTCTCGCAGCTGTACGGCCGCTGGGCGCGCGTGTTCGCCGAGGACGGCGCCGAGCTCACGCCGGCGTCGGTGTCGTGGTCGGAGAACGACCTCGCGCAGGCGGTCGGCAGGCAGCCGCGCGGCCGCGCCTGGTACGTGCTCGACGACGACGGCCTGACCCACGCGCAGGAGCGCGTCGACGCCGCACGCGCCGCCGGAGGCACGGTCGTCGACCCGGCCGAGCTGCCGTTCGACACGCCGCCGGGCTCGCGCGTCGCAGTCCACGTGGCGGCGGCGGTGACGCACACCATCGGTGGACTGCGCGTCGACACACACGCGCGCGTGCTGGCGGCGGACGGCGCGCCGCTCGACGGCCTCTACGCCGCGGGCGTCGACGCGGGCGGCGTCGCCGCGGGCGGGTACGCGAGCGGCCTCGCGCAGGCGCTCGTGCTCGGGCTCGCCGCCGCGGAAGAGCTGTCTAGCTCGCGGTGAGGTACGCGCAGGGCCGCTTGTCGTGCGGCAGCGGCGAGGGGCCGACCTTGCTGACGATCAGCGTCTCGCCGTCCGTCTCGACCTCGGAGCCGACGGCGGGCACGTCGCCGTCCTGCTCGCGGAGCTCGTAGCCGGAGGTCTTCCAGACGAAGAGAAGGTGACCGTCGGCCATGTCGGCGGGGAGCTTACTCGGAGCCGGCGTACGTCGGGAGGACGAGACGCATCGTCGTCCCGTCGTCAGCCTGCTCGACCGACAGCGCCGCGCGCAGGGTGCGCGCCCGCTCCTCGAGCACCTCGATCGAGCGCTTGCGCCGCTCGCCCGGGGCGTCGTCCCAGATCGTCGCTTCGAGCCCGCCGTCGTCCGTCGAGACGACGCGGACCGAGAAGTTCTTCGGCGGGCCGCGGCGAATCGCGGCCTCGAAGGCCTCACGCACGATCTGGTAGAGCGCCGCCTGGGAGCGCTCGCCGAGCGACTCGGCGGCGGCGACGTCGATCTGGACCTCGATGCCGTGCTCGAGGCCTCGATCCTGCGCTAGGGCGTTCACCGCCATCGCCAGGCCGTGGTCGCGCAGCACGACCGGCTCGAGGTTGAACGAGAGGTCACGTAGCTCGCCGATCGTCAGGCGTGTCCGCGACATCGCCTTCTCGAGCACCTCGCCCGCCTGATCGGTCTTCCCGCGACGCATGAAGTCGAGCGCAGCGTCGAGCATCAGGGCGACGCCGGCGAGCGACTGCACCGGCCCGTCGTGGAGGAACAGAGCGATGCGCCGCCGCTCGTCCTGCTCGGCCGCGAGGACCTGCTCGGTCAGGTCGCGCGGCGAAGGCTCGTCGCTCAAAGGCGCCTAATCGATGATCGCCTCGCGCAGCGCGATCGCGACCGCGTGCGTCCGCGTGTCGGCCTCGAGCTTCGCGAGGATGTGCCGGACGTGGCTCTTCACCGTCTCCTGGCTGATGAAGAGCTTCGCCGCGGCGTCGGCGTTGGACATACCGTCCGCGAGCAGCTGGAGGATCTCCCGCTCGCGGCCGGTGAGCATGTCGTCCTTGTCCTTGCCGGTGAGGAATGCCGGCATGAGCGCCGGGTCGACGTATCCCTCGCCGCCCGCGACCTTCTCGATCGCGCGCAGCAGCGTCTGGTGCGGCGCCTCCTTGAGGATGTAGCCCTTCGCGCCCGATTCGAGGCCGCGGCTGAGCAGGCTCCGCTCGCTGTACGCCGTGAAGATCAGCACCGCGCACTCCGGCACCCTCTCTGTCAGGATCTTCGTCGCCTCGAGCCCGTCCATGCCGGGCATCCGCACGTCCATGATCACGACGTTCGGGCGGCGTCGCTCGGCCAGCGCGATCGCGGTCTCGCCGTCCCCGGCCTCGCCGATCACGCGGATGTGCGGCGCCCGGGAGAGCGACAGCCGCAGTCCCTCGCGCACGACCTCGTGGTCGTCGACGATCAGGCAGGTGATCTCGTTGATGCTCACAGTCCGCCGATTCTATGGCCCAGGACCGGAATATAGGTAGCGGCCACATGCGCGGGCGAGCCCGCGCACGTGGCTCTTCAGCGGAACCGTCTGGCGCGCCGCCAGATCTCCGGGTCGATCGCCGGGGCGGAGAACAGTGCGGAGCGGCACGGCTCTTAGCGATACTCGACGTTCATTCCCGTGGCGCATCCTATCGAACATACGTTCTCCAAACCCGTCGAGGTCGAGCCGGGGATCCTGCGGCTCACCCTGCCGCTGCCGAGCGGGCCGATGCACGTCCATTGCTACTTCCTGCGCGGCGAGGACGGCTGGACGCTCGTGGACACCGGTCTCGGGCTGATGGAGACGCCCTGGGAGGACATCCTCGCCCAGGTCGACGGGCCCGTCGTCCGGATCTTCATCACCCACATGCACCCCGACCACGTCGGCGGTGCCGAGGCCGCCGCACGCGCGACGGGAGCGGCCGTGTTCCAGGGGCGCCTCGACTACGCGCAGTGCGAGCGCGTCTGGGGCACCGACGACTGGCCGGAGCGCATCGCCGAGTGGTTCCTGCGTCACGGGGTGCCGCCGGAACGTGCGCGGGAGATGATCGAGTCCGGCCACGTCTTCGCCGATTTCGTGCAGTTCGTCGCGAATCCGACGCTCGTCGACCCGGGTGACGAGATCGACGGCTGGCGCGTGCTCGCGACGCCCGGACACGCCGACGGGCACCTGTGCCTCTACCGCGACGGGGTGCTCATCGCAGGCGACTCGATTCTCACGCCCATCACGCCCGCCGTCGGGCTCTACCCGCAGAGCCGGCCCGATCCCCTCGGCGACTACCTCCAGTCGCTCCACGACATCGCAGCGCTCGCCCCGCGCGTGTCGTACGGCGGGCACGGCGCGACGGTCGACGAGCCCGCCGCGCGGGCGCTCGTGATCGTCGGGCACCACGACGAGCGGCTCGACCGCACCGAGGCGGCGCTCGACGGCCGGGAGCGCGGCGGCTACGAGATCTCGCACTCGGTGTTCGGCCGGGAGCTACCGCCGATCCAGCGGCGTTTCGCCGTCGCGGAGACGCTGTCGCACTTGGAAAGGCTCGTGGGCCTCGGTCGGGCGGCGCGCGTCGAGGACGACCGCACCGTGACCTATACTGCGCCGCAGCCTGGTGGACGAGATACCGCCTAGTACCAGCGCCCCGGGAGTGGGGGCGTGAGACTTCTCTACGAGCTCGTCGGCGTTGCAGTCCTGATCCTGCTCAACGCGTTCTTCGTCGCGGCCGAGTACGGCCTCGTCACGGCCAGGCGCACGCGGATCATCGAGCTCCACCATCAGGGCAACCGCCGAGCGCGCGACGTGCTGCGCATCACGAGCGACCCGCCGCGCTTCATCGCGGCGATGCAGCTCGGCGTCACGTTGACCTCGCTGGGCATCGGCGCCCTCGGCGAGCAGGCGCTGTCGCGGACGTTCGGCGCCTGGATGGCGACGTTCCTCGCGATCGCGCTCGCCTACCTGCTGCTCACGTTCGTGCACGTCGTGCTCGGCGAGCTCGTGCCGAAGGGCATCGCGCTCGGGCACCAGGAGGGCACCGCGCTCACGGTCGCCGCACCGGTGCGCGCGTTCTTCACGATGTTCTCGCCGCTCGTCTGGGTGCTCCAGCGCTCCACCGAGTTCGTGCTCACGACGTTCGGGCTCGAGCCGCCGGGCGCCGAGGTCGACGCGATGTCCGAGGCCGAGCTCCGCATGCTGCTCACCCGCTCGACCGAGCAGGGCGAGATCGAGCAGGAAGAGCGCGGCATGATCGAGAAGGTCTTCGACTTCGCCGACAAGGATGCCGCCGACGTCATGGTGCCGCGACCCGAAGTCGTCGCGATCTCCGTCTCGCTGCCCCCGCAGGACGCGCTCGCGGCGGTGATCGACTCGCCGTACACGCGCTATCCGGTGTACCGCGATTCGCTCGACGACGTCGTCGGGATCATGCACGTGCGCGACCTCTTCTCCGCGATGTACGAGAAGGGCCTCGCCGAGGTGCATCTCGAAGGGCTGCTTCGTCCGGCGCACATCGTGCCCGAGACGAAAGACCTCGCCTCGCTCCTGCACGAGTTCCGGCGCACGAGCACGCACTTCGCGATCGTCGTCGACGAGTACGGCGCGATGGCGGGCATCCTCACCCTCGAGGACCTGATCGAGGAGATCGTCGGCGAGATCGAGGACGAGTTCGACGTCGCCGAGGTGCAGATCGAGCAGATCGACGAGGACACCTACCGCATCACCGGGATGTTTCCGATCGACGAGTTCAACGAGCGCTTCGGCACCGGGCTGCCCGACGAGGACTTCCACTCCGTCGGCGGCTACGTCTTCGGCCAGCTCGGGCGCGCGCCGGAGCCGGGCGACGACGTCTCCTGGAACGGCGTGCGCTTCGACGTGCTCGAGGTCGAGGGGAACCGCATCGAGAAGATCGGCGTCACGTTC
>DATCOE010000076.1:0-12076 GCA_036564885.1 Gaiellaceae bacterium | reverse complement strand
GGTAGATGACCTCCAGCACCGACGAGAGGCGCGCGGCGAGCTCGGCTCTCGGAGGAACTTCGAACGGGACGTGCACCTCGGCGAGGGTCCGTTTCGCTCGAACGATCCGCTGCGCGATGGTTGGCTCGGGCACGAGGAACGCCCGCGCGATCTCGGGCGTCGTGAGGCCGCCGAGCAGGCTGAGCGTGAGCGCGACCTGCGCCTCCGCGGCGAGCGCGGGGTGGCAGCACGCGAAGATCAGCTCGAGGCGCTCGTCGGGAATTGTCGTGTCCTCGTCGTCGGGGAGTTGCGCCGCCCGTGCGAGCAGCTCCGTCTTGCGCGCGAGCGTTTGCTCGCGCCGGATCCGGTCGATCGCGCGGTTGCGCGCCGTCGTGACGATCCACGCGCCCGGGTTCGCGGGCGTGCCGTCGCGAGGCCACCGCTGCAGCGCAATCGCGAAGGCATCCTGCACCGCATCCTCGGCGAGGTCGAGATCGCCGAGGACGCGGCCCAGAATCGCGATGCAGCGCGCACGTTCGTCACGGAAGGCGCGGGCGACGTCGTCTATGCGCCGGCTCCCGTGCGGTCGACGACGGGCCTGATCTCGATCTTCCCGTCGCGGGCGGAGGGGATTTTCGCGGCCCACTCGATCGCCTCGTCGAGTGACTCCGCGTCGATCAGGTAGTAGCCGCCGAGCGCCTCCTTCGTCTCCGCGAAGGGCCCGTCGCTCACGAGCGTCTCGCCTTTCCGCACCTGTACGGTCGTCGCCGTTGCGACCGGCTGCAGCTCGTCGCCCGAGATGAGCTTCCCCTGTGTGTGCAGGTCGCCGTTCAACTGTGCGTATTCCGCGTAGAGCGTCCGGCGCTCGTCCTCGGAGCGCGACTCCCAGGCGCCTTCTTCGCTGTAGAGGAGGAACATGTACTGCATCGCTACATCACCACGAGCTCGCGCACCTCGACCGAGCCGCCCATGCGGGCCGAAGGGATCTGCGCGCCGATCTTCGCCGCCTCGTCGATCGAGTCGGTCTCGACGACGTAGTAGCCGCCGAGCTGCTCCTTCGTCTCGGCGAACGGTCCGTCGGTCACGAGCGTCTCGCCGCTCTTGATCCGCACCGTCTTGGCCGTCTCGACCGGCTTCAGCTGGGCGCTGTCGACGGTTGCCGGGTTCTGGCCGACCGCGCCGTACTCCTTGTAGAGACCCTGCATCTGTTCCTCGGTCACGTTCGCCCAGTTGGCCGGGTTGTCGTAGACCAGCAGCATGTACTTCACGGAGCCCTCCTTCGGGGTTGCTGTCGAGACTACGACGAACGGGCTAGCCCGATCTCGACATCCGGTCGAGAAGTGTCAGCGCGCCGGCCTTGTCGAGCCATTCGTTGAGATTGCCGCATTTCGGGCTCTGGACGCACGACGGGCAGCCCCGCTCGCACGGGCACCCTTCGAGCATGCGGACGGTGTCGGCGACCCAGCCCTCGAACTGGTCGAAGCCCCGCTCCGCGATGCCGACCCCGCCCGGGTGGCCGTCGTAGATGAAGACCGTCGCCTCGCCCGTGTCGTGGTGGACGTTCGTCGAGAGGCCGCCGATGTCCCAGCGGTCGCACATCGCCCAAAGCGGCAGGACCGCGATCATCGAGTGCTCGGCGGCGTGGAGTGAGGAGAGCAGCGTCGGCATCACCTCGAGCCCTTCGAGGTGGCGTGCGCTCGGGATGTACCAGACGGCTTCGGTGTCGAAGGTCGTTGCCGGCAGGTCGAGCTGCATGGTGTCGATCGTCGTCTGGTCGCGGATGCTCTTGCGTTGATACGCAACGACCTGCTCGGTCACGGAGACGCGACCGAACGTGAGGGTGAGACCCAGGCGCCGCTCGACGCGAACCGGCTCCTCGATGTCGGTCGACGTCTCCTTCTTCGCCTGCGTGTACCAGTCGCCCGCGAACGGCTCGACGACTGCATGCCGGGCGAGCAGGTCGAGCTCGCGCACGAGCCACTGCTCGCCCATGTGGAGGTAGACGGCGCCCGCGTGCACAGTGGCGTACGCACGCTCGCGCTCGACGACGCCGAGCAGCGAGCCGGTGGTCGCGTCGATCACCGTGAACGAGTCGGGCGTCGTCGACCGCAGCGATGTACGCGCGGCGGGATAGTCCTTGCCGGCCCACACCCAGCCGCGAGGCGTGTGTTGCAGCTCGGGGACGTGCGGTGCACGCTCGAGCGCTTCGTCTCCGAGCGTCGCGCGGTCGCCGTCGTCGATCGGCGCCTCGAAGGCTGCGGCCGCGACGTGACCGTCGAGCACGCGCGGGTTTGCGTGGTCGAGGATTGCAGCTTCGACGCGGCGGCCGAGCAGCGTCTCGGGCTCGCGCATGAAGTACTGGTCGAGCGCGTCCTCCGACGCGACCATCACCGCGAGCCCGTGGCCCCGCCGTCCCGCGCGTCCCCATTGCTGGCGCAGGCTCGCGACGGTGCCCGGGAATCCGACCGAGATGGCGCAGTCGAGCAGGCCGATGTCGATGCCGAGCTCGAGTGCGTCGGTGCACGACACGCCGAGCAGCTCTCCCTGGACGAGACGCCGCTCGATGTCGCGTCGCTGCTGCGGCGTGTAGCCCGCGCGGTAGGGCGCGAGCCGCTTCGCCGTCTCCGTGTCGACGCGGTCTGCCGCCATGCGGTGCACGAGCTCCGCCGCCTTGCGGCTCTTCGCGAAGCAGATCGTGCGCAGGTCGCGCTGCACGAGCGATGCGAGGAGCCGCGCAGCGTCGCCGAGCGGGCTCGCGCGCAGGTCGAGCTCCACGTCGATCAGCTCGGGGTTCCACAAGGCGATCGTTCGCTCGGCGCGAGGCGCTGCGTCGTCGCCGATGACGGTTGCGCTGTCGCCGAGCAGCGAGTGCGCAAGCTCGCCGGGGTTTGCGATCGTCGCCGACGCGAAGATGAACTGCGGATCGGCGTCGTAGACGCGCGCGAGGCGCCGTAGCCTGCGAAGGACGTTGGCGACGTGCGAGCCGAACACTCCCCGATAGACGTGCGCCTCGTCGATCACGACATAGCGAAGGTTGTGCAGGACGTCCGCCCACAGGTCGTGCCGCGGTAGCACGCCGATATGGAGCATGTCCGGGTTGGTGAGGATGAGGTTCGCCCACTTGCGGATCTGCCCTCGCTGCTCGTGGGGCGTGTCGCCGTCGTAGATGGCGGTGCGAACGCGCGGCACCGCGAGCTCGCCGAGGGCGCGCGCCTGGTCCTGCGCGAGCGCCTTCGTCGGATAGAGGTAGAGCGCGCGGTTCTTCGGGTCGGTTGCGAGCGTGTCCAGCACGGGCAGGTTGAAGGCGAGCGTCTTGCCCGACGCGGTGCCCGTCGTGATCATCACGTGGCCGCCCGCGCGGGCCGTCGTCCACGCCTCCGCCTGGTGCGCGTAGAGCCGCTCCACGCCCTGCCGCGCCAGTGCCGCGCGGAGCTCGGGGTGCAGGCCGTCCGGGAGCGGTGCCGTGCGCGGTTCGCGCGGCGGCTCGGTCGTCAGGTAGGCGAGCTCCTCGCCCTGGAGGAGGTCATCCCACGCGGCCGCCATCGACTCATTGAAGCGGGAAGCCTCACTCCTCGCGCAGGACGGCGATCGCCCAGAGCCCGAGCGCCGCCATGCCCATCGTGATCAGGGTCGTCACCCCGCCGGGCGTCTGCCGGAGTGCGAGCCCGACGGCCTGCTGGATGCCGAGGAGCGCCGTACAGGCGAGGGCGAGGGTCCCGGCGACGATCAGCGTGCGCACGGTCCTCAATTGTGGAGTGTTAGCCTGACGACACTGCTCGCCCGAGCAGACCGGGGTGCCGCGTTTTGCGGCTGAGATCACACCCGCCGAACCTGATCCGGCTCGTACCGGCGAAGGGAGCCAATGACCGTCCCACGCGCGCTCACGATCGCGACCTCCGACTCCGGCGGCGGCGCGGGGATCCAGGCCGACCTGAAGGCGTTCGCCGCCGCGGGCGCATACGGCATGTCGGTGCTCGTCGCCCTGACGGCACAGAACACGGTCGGTGTGACCGCGATCGAGGAGCTCTCGCCGGAGTTCGTGCGCGCCCAGCTCGACGCCGTGTTCGGCGATATCGGCGTCGATGCGGCGAAGACCGGCATGCTCTTCTCGCGCGTGTTGATCGAGACGGTCGCCGACTATCTCGCCGCGCATCCGGTGCCGCTCGTCGTCGATCCGGTGATGGTTGCGAGCTCGGGTGCGAAGCTTCTGGAAGACGACGCGGTCGACGCGCTCGTGGGGCGGCTCTTTCCCCTCGCCACCGTCGTGACACCCAACCTGATGGAGGCGAAGGCGCTCGCAGGTTTGGCTGCAGGGCTGGATGCGCCGCGTCGCGAGCTCGCGATTCGGCTGCACGAGCTCGGTGCGCCGGCGGTGATCGTCACGGGCGGTCACGGAGAGGACGCCGTCGACCATCTTTTCGACGGCCGCAAGCACCTCGAGATTCCCGTCGACCGGCATGAGGTCGCCGCGACGCACGGCGCCGGCTGCACGCACTCGGCAACGCTCGCGGCGTTGCTCGCGCGCGGCGAGAGCCTCGCCGACGCGGCGCGAGGCGCCGCAGCCGCCGCGTCTCGCGCGGTCGCGCAGGGTCTCGTCGAGCTCGGTTCTGGAGAAGGTCCCGTCGACGTGTTGGGGGTGCGCAACAGATGATCTCGCCCGGTTCGACCCTGCGTGCGCTGCGCGAGAGCAAGCCGCTCATCCACCAGATCACGAACTACGTCGTCATGAACGAGACGGCGAACGCGACGCTCGCGCTCGGCGCGCTGCCGGTGATGGCGCATGCGGGCGAGGAGGTCGAGGAGATGACGGGTCTCGCCTCCGCGCTCGTGCTGAACATCGGCACGCTGTCGAAGCACTGGGTCGAGGCGATGCTGCTGGCGGGCGGCTCGGCGAACGCGCGCCAGATTCCCGTCGTGCTCGACCCGGTCGGCGCCGGCGCGACGGCGTACAGGACCGACACGGCTCATCGGATCCTCCGCCTCGTCGACGTGACCGTCCTGCGCGGTAACGCGGGTGAAGTGGCGACGCTCGTCGGGGCACAGGCCGAGGTGCGCGGCGTCGAGTCGATGAGCACCGGCATGGAAGCGGCCGAGCTCGCGCGCGAAGCTGCGCAGCGTCTCCGAGTCATCGCGTCGGTTACCGGCGTGGTCGATCACGTCTCCGACGGCGAGCGGGTGCTCGCGGTCTCGAACGGCCACGAGCTGCTCTCGACCGTCACCGGCACGGGTTGCATGTCGTCGGCGATCACGGGCTGCTTTCTCGCGGCCAAGCCCGGCGAGCCGCTCGAGGCCGCCGCCGAGGCCCTCGCCGCGTTCGGGATCGCGGCGGAGGAGGCAGCCGCGGGCGCCGGCGGCCCCGGGACCTTCCACGCGCGCTTGTACGACGCGCTGTATGCGCTCGACCCGGAGACGCTCGATGGGCGCGCGCGCATCGAGGAGTTGTGAGGCTCGACGAGCTGGGAGAGCTCGGACTGCTCGCCGAGCTCGAGCGACGCGGCCTCGCGCAGGGGATCGAGCACGACGCTGCTGAGATCGGCGGACTTGTCGTCACGCAGGACGCACTGGTCGAAGGCGTGCACTTCCGCTTCGATCTCGTCTCTTGGCGCGAGCTCGGTTTTCGCGCTGCAGCGGTGAACATCAGCGACCTCGCCGCCTCGGGCGCCGAGCCGCTCGCGCTCGTGGTGACGCTCGCGCTGCCAGGGGAGACCCGCCTCGAGGACGTCGTCGAGCTCTACGAGGGGATCGCAGAGGCGGGTGTGCCGGTGCGCGGCGGCGACACGACCCAGGCGGCCGGCGTGCTGCTGAACGTGACGGCGCTCGGGCGCTCGGAACGTGTGCCCGGCCGCGCGGGCGCGCAGCCCGGCGACCTTGTCGTCGTGACGGGGCCGCTCGGCGGCGCCGGCGCCGCGTTCCGTGCGGGGCGGCTCGCGCGCCCGCCGCTCCGCGTCGAGGAGGGGCGACGCCTCGGAGCCGTGGCGAGCGCGATGCTCGACGTGTCCGACGGTCTCGGCGTCGACGCGGCGCACATCGCGCGACGCTCAGGCTGCCGCGTCGCGATCGAGCTCGAGCGGGTGCCGTTGGCGGAAGGCGCGACGATCGAGGATGTGGGCTTCGGCGAGGACTACGAGCTGCTTGCCGCGACGCCCGACACGCTCGGCTTCACCGTGGTCGGCCGGTGCGAGGAGGGCGAAGGAGTGCGGGTGACGTTCAACGGAGCGCCGTACGACCTCTCGGGCTGGGAGCACTTCCTCTAGGTGGGCCCCGTGCCGAGCCACGCGGCGAACGCGCGCTCGAAGTGGCCGCGGGGGCGTGCGCCGACGACCGTCGTGCGCGGCTCGCCGCCTTCGAAGAGCGTGACCGTCGGGATCGAGAGCACCTCGTAGCGCGCTGCGATCTCGGGATGCTCGTCGATGTTGAGCTTCACGAACGAGACACGCCCCGCTGCGTTCGCGGCGAGCTCTTCGAGGAACGGCTCGATCGCGTGGCAGGGCCGGCACCACGGCGCCCAGAAATCGACGACGACCGGTCCGGCGGCGATCGCCTCGGCGAAGGTGCTGGCGTCGAGCTCCTGCATCAGAGCCTGCCCATGAGCGCCGCGAGGCGCAGTGCCGGCACCTTCTTCACCGCTTCGAGGAAGATCGTGCGGGTCATCTTCGAATGGCCCACCGTCCGGTCGGCGAACGTGATCGGCACCTCGACGACGGTGAAGCCGGAGCGCAGAGTGCGATAGGTCGTCTCGATCTGGAACGCGTACCCCTTCGAGTGGATCGCGTCGAGATCGATGCGCTCGAGCACGTCGCGGCGGTAGCACTTGAAGCCGCCGGTCAGGTCGCGGATCCGGACTCCGAGCAGCAGGCGCGCGTACAGGGATCCGCCCGTGGATACGAGTCGCCGCGCCAGTCCCCAGTTCACCGTGCCGCCCCCCTCCACGTAGCGTGAGCCGAGCGCGAGGCCGGCGCCGCCTTCGACCGCCGCGATCAGCCGGGGCACGTCGGCCGGGTCGTGCGAGAAGTCGCAGTCCATCTCGAGGATCTGGTCGGCGCCGTCGGCGAGAGCCCGCCGGAAGCCGGCGAGGTAGGCCGGGCCGAGGCCTTCCTTGCGCTCCCGGTGCAGCACGGAGACGAAGTCGAGCTCGCGTGCGAGCCGGTCGGCCAGCTCCCCGGTGCCGTCCGGCGAGCTGTCGTCGATCACGAGAACCCGGGTGCCGTACGGCTCCAGTGCCCGGAGCATGGGCTCGAGGTTCTCGCGTTCGTTGTACGTCGGGAGACAGATGGTCGCGTCGCTCACGCAGGGGAGGCTACCGAGGGGCGCGCATATGATCGGCGTCGTGGTGTCTCTGCCCCAGAACGGTGAGGTTGCGGAGCAGTTCGAGCTCCTCGCCGACCTGCTGGAGCTCGAGGGAGCCGAGTCGTTCCGGGTGATCGCCTACCGGCGTGCGGCGGCGCGCATGCGCGACACCTCCGGCTCGATCGCACAGCTCGCGCTCGACGGCCGGGCCAAGGAGCTGCAAGGGATCGGCAAGACGATCGAGGAGAAGATCGTCCAGATCGTCCACCAGGGCGAGATCGAAGCGCTCGCCAAGCGAAAGAGCTCGATCCCGTCCGAGGTCGTCCTGTTCATGCGACTCCCTGGCCTCGGGCCGAAGACGGCGGCGCGCATCTGGAAGGAGCTCGGGATTGCGACGCTCCAAGGCTTGAAGCTCGCGGCGGAGGGCGAGCAGCTGCGCACGCTCCCCGGCCTCGGCGCGAAGAGCGAGGAGAAGATCCTGAAGGCCCTCGCGTTCCAGGCGGAGAACCCGGACGAGGGGCGCAGGCTGCTCGGCGACGGCCTGCCGGCGGTGCAGGCGGTCGTCGCCGCGCTGCGTGAGCATCCTGCGGCGGTCGCGGTCTCCGAGGCGGGCTCGGTGCGCCGGCGCAAGGAGACCTTCCGTGACCTCGACATCATCGCGACGGCGACCGACCCGGCTGAGTTGACGGCGTACTTCACACGGTTCCCCTGGGTGGTGGACATCGCGGCGCACGGCGACACGAAGGCGACCGTCGTGTCGAACGAGGGCCTCCGGTTCGACCTGCGCGTCGTCCCGCCGGAGTCGTTCGGCAACTTGCTGCAGCACTTCACGGGGTCGAAGGATCACAACGTCGCGATGCGCGAGGACGCGGTGAGGCGCGGCCTGTCGATCTCCGAGTACGGCGTCACGACCGTCGAGACGGGAGAGGTGTTCTGCAGCGAGGACGAAGATGCCGTCTACGAGTTCCTCGGCTATCAACCGATTCCGCCGGAGCTGCGCGAGAACTGTGGCGAGCTCGAGGTTGCGCGGCGCGGCGAATTGCCGACGCTCGTCGAGCTCGGCGATCTGCGCGGCGACCTGCACACGCACACGCACTGGTCCACCGACGGCAAGAACACGCTCGAGCAGATGGTCGCGGCGGCGGCCGACCGCGGCTACGAGTACTACGCGATCACGGATCACTCGCACTACCTGCGCGAGGGGCGCCTCGCCGCACAGCTCACCGAGATCGAGAAGCTGCGCGAGCAGTTCCCGAAGCTGCGCATCCTCGCCGGCGTCGAGGCGAACATCCGCGCGAACGGCGAAGTCGACGTGCCCGAGGACGAGCTCGCGCTGCTCGACTGGGTCGTCGCGTCCGTCCACCACGCGCCCGACAACCGCCCGACCGAGCGTGTGCTCGAGGCGATGGACAACCCGTACGTCGATTGCATCGGCCACCTCACCGGTCGACGGATTCGTACGCGCAAGCCACGCGACGTCAACATCGAGCGCGTGATCGAGAAGGCGCTCGAGGTCGGATGTTTCCTCGAGATCAACGGACAGCCCGACCGTCTCGACCTGCGCGACGTCCACGCGCGCGCGGCGAAGGAGGCGGGACTGAAGCTCGTCGTCAACTCCGACGCGCACGCCGTCAGCTCGCAGAGCTACGTTGAGCTCGGCATCGGCCAGGCGCGCCGCGGCTGGCTCACGAAGGACGACGTCGTCAACACGCGCACGTGGAAGCAGCTCGAGAAGATCCGCCGGAAGCGGCCATGACTGACTTTCGGACAGACGGTGCGGCGGCGCTCGAATGGGCGGCCCGGTATCTCGAGCGCGTCGACGAGCTGCCGGTGCTCGCGCAGGTGAAGCCGGGCGAGCTGTCGGCGAGGCTCCCGTTGTCGCCGCCGGAGCAGGCGGAGCCGTTCGCAAACGTCCTGCGGGACCTCGACGAGCTGATCGTGCCCGCGCTGACGAACTGGCAGCACCCGCGCTTCTTCGCGTACTTCGCGGTCACGGCGTCCGAACCGGGGATCCTTGCGGAGCTGCTGGCGGCGACGCTCAACCAGGTCGCGCTGCTCTGGCGCGCGTCACCTGCGTCGACCGAGCTGGAGATCCGCACCGTCGACTGGGTGCGCCAGCTGCTCGGGCTGCCGGAAGGCTGGCACGGCCACATCGAGGACACCGCGTCGACGTCGACGCTCGCCGCACTGATCGCGGCGCGGCACATCACGGGACGCAACGTCGTGGTGTGCTCGGAGCACGCGCATTCGTCGGTCGAGAAGGCGGCGCGAATGCTCGGGATGGAGCTGCGGAAGATCGAGACGGACGACGCGCTCAGCATGCGCACCGACGGGCTGGAGCTCGGCGACGTCGCCGCGGTCGTGGCGACTGTCGGCACGACGTCGTTCGCATCGGTCGACCCGGTACGCACGCTTGCACGCCTCGCACATGAGGTGGGCGCGTGGCTGCACGTCGACGCGGCGTATGCCGGCTCCTCCTGGATCTGCGAGGAGGAGCGGTGGTCGCAGGACGGCGTCGAGCTTGCCGACTCGCTCGTCATCAACCCGCACAAGTGGCTGATGACGCCGATGGACTGCTCGCTCCTCTGGACGTCTCGCCCTGACGAGCTGCGCACGGCGTTCTCACTCACGCCCGAGTACCTGCGCACCGACGACGACGCGTACGCCCTTTCCGACTACGGGCCCGCGCTCGGCCGCCGCTTCCGCTCGCTGAAGCTGTGGGCTGTGTTGCGCTGCTACGGCCGCGAGGGGCTGCAGCAGATCCTGCGCGAGCATGTCCGGCTCGCGAACCTCTTCACGGAATGGGTCGAGGCCGACCCCGACTGGGAGCTCTGCGCGCCGCAGCGGTTCTCGCTCGTCGTATTCCGGCGCAACGGCACCGACGAGGAGAACGAGCGGATCGTCGAGCGCGCGAACCGAAGCGGTGAGATGTTCCTCTCGCACACGAAGCTCCACGGCCGCTATGTCCTGCGGCTCGCAATCGGCAACGCGCGCACGACCGAGGTCGACGTGCGTCGCGCATGGGACGTTCTCAACAGGGAGGCACGAGCATGATCGTCACGACGATGAACGACATTCCGGGCTACGAGGTGGACGAGGTCTACGGCGAGGTGTTCGGGCTGACCGTTCGCTCGCGGAACATCGGGTCGCAGTTCGGGGCGCAACTGAAGTCGATCCTCGGCGGCGAGCTGAAAGGGATGACGAAGGCCCTCGTCGACAGCCGTCATGAGGTGATGGCGAGGATGGTCGCGGAGGC
Source organism: Gaiellaceae bacterium (assembly GCA_036564885.1). GTDB lineage: Bacteria > Actinomycetota > Thermoleophilia > Gaiellales > Gaiellaceae > Palsa-739. Next base: position 1,554 of record DATCOE010000076.1, on the reverse strand, counting down.
GGAGGCGAAGAGCGCGAACGCCGTGATCGCGATGCGCTTCGACACGTCCGAGATGGGCCCCAACTGGACGGAGATCTGCGCGTACGGCACCGCCGTGCGCGTGCACAAGGCCTGACCAAGTAACAGTCTGTTACGAGGAAAGGTGGGCGAGGGCTGCGTCGTGAAGCGCGACGCGGTAGCGCCAGAGCTCCCGGCCCTCGGCGAGGAGGCGCTCGCGCAGCGACCCCGCGAGCTCCTCGAGCGTGCCCCAGCGTGCTTCGGCGATCTCGTCGGGATCGTCCGGTGCGAGCTCGGTGTCCTCCGTCTCCGCGAGGAAGACGTGCGTGCGCCACGGCAGCGCCCGCCCGGCGTGGCGGAACGTCGCCTCCGAGACGACGAGGTAGCGGCGCAGCTCGACGTGCAGGCCCGTCTCCTCGAGCGCCTCGCGCACTGCGCCGGCGACGAAATCCTCGCGGGGCTTGACGCCGCCGCCGGGCGGGCGCCACACGCCGGCGGCGAAATGCGGCTTGCGGATGAGCGCGATCCGGCGCGACGGATCGAGGATGAACAGCGTCACGTCGTGCGTGCGCACCGGGTTGTGCGTGGCGATCCTCCACTCGATGCCGCTGATCTCGCCGTCCCAGCGAAGCACCGTCGGCACGCCCAGCAGCTCGCGGACCGGCGCGAGCATCGCCTCGTCGACGTGCATCAGAGACGGCGGAGCAGGTCGAGGAACTCCTCCGTGCTCTCGACCACGATGTCCGCGTAGTCGCGGAGCACCGCGGGCGACTCGCTCGACACGACCGCAACGCGCACGGCGTCCTCCATGTCGTCCACGGCGCGGAAGGCGTCGATGTCGGTCGTGTCGTCGCCCGCGACGAGCGCACGTGTCAGTCCGGCGCCCTCGAGCAGGTGGCGCACCGCCGTTCCCTTGTTCGAGCCGATCGGCGGGAGCACCTCGAGCACCTTGCGGCCGAAGCGCGCGACGAGCCCTTCGTCGGTTGCGCGCTCGGCGATCTTCTCGAGCTCCCGCACGGCTGCGCGCTCGTCCGCGGCGTCGCGGAAGTGGAAGGAGACGGTGAGCCCCTTCAGCTCGGTGTGGTGCTCTGCCCAGGGAACGTCGGCGGCGAAGTCGCGGATCCGCTGCCGCCACCTCTCCGCTTCCGGATCGAGCTCGAGGCCGTGCGAGCCGACGTACACGACGCCGTCGACGCCCACCCGCGCGCGGACGTCCTCGCCGGCGCGCCCGCTCACGACACCGACGAGCGCGTAGCGCGCAACGAGCCGTTTCAGCTCTGCCCGCGTCTCCGCAGGCGGATACGCGTCCTCGGGCCGGGCCACGATCGGCGCAAGCACCCCGTCGAAGTCGAGGAAGATGCCGGCCTCGTCGGGCGCGGACGTGAGGCGCGCGATCAGCGCGTCGGCGGCCACTGGCTAGAGGCTTGATGCGGATTGGCCGCACACACGGCTGGTGCGCCAGACGCTGCGCGTTTCGCTCGCCTCCGGCTTGGACGTAGGAACCGCTATGTCCGGCGCCGGATGCGAACGAACCGCTTGGTCTGGCGCATCCCCGCA
>DATCOE010000075.1:0-31385 GCA_036564885.1 Gaiellaceae bacterium | reverse complement strand
CCCTTGCCCTTCGCCACCTCGTCGACGATCGCCTGGCTGACGACGTCGCGCGGGCCGAGCGAGTCGGTGAACTCCTCGCCGTCGGCGTTCAGCAGGACGGCGCCGTAGGCGCGGGTCGTCTCCGGGATCGAGTAGCCCTGCATCGTCTGCGGCCATGCGCCGCCGTTCGGGTGGTACTGGAGCGCGTCGAGGTCGCGCGCCTGCGCGCCTGCGGCGAGCGCGATCTTCGTCACCTCGCCGGTCGCGCCGGGATGGTTCGTCGTGAGCTCGCCCCGCTCCTGCGCGACGGCGTAGCAGCGGCCGCCTGCGGCGAGGATCACGGTCGAGGCCTCGAGCGAGTGCTCGCCGCAGCGTGCGCGCCAGCCGTGCTCGCCGCGCTCGAGCTCCGCGAGCGGGCTCTGCGGGAAGAGGGTGACCGTGCCGGCCTCGACGGCGTCGCGGAGGGCGGCCGTGATCGCGTGCCCCGTGCGGTCGCCGACCTGGAGCAGGCGCTTGCGCGACGCGCCGCCGCAGCGCGCGATCCGGTAGCCGCCGTTCTCTCTCGTGAACTCGACGCCGAGCTCCTCGAGCCAGTGGATGGCGGAGGGCGCCTCCGTCGTAAGCACCTCCACGAGCGCGCGGTCGGCGGTCTCGTGCGAGCTGCGCCAGATGTCCTCGGCGTGCAGCTCCGGCGAGTCGTCCTCGCCGAGGGCTGCCTGGATCCCGCCCTGCGCCTTCGCGGAGTTGCAGGACTGGATCGAGCCCTTCGTCGCGAGCGCGACGCGCGCGCCGGCCCGCTCGGCGGAGACGGCGGCGGCGAGGCCGGAGGCCCCACTGCCGAGCACGAGCACGTCGAATCCGCGGTTGGCCGCCAAAGCTCGAGAATCATAGCGGAGGTTCGTAATGCTTGTCATAAGCCAGAGCTATCTGTGGTCCGTTCCGGCATAGTCCGCATTTGCCATCTTGATTGTCAGAACTGGCAACGGTACCGTCGGAGGAGTCCAGGAGGAGGCGGCCGCTCCCTCGCACTCGAGAGGAGGAAGAGATGACGAAGCACCTTGCCCTTGTAGGGGCGATCGTCGCGGCCTGCCTCACGGCCGCATCCGGCGGCCTGGCAGCGCCGATCCCCGTCGGCGCGGGCCTCGGGGCCCAGCCGCACGCGGTGGCCGTCCCGGCGGCTGTCGTGGCCGCACATCCGAACGGCCAGGCCGGAGGGCTCACCGCCGTGCCCGTGGTCCAACCGGCCGGCGCCGGGGCCACGGTGAACGCAGGCGAGCGGCTCAGCTGCTGGCGGGCCTACTTCACGTACGACCATTCCCCCGGTGTCGGGGCCGAGACGGAGTGGATCAACCCCTACTGGTGCGGCAACGGCTCGGCCATGCGCGGAGTCGACGCCGGGTGGCACGGTCAGATCTGCACGATCCTCGTGTCCTGCGCCGGCGAAAGCGGCGTCGGAACGTGGTATGGCTGCGCGAACTTCTGCGGCTCGCTCGGCCAGCAGATCGACGGCCATTTCGCCCTGTGGCTCGGGGTGGCGATCAACACGACGCTCACCGTGATCTACCAGCTCTACCCGAACGGCAACTACTGGTCGTACTTCTACAGTTCATAGGCAGGGAGGCGATATGGAACCGTGTGAGCGACCGCTGTCGCGGGTCACATGACGATGAAGCACGCCGCCGTGATGGGCGTCGTCGCAGGGCTCACCGCAGCGCTCGTGCTGCTCGCGGTCTGGCTCGTGCTCTTCCTCAGTGTCGGTGGGGTGCGCCACCACGAGGGCGAGCTCGGCCCGGCCGGCAAGCCGACACATACGGTTCCGTGAGATCCGGCCGGGCGGCGCGAGCTGTCCGGCCCGTCTCACCAGACGGAACGCAGGAGCTGCTCGATCTCGGCAGGCGTGGCCGGATTCGGATTCGCCTGGTTGCCCGCGCGTTGCGCTGCGGCCGTCGCGAGCTCCGGTAGGTCGGCCTCCGGCACGCCGAGCTGTCGCAGGCGCGTCGCGCCGCCGAGCGCGGCGAGCTCCTCGACCCGCGTTGCAGGGTCGCCGCCGACCGCCTCGCCGAGACGGAGCAGCGCCTGGGGCGCATAGCGCGCGTTGAAGCGGAGCGCTGCGGGGAGGCAGATGCCGTTCAGCGTTCCGTGGGGCAGCCCGTAGCGGCCGCCGACCGCCTGCGCCATCGCGTGGCCGAGCGCGAGCATCGAGCCGCCGAGCGCCGCCCCGCCGTGGTACGCGCCGCGCAGCAGCTCGGTGCGCGCCCACCGGTCGTCGAGACGCTCCACGACGTGCGGGAGCCACTTGGTTATGAGACGTGCTCCTGCAAGGGCGTGCTCGTCGGCGCCTTCGTTGTGGCCGCGTACGTAGAGCGCCTCCGCGCAGTGCGCGAGCGCGTTCATCGACGTACCCACCGTCGGCTCGCGCGGCAGACCGAGCGTCAGATCGACGTCATAGACGATGCCGGCGGGATGCGCGCCGGCGCCGCCGCCGCGCATCTTCCGCTCCGGGTCGCGTACGCCGTAGTACGTCGTCCACTCGGCGCCCGCGTACGTCGTCGGAATCGAGACGAGCGGGATCTCGGCCGCGGCGGAGATCGCCTTGCCGAGGTCGACCGCGCTGCCGCCGCCCAGCGCGACCACGCTGTCGCCCGCGCGCGCCTGAGCTGCGGCCTCGTCGATGAGGTGCGACGGCACCTCGGTCCAGCGCGCATGCGGCTCGATCGGCAGGGCGAGGTCGTCCCAGCGCGGCCCGGCGACGAGCAGCGGCGAGTAGAGGTCGAGCTCTGCGAGTAGGCCGGGCAGCGCGTCGAGGCCCCAGCGGACGATCATGCGAGCCGCGACCTGGCGAATGCGACGAATGCCTGGGCGACGCGCGTCTCCGCACGGCCGGCCGAGCGGACGAGCGAGATCTCGCGCGAGGGCTCGAGCCCTTCGACGCACCCGACCTCGACGGTGCCGGCGGCCAGATCGGCCTCGATCGCGGAGCGCGAGATGAACGTGACGCCGTAGCCGGCGACGACCGCGCTGCGCGCCGACTCCTGCAATCCGAGCTCGAGGCGGACGTCGAGATCGCGCAGGCGAAGCCCTGCTGCACGCAGCTCCTCCTCGATCACCTGCCGCACGCCGGCGCCCTCCTGCATCAGCACGAGCGGCTCGACCTTCAGCTCGTCGAGCGTCACCGCCCGGCCGGCGAACCGATGCCCGCGCGGGACCGCGAGGACGACCTCGTCGCGGAAGAACGGCTCGAAGACGACGCCGCGATGCCGCCGCGACGCGCCGACGACGCCGAGCTCGACCTCACGCCGCGCGACCTGCTCGACGACGTGCTGCGTGTCGGATACGGCGAGCGCGACGTGCACGCCCGGATGGAGCTGCTGGAACTCGGCGAGCACGACCGGCAGCACGGTCCCGCCGGGCCCGGTCGACGCGCCGATTTCCAACCGCCCCGCGAGCTCGCCCTCCGCCTCGCCGCCCAGATCCGCAAGCAGCTGCTCCTCCATGGCCAGCAGCCGCTGGGCGCTGCGGTAGAGGCGGGTACCCGCCTCGGTCGGCTCGACCCGCCGCCCGGAGCGGTCGAGCAGTTGGAGGCCGAGCCGCTTCTCGAGCGAACGGATCTGCAGGCTGACCGCGGGCTGGGTGACGCCGAGCTGCTCCGCCGCCTGCGAGAAGCTGCGCCGCTCGACGACCGCGCAGAACGCTGCAAGCTGTCGCGTGTCCATAAGCGATCATTATGCACGGAAGCGCCGGGCTAGGGTCTAGCATCATCCTGTGCCCGAGCAACCGGCTCCGCGGATCGAGGACACGCTCGTCCGGGGCTACCGGCAACTGGCCCTCGAGACGCCCGCACGTCCGCGCGACCTGCTCCTTCGCACGCTCGACGTGGCGCTCTCGGCGATCTTCCTCGTCTGCGCATTGCCCGTCGCGGTCCCGATCGCCCTCGCGATCCTCCTGACGAGCGGGGGGCCGGTCTTCTACCACGGCGAGAGGGTCGGGCGCGGCGGCCGCGTGTTCACGATGCTGAAGTTCCGGACACTGAACGCCGACGCCGAGTCGCGGCTCGGGCCCTACCTCGGCGAGGAGCTCGTCCGCCGCACCCAGGAGGAGTTCACGTCGCTCGGCAAGTGGCTGAAGACGACGCAGCTCGACGAGATCCCGCAGTTCATCAACGTGCTGCGCGGCGACATGAGCCTCGTCGGCCCGCGGCCGATCCGCCCGGTGTTCTTCGAGGAGCTCGCGCACGACCTGCCCGCGTACTGGCAGCGCCTGATCGTGCGGCCCGGGCTTTCCGGCCTTGCCCAGGTCCGGCGCGGCTACGAGACGTCGATGGCCGAGAAGCTCGCGCACGACCTCGAGTGGATCGCCGACCGCTCGGTGCGCCTCTACCTCCGCACCGTGTTCGCCACCGGCTGGCGCGTGTTGCGGCAATCCCTGCAGGGCCCTGGCCGGAACGAGCGGCCAGGTCCCTGAGAGGCTCGATGCGAATCAGCCGCACGCACGTCCAATCCACATCAAGCCTCTAGAGTAAGTCCGCATGTGCGGGATCTGCGGAATCGCGTCGCCGAACGGCCCGCCCGATCCCGATCGCCTGGCCGCGATGAACGACACCCTCGTGCACCGCGGCCCCGACAGCGGCGGCATGCACCTCGACGGCCCCGTCGGCCTCGCGGCGCGCCGGCTTGCGATCATCGACCTCGCCGGCGGCGACCAGCCGATGAGCAGTGAAGGGGGCTCGTGCAGTGAGGGGAGCTCGTGCAGCGACGGCTCGTGCACCGTCGTGCAGAACGGCGAGATCTACAACTTCCCCGAGCTGCGCCGGGAGCTCGAGCGTGAAGGTCACACCTTCCGCACGCGCAGCGACACGGAGGTGCACCTGCACCTCTACGAGCAGCACGGCCCGGAGTTCGCGCGCCGGCTGCGCGGGATGTTCGCCGTCGCGATCTGGGACGCGCGCCGACGGCGGGTCGTACTCGCCCGCGACCGCTACGGGATCAAGCCGCTCTACTACCGCCACGTGGACGGCGTGCTCGAGTTCGCGTCCGAGCTGCGCGCGCTCCCGCGCGGCGAGATCGACCTCGACGCGCTCGAGGCGTTCCTCGCGTTCAACTCGATCCCGGCGCCGTATTCGATCTTCCGCGCGATCCGCAAGCTGCCGCCCGGGCACGTGCTCGTCTGGGAGGAGAGCGGCACGGTCCAAATCGAGCGCTACGCGCGTCCCGGCCCGGTCCCCATCGAGGAGCTGCGCACGGACGACGAGGCGGAGCTGATCGAGGAGCTTCGCGCGCGCCTGCGCGACTCCGTGCGGGCGCACCTCCTCTCCGACGTGCCCGTCGGCGTGCTGCTCTCGGGCGGCGTCGACTCGGCCGCGCTCGCTGCGCTCGCCGCGCAGGAGAGCACCGACGCGATCCACACGTTCACAATCGGCTTTGAGGAACGGAGCTTCGACGAGCGCGCCGATGCACGCCGCGTCGCCGAGCGGTACGAGACAATCCATCACGAGCTGCTCGTCCGCCCCGACCCAACCGTGCTTCTGCCGGCCCTCGCGGAGGCATTCGACGAGCCGTTCGCCGACTCGTCGGCGCTGCCGACGTACCTCGTGTCGCAGCTTGCCGCCGAACACGTCAAGGTCGCGCTTTCGGGCGAGGGCGCCGACGAGCTGTTCGGCGGCTACTACACGTACGCTGCCGACCTCCTCGCCGACCGGATCGCGCCGTTCGCCCGGCTCGTGCGTCCGCTCGTCGAGCTACTGCCGACGTCGACGTCGAAGGCGAGCTTGGACTACAAGGCGAAGCGCTTCGTGCGCGCGGCGCACCTCCCGCCGCTCGAGCGCCACCACGGCTGGAAGGAGATCTTCTCCGTCGAGGCCCGCTCCGAGCTCACGGGGCGCACCGCGACCTTCGACCCGGTCGACGTGTACCGGCGGCGCTACCGCGAGACGGAGGACGCCGACGGGCTCGCACGCCTACAGGACGTCGACTTCGGCATCTATCTCGTCGACGACCTGCTCGTGAAGACCGACCGCGCCTCGATGGCGCACTCGCTCGAGGCGCGCGTGCCGTTCCTCGACCCGGCGGTGACGAGCTTCGCGTTCGGGCTGCCGGCGCACCACAAGGTGCGGGGGCTCTCGAAGAAGGTGCTGCTGCGCAAGGCGGTCGCCCCGCTCGTCCCGCGCGAGATCGTGCACGGGCGCAAGCGCGGGTTCTCGATCCCCGCGGCGGCCTGGTTGCGCGGCGAGCTCGAGCCGTTCGCCCGCGAGACACTGTCAGCAGAGACACTCCGACGCCAGGGCTTCTTCCACCCCGAGACGGTGTCGCGCCTGGTCGGCGAGCATGCCGCCGGCCTGGAGGATCGCAGCCGCCAGCTCTGGGGCCTGCTCTCGTTCACGCTCTGGTACGAGCGCCACGTCGAGCAGGAGCCGCCCCGTCTCCACTCCGCGCGTATGGACGCGCTCGTCGCATGACGACCGACCTCGGACCCTTCGAGCTCGGCTACGCACGCACGGACCTGCGCCGGCAACTCGTTGCGGCGGTGCTCGCCGGCGAGAAGACGGCGACCGCCGGGCTCTGGTCCGAGTACGAAGCCGACGGCGAGCCGCTCGGATCGGCCGGCGACCGGTTCGCCCTCCTCGACTTCGACGACGAGCCTGTCGCCGTCGTCGAGATCACCGAGGCGAGGCTCGTTCCCGCCGGCGAGATCGACGTCGAGTTCGCGCGGGACGAAGGCGAGGGCTTCGAGTCGGTGGAGGACTGGCGCGTGGCGCACGAAGCGTTCTTCCAGCAGGAGCTCACGCCCGAGACGGCGATCGTCGCAGTGCGCTTCAAGGTCGTGGAGCGAATCTGATGCGCGTCTGGATCGACATGACGGCGAGTGCGCACGTGCTCGTGTTCCGGCCGCTGATCGACCTGATGCGCGAGCGCGGCGACGACGTCGAGATCACCGCGCGCGACTACGCGCAGACGCTCCAGCTGCTCGAGTTGCACGGGCTCTCCGCCGAGGTGATCGGCCGCCACGGCGGACGATCGCGCGTGCAGAAGGCCCGGCAGATGACGCATCGTCTCCGCGCGCTGAAGAAGTGGGCAAAGGGCCGCGACTTCGACATTGCATTGGCGCACGGCTCACACGAGCTGACCCTGACCGCCCGCCGGCTCCGGATCCCGAGCTCGACGACGTTCGACTACGAGTTCGCGACGATCCAGCATCAGCTCGGCTGCCGCGCGGCGACGAAGGTCGTCGTACCGGACATGATTCCGGCCGAGCGTCTCGAGCCCTACGGCGTGCGCCCGCCGAAGCTCGTGCAGTACCCCGGCCTGAAAGAGGAGTACTACCTCTCCGACTTCGAGCCCGACCGCTCGCTGCTCGACCGCTTCGGCGTCGACCCGGCCCGCGTGCTCGTGGTGCTGCGGCCGCCGCCCGATGTCTCGCTGTACCACCGCCACTCGAATCCGCTCTTCCCGATGACGCTCGACCACCTCGGCCGGCTCGAGAACGTGCATGCGTTCGTGCTGCCACGCACCGAGGAGCAGCGTGAGTACGTGCGCGAGCTCGACCTTCCGTCGGTGATCCTCCCCGAGACGGCCGTCGACGCGCAGAGCCTGATCGCGCTCGCCGACCTCGTCGTCTCGGCCGGCGGCACGATGAACCGCGAGGCCGCTGCGCTCGGCGTACCGGTCTACACCACCTACGGAGGCCGGCTCGGCGGCGTGGACGAGGCGCTGATCCGCGAAGGACGGCTGAAGCCACTCACCGATCCTCGAGCCCTCGACCTGCGCAAGCGCGATGCCGCCGAAGGCGCAGTCGTACGGCGCGACCCGGCGCTGATGCTCGAGCTGCTGCTCAGCGCATTGCCTTGACCCTGGCCCTGAGGGTTACGCGACGCCCGCGAGGGCCGCGAGCAGCTCACTACCGTAGCGCTCGAGCTTCGCGGGCCCGATGCCCGGCACCTCGGCGAGCTCCGCGATCGTGCGCGGCGCCATGCGGATCAACTCCGCCAGCGTCCGGTCGTTGAAGACGACGTACGCCGGGACCTCCTCGGCGCGCGCCCGGGCGAGACGCCACTCCTTCAGCGCGAGCACGGCGGGCGTCGCTTCCAGCTTCTGCTTCGGCGAACCGTTTGCGGACGCGGACGCGGACGCGGCCGCAGCGCCGGGCCGGATGCCCATCTCCTCGAGGAACCTGCTCGACTTGCCCGACCACGTCACGAGCAGGTGCCGCTTCGCGCGCGTCAGCCCGACGTACAGCAGCCGCCGCTCGTCCGCGAGCTCCTCTCCGCGCGCACGGCGCGACGGCAACTCGCCCTCTTCGAGCCGCGGGATGAACACCGCCTCGAACTCGAGCCCCTTCGCGCGGTGCAGCGTCAGGAGGTGGACGCCGCGACCGGCGCTCGCCCCGAAGCGCTCTTGCAGGCTCGCCGCGAACTCCGCGACGGTGCGCTCGCCGTCGTCGAACTGCTCGGCGAGCCGGACGAGGCGCGCGAGGTCGGCCTGCCGCGTCTGCTCGCGCTCGCCGAGCTTCTCCGGTGGACTCTCCAGAAGCCCCTGCGCCTCTGCGAGGCCCCGTACGGTCGCCGCCACGTCGGTCGCGCCGCCGTTGCGGAGCGCCTTGATCAGCTGCCGCGCCGCGTCACGGCCGAGCAGCGACGCGCCCTGGAACGGGATGCCTGCGTCGTGGAACGCCTCCTCGAAGTCGGCCGCGCGCGCGTTCGTCCGTACGAGCACCGCCTGGTCCTCGAGCGCAACGCCCGACCCGGCGAGCGCACGCACGCGCTCGGTCACGAGCATCGCCTGCTCTTCGGGCGTGCTGCAGCGGAGCAGCTCCGGCTCAGGCCCGTCGGCGAGCGTCGGTCGCAGCGTCTTCTCGGAGCCGCCGAGCTTCGGCACGAGCCGGTTCGCGAGCGCGAGCACCTGCGGCGTCGAGCGGTAGTTCTGCTCCAGCCGCACGACGTGCGCCTGCGGGAAGCGCTGCGGCAACGCGAGCAACCACCGCGCGCTCGCGCCGGTGAAGCTGTAGATCGACTGGTAGTCGTCGCCGACGACGCACACGTCGTCCCGCGTGCCGAGCCAGAGCTCGAGCAGCGTCTGCTGGAGCAGGTTGACGTCCTGGTATTCGTCGACGGTGAACGCCTGCCAGCGGGAGCGCACGGTCGCAAGCGCCTGCTCGTCGTTCTCGAGCGCGGCGATCGCGAGCCCGAGCAGGTCCTCGAAGTCGATCGCACCCGCCTCGGCCTTGCGCTTCTCGTACTCCCGGAAGACACGCACCGACAGGTCGGCCGGCAAGGGCGGCTCGTGGTCGCCGAGCCTGCCGAGGTAGGTCTCCGGCGTGAGTCTTCGGTTCTTCGCCCATTCGATCTCCGTCGCGAGGTCGCCTGCAGGCCGGAAGCGAAACGGCTTCGGGAGACCGTTGCCGATGCGCCGCAGGAGCAGCGCCTTCGTCGCGAGGATCCGGCCGGGGTCGCCCTGGAAGCGCCGGAGCAGCGCGAGAGCCGCCGAGTGGAACGTCGAGGCGCGCACGCCCTCGACGCCGAGAACGGCGAGCCGCGCCCGCAGCTCGCCCGCGGCCTTGTCGGTGAACGTCACGGCGACGATCGCCGACGGCTCGAAGGCGCCGCTCGCAACCTGCCAGGCGATGCGCCGCGTGATCGTCGTCGTCTTCCCGGTGCCCGCCCCGGCGAGAATGCAGACCGGTCCGCGCGTCGCCTCCGCGGCCGCCCGTTGCTCCGCGTTCAGCCCTCCGAGAATGCGCTCGGCGTCCACCCGAGCACCGTACCGGGACAGCCGGTCGGCTTCGTCACGGCTTCCCGGCGCCTTCGCTACTGGGTCTGCGAGGTCGGCAGCGGCTCGGTCGCGCCGGACGGCTCCGGCGTGAGGAGCGCCTCGCGCTTGGGCGCGCGGACGATCGAACCGAGCTTCGCAACGACCTCGAGCGTGTCGCCCTCGTCCGCCAGCCGCGCGAGCTGCTCGAGCTGCTCGTGCAGCCACGCCTCGTCGATCGGCGGCCGGCTCAGCCGCATGATCTTCGGGTGCACCGTGTCGCCGACGGACTCGTTGGCGTCCCACAACACCTCGTGCAGCTTCTCGCCCGGACGCGAGCCGACGAAGCGCAGCAGGATGTCGCGAGGGCCCGTCACCGGATCGTTCGGCATGCGCGGCTCCTTGCCGGAGAGCCGGATCATGTTGCACGCGAGGTCGACGATCTTCACGGGCTCGCCCATGTCGAGCACGAAGATCTGGCCGCGGCCGCCGATCGCACCGGCCTGCACGACGAGCGACACGGCCTCCGGGATGGTCATGAAGAAGCGGGTCATCTCGGGATGCGTGATCGTCACCGGCCCGCCCTTTGCGATCTGCTTGCGGAAGATCGGGATGACGCTGCCGGACGAATTGAGCACGTTGCCGAAACGCACGCCGACGAAGCGCGTCGAGATGTCGCGACGATGACCGAGCGCCTCGACGATCCATTCGCAGATCGCCTTCGACTGCCCCATCACCGTCTGCGGATTGACCGCCTTGTCGGTCGAGATGAGAACGAACCGCTCGACGTCGAACTCGGCGGCGAGGTCGGCGACGATCTTCGTCGCGACGACGTTGTTGCGCACCGACGCGAGCGGGTGCGTGTTCATGAGCGGCACGTGCTTGTACGCCGCAGCGTGAAAGACGATCGTCGGCGCGTACTTCTCGAACACCTCGCGGCGCATCGCCTTCGCGTCCTTGACATCCACGAGCTTGGGGACGGCGGCCGTGAAGTCTCGCTCGTCGACGAGCTCGCGCTCGATCTCGAACAGAGGCGTCTCGGCGTTGTCGACGAGGATCAGCCGCGCCGGGCCGACGCGCGCGATCTGGCGGCAGAGCTCGGCGCCGATCGACCCTCCCGCCCCGGTGACGAGCACGGTGTGCCCCTTGAGATACGAGGCGACCTGCTCGAAGTCGACCTCGACCTGCTCGCGGCCGAGCACGTCCTCCACCTCCACCGGCCGGATCTGGCCCGCGAGGTTGAGGTCGCCCGAGATCAACTCGTAGAGCCCCGGGAGCGTCTTCACGGGCACGTTCCAGGCCTGGGCGGCCTCGACCACGAGCCGGCGGGTCTCGCCGGAGGCGGAGGGGATCGCGATCAGCACCTCGTCCGGCTTGCGCTCGCGCACGAGGCGCGGCAGGTCGGCCATGGTGCCGAGCACCCGGACGCCGTGGATGCGCGTGTTCCGCTTGGTGGGGTCGTCGTCGACGAAGCCGATGGGCGTGTACGAGAGCATGCGCGAGCGCTGCATCTCCTGGACGATCAGCCGGCCGGCGTCTCCCGCGCCGACGACGATGACTTCCTTGCCGTGCGCGACGACGCCGAAGCGCGGACGCTCGATGAGCGTGCGCGCGGCGAGACGCGCGCCCGCAACGAGCGTGAGCGTGATCAGCAGGTCCATCACCGCGACCGAGCGCGGTAGCCGGATCCCGTGCACCGGCGAGACGAAGTACACCGTCACGTACGCGAGGATCGACGCGACCACAACGCCGCGCGCAGCGCTCCACATGTCGCGCACCGACACGTAACGCCACCAGCGGCGGTGGAAGCCGAACATGAGGAAGACCGAAAGCTTGATCGCGACGACGAGCAGGATCGTGCGCCGCAGCAGCGTGTCGTAATAGACCGGGACGGCCTGGTCGAACCGGAGCTCGAAGGCGAGCACCCAGGAGACGGCGATGATCGCCGCGTCCGCCAGCAGCTGCAGCAGCCGGTGGCGGCCGATCCCGCTCATGCGGCCGGAACGCCGACGCCCACCGCAGAGCGGACGACGTCGACGACACGCTCCTGCGCCTCGACCGGCATACCCGGCCAAAGCGGTACCGAGAAGTTCACCTCCGCCACGCGCTCCGTCTCGGGCAGAGATCCGGCCTCGTAGCCGAGGAAGCGCAGCGCGGGCTGCAGGTGCAGCGGGGTCGTGTAGTACGTGGCAGAGCCGATCTTCGCCTCGCTCAGCGCGGCGCGGATGCGGTCGCGCTCGGGCGAGCGGCACACGAAGAGATGGTAGATGTGGCCGGGCTCGTCCTGCGGCAGCTCGACGAGCTCACCCAGGCCGAGCTCGCCGTAGCGCGCAGCCGCCTCACGCCGGCCGCGGTTCCAGCCGTCGACCTGCTGGAGGAAGATCCGCAGCATGCCCGCCTGGAGCTCGTCGAGGCGGGAGTTGTAGCCGACGAAGTCGAATTCGGTCTTGTCGCGCGAGCCGTGGAACGCGAGCATCTTCACGCGGTCGGCGAGCTCCTCGTCGCTCGTCGCGACGAGGCCGCCGTCGCCGAGGCAGAAGAGGTTCTTCGTCGGGAAGAAGCTGTAGGTCGACGCGACGCCGTGCGTGGCGACACCGGGAGCGCCGAACGCCTGCGCCGCGTCCTCGATCAGCGGCACGCCGAGCTTTGAGAGCTCGTCCATCGCAGCCGGGCGCCCAAAGAGGTGCACCGGCATGATCGCGCGCGTGCGATCGGTGATCTTCGCAGCGACGTCCTCCGGATCGAGGTTCAGCGTCACCGGGTCGACGTCGGCGAACACGGGGGTCGCCCCGCGCCGCGCGATCGACTCAGCGGTCGCGTAGAACGTGAAGGCGGGGCAGATCACCTCGTCGCCGGGGCCGATCTCCAGCGCGTCGAGGACGATCACGAGCGCGTCGGTGCCGTTCCCGACCCCGATCGTCTTCGAGACACCGAGGAACGCGGCCGCTTCCTCCTGAAAGGCGTAGTAGTGGGTACCGCGGATGAACTGGCCGCCACCGAGGATCTCGCTGAAGCGAGCCTCGAGCTCGGCGCTCAGCGGTGCGTATTGCGCTTTGACGTCAATCAGCGGGATCTGCACGGCGCCTCACTCTAGCGGCGGTGGACCACCGGTAGACGAGATACGCCGCGGAGACGAGAACGCCTGCAACGACCGCGTATTCGGCGTAGCGGAAATCGTGGTGGAAGCGCTCGTAGCTCGAGCCCAGGCCGTAGCCGGCCCCCGCGATCGCGAAGGCCCAGACGGCCGACCCCACCACGGTGTAGAGGCTGTAGGGGGCGAGCGGCATCTCGAAGATGCCCGCCGGGATCGAGACGAACGAGCGGACCACCGGGGTGATCCGGCCGACGAGGACGCCGACATTGCCCCATTTCTCGAACCAGCGCTCGGCGCGGTCGAGACGCTCCGGCGAGAGGTGGAACCAGCGGCCGCGGCGCTCGAGCAGCGGCCGGCCGCCGTAGCGGCCGATCGCCCAGCCGATGAGCGAGCCGGCGAAGTAGCCGAGCGTCCCTGCGAGCGCCATCGCGACGAAGGCGCCGATGCCGTAGCCGATCTTGGCGCCGAAGAGCGACACGTGATGCGCCGAGGCGAACACACCGGCGGCGACCGCTCCGGCGTAGAGCATCACGAGCTCGCTCGCCGCGGGAAACACCGCGTCGATCAGCATCAGCCCGAAGACGGCGTAGACGCCGTGCGACGCGACCTGCGAGGTGAAGCTCGAGGAGATGCTTGCGAGCATGCCGGGGCAGTTTACGATCGACGGGCCGTGAACGGCGCGGTGAGCGAGACGCTGCCGATCGAGTTGGTCGCGACGACGTGCAGTTGGTACGCACCGGTGAACGCGAGCGAGCCGGTCCACGTATGACCGTTCCAGAGCACCTTCTGCGCACCCGGGTCGAGCTGCTGGTCGAGCACGGTCGCGATCACGATGCCGCTCCGCTTCTCCACCGTGACGGTCACGCGGGCCGGATGCGCGAGGTCGAAGGTCGCGGCGACAGAACCGCGTGCCTTCGGGCGCAGCTGTGCGACCGCGGGCGCTGCCTGCAGCGCGCCAAGCGTGTTGTTGAGCGCGAACAGCCGGTCGGCGGTGCTCGCGACACCACGGTCGTCGACGGCGGCGACGCTGAGCTTCCAGCTCCCCTCCGCGGCCGCGCCGCCTGTCGTGGTCAGTCCGTCCCACTGCAGGGTGTGCACGCCCGGCTGCTCGCCGTCATGAACGAGCACCCGCGTCGAGCGATCAGGCCCGACGAGCGTCGCCGTCACCGTTGACGCACGCACGAGCCGGTACGTGAACGTCTGCGCGTCGTCGACGCCGTCGCCGTTCGGCGAGAGCACGGTCGTGGTTGGAGGTGCCGCGTACACGCCCAGATAGGAAAGGAGCAGCACGTCGGACACCGGCTGCTCGCCGCCGCCGGACGGCCGAGTCAGCAGCGAGCCGTCGAACCCCATCGCGGCGGAGTCGCCGGTGCCGAGGCTCATCGCGCTGACGGCGCCGAGGCGCGCGAGCGCGACGGCGAGCTCGTAGTTCGTCATACCGGCGCTGTAGCCCAGGCTCCCGCCTTCCGCGGTGACGAGGAGGACGCGCCCGTCCGAGAGCTGGCCGACGGCGCTGCGCGAGGTGCGCGCGTTCAGCACCGGATCGCCGAACGACTCGTTCGCGCGGAAGACAGGCTTGCCGCCCGCGACGAGCACCGGTCCGCCGCCGATCGCGCCGCTCATCGCATGCCAGTCCGGGGTCAGCGTCAGGCGGATCTCGACCGTCGTGCCGACGGGGGCCTCGCCGCTGAGATGCGGCGCCTGGTTGCCGCGCGCGACGAGCACCGCGCCGCCGGGTGGAATGGGAATGGAGCCGTCGCCCAACGACTGCGTCACGACACCGGCGAGCACGCGGTTCGGCGTCGTCGGCGGCAGCGAGCCGATCACGTCGGCGACGATGCCGCTCTCGGCCGGCGTCGCCGGGCCCCACGCGGAGGTGTAGAGGGTCGTGTGGCCCCCGACGGGAGGCCGATTGAGGTCGAGCTGGCGGCGCTGGTCGGTGCCGCGCCAGGTTCCGTCGAAGCCGACGCGGGCGACCGAGAGCGTGCCGTCCGCGCCGATGCCGAGGCTCGAGCGCGCGAGGGCAGGCGCGAAGTCGAGCGCGCCGCCGCGCATCACGATCCCCGTCGGCGCGCCCGGGTTCGCGGCGAAGAAGTCGCCGTTCACGCCGACGACCGTGGCCGACCCGCTCGCCGCCTTCTCGATGTCGGTCAGCTTCTCAGTACCGACGATCGCGTTGTTCGAGAGAGCGGGCGCGAGCGTGTAGAGCGAGCCGTCGGGCCGCGGAGCCGTGACGACGTCGAGCACGACGGGCCCGTGCGGCGTGTACTCGACCTGGCGCTGGTACGAGACACCCGGCATGAGCAGCGACTGCACGACGATCTGCGTCGCGCCCCCCCGCACGGACGGAGCCGCCGACGCGGGCAGCGCGGTGAGCCCGGCAAGAGCGACGGCGATGAGAACCTTGTGCAGCACGACCCGCAGCCAGGGTAGCCGGGCCCCCGGCGCGCCCGTGAATGTGCAGAATCGACGTGAACGTGATGGCCGAGCGGCTGCATCTGATCGCGGGGACGCTCGGACGGGCACCGCGGCGCGTCGTCGAGATCGACGACGGGTTCGACTTCGAGGTCGCGATCGTCGATGAGGAGTGGGTCTTCCGGTTCCCGCGCCGGGCGAACGTTGCCGAGGCGCTCGAGATCGAGAGCGCGATCTTGCCGGGGCTGGCCGCGGCGCTTCCCGTTGCGGTGCCACGGTTCGAGCACATCTCGCGCGAACCGCCCTTCGTCGCCTATCGCCTGATTCGCGGCGACCCGCTCGTCGGCGAGGATCCGGACGGCGTCCGCGCGTTTCTCGACGCGCTGCACGGTGTCGACCCCGAGGGGCTTCCGGTCGAGCGGCCCGACTGGCGCGGCCGCATTCGAGAGCAGTGCGCGCGGTTCGAACGGGACGTCCTGCCCTTGCTCGGACCCGCGGACCGACCGCGGGCGCTCGGCCTCTTTGCCGAGGTCGAGACGCTGACCGGCTTCGAGCCGGTGCTGATCCACAACGACCTCAGCGCCCCACACCTGCTCGTCCACGAAGGTCGGCTTGCCGGCGTCATCGACTGGGGCGACGCCGTCGTGGGCGATCCCGCCCGCGACTACGCCTGGCTCCTGAACGTTGCCTTCCCGGAATGGGACGTCCCCGACGAGCTACGACGCCGGGCGCTCTTCTACCACCGGCTCGCCCCGTGGTTCGCGGCGCACTACGGTCTCGTCACGAGGCAGCCCGCACGCGTCGAGCACGAGCTGCGGGAGATCAGGTCCACACTTTGACGTCGCGGTACAGGGTGTCGCGCTGCACCGGGATCTTGCCGAGGCTCTTGATCAGGTGGACGAACTCCTCGGTGCTCGCTCGGAATGTCGTGCCGGCGGCGCTGACGACGTTCTCCTCGATCATCACCGAGCCGAGATCGTCCGCACCGAACTGCAGCGCGACCTGGCCGATCTTCTTGCCCTGCGTCACCCACGACGAGCCGATGTGCGGCATGTTGTCGAGGTAGAGGCGCGAGACGGCCTGCGTCAGCAGGTAGTCGAACGACGTCGGCCGCGTGTCGGGCGGCACCTTCTCGCCGAGCCGGTTGCCGTCGTCCTGGAACGTCCACGAGAAGAAGGCGCGGAAGCCGCCGGTCTCGTCCTGCAGCTCGCGCACGCGGCGCATGTGCTCGACGCGCTCCTCGAGCGTCTCGACGTGGCCGTACATCATGGTCGCGGTCGTCGAGATGCCGAGCCGGTGCGCGTGGCGCATCACGTTCAGCCATTCCGCCGACTTCGTCTTCTTCGGCGCGATGATGTGGCGCACGCGGTCGACGAGGATCTCGCCGCCGCCGCCGGGGATCGAATCGAGCCCGGCGTCGCGCAGGCGCGTCAGCGTCTCCGGGATCGTCAGCTTCGACCGGCGCGAGATGTGCTGGATCTCGGGTGGCGACAGCGCGTGCAGATGGATCTTGTATTTCGCCTTGATCGACCGGAACAGATCCTCGTAGTAGTCGATGCCGAGGTCGGGATGGTGGCCGCCCTGCATCAGCAGGCCGGTGCCGCCGATCGCGAGCGTCTCCTCGATCTTCTTGAAGATCACCGGCTTCGGCAGCAGGTAGCCCTCGCGCGTGTCGCCGGGGCTCCGGTAGAACGCGCAGAAGTCGCAGTCCGTGACGCAAACGTTGGTGTAGTTGAGGTTGCGGTCGATGATGAAGGTGACGCGGTTCGGATCGTGCTTCCGGTTCCGGATCTCATTCGCCGCCCGGCCGACCGCGACGAGGTCGCGCGAGCGGAGCAACGCGATCGCGTCCTCGTCCGCGAGGCGCTCGCCGTCGAGTGCCTTCTCGAGGATCGTCGTGGTGCGGGACTCGGCGACGGCGCTCATGCGACCGCAGCTCCCGTGGTGGAGACGAAGCGCAGCTCGGGCACCGTCTCGAGCAGCTCGTGGTCGCGGGCCATCTCGAGGAACGTGTAGAGGCCGGCGCGCTCGCGCGGACCGAAGCGGTAGCGAAGCTTCTCGAAGTAGCGTGCGAGGAATCCGGCGGGATAGCCGTAGGTCTCCGAGGCCTCGAAGGCGAGGTTCTCCGGCTCGGCGCGGGCCATCCGCACCGAGGAGACGAGCGCGTCCTCGAGCTCCGCGAGCCCGTCGGCGATCGGCTCGGGGCATGCCCACACGGCGAACACCATCGGCAGGCCCGTGCGCTCGAGCCACAGCCGGCCGAGGTCGTAGTGCGGCGTCGGGTCCTCGAACGCCGACTTCAGGGCGGCGTCGCCGATCAGGAGCTTCGCGTCGGCGTCGCCGGTCTCGTACGCCCCGAGCGGCACCTGTCCCGCCGCGGGCAGAAGCACCTTCGTGAGCACGACCGAGGTCGCAGACTCGGGAGTGACCGCGACGACGCGCACCTGCTCGAGCGGCTTGCGCGTCACGAGCTGGATCGAGTCGACGGCGCCCTCCGATGCGACGCAGAGGCGCGGCAGGAGGCGCAGCTTGTCGGCGTTGCGCGCGTACTCGATCGACGAGATCGGCGCGGTGTCGAGCTCGCCCTCGATCAGCATCCGGTTCAGGTCGGTCGGCACGCCCTGGACCTCCTCCACCTCCATGTCGACGCGGTAGAAGATCGGCGCCATGTTGACGTAGGAGATGCGGCCGAGCTTGATCATCGCTGCTGCCAGAACGTGACGAGGTTGCGGTCCGGATCGAGGATCCCGAACTCGCGCGTCCCCCAGGGCTGGTCGCCGATGTGGCCGTTCGGATGGACGACGCCGCGCTCGTTGCAGTGGGCGTAGAGCTCGTCGACGCCCTCCACCTGCACGGAGCAGCTCGCAGTGCCGGCGATGAATGACTCGGCGCCCGAGCAAACCGGCGCGTCCGGGCCGAAGCTCTCGCGCCAGCTCTCGTCCGTGGCGCCCCAGAGGGAGATCGTCGTGCCTTCGCGGCGAAGCAGCGCAAAGCCGCCCTCGGCGTGCACCGTCTCGAAGCCGAGCACCTCGCCGTAGAACTCGACGGCCAGCGGGACGTCCTGCGACGGCATGGCAGGCGTCGGCGCGAGGAACCTGACGCTCACGCCGGCCACCGGCGCAGCTCGTTGTACAGCGTGTCCCGCTGAACGGGAATGCGCCCGGCCTCCTGGATGAAACGCACGAGCTCGGGGACCTTCTGCTCGGTGCCGCTCGTCGCACCGGCGGCCTGGAAGATCTGCTCGCGCACGACCGTGCCCTGCACGTCGTTCGCGCCGAAGTGCAGCGCGAGCTGGGCCATCGGCATGCCCATCATGATCCAGTACGCCTTGATGTTCGGGATGTTGTCGAGCAGCAGGCGCGACACCGCGATCATCTTCAGGTCGTCGGCGCCCGTCGTGAACTTGAAGCCGCGGCGCTCGAACACCGTGTTCTCCGGATGGAACGCGAGCGGGATGAACGCGAGGAAGCCACCCGTCGCGTCCTGCTGGTCGCGCAGCCGCAGCATGTGGTCGACGCGCTCCTCGTACGTCTCGACGTGCCCGTACAGCAGTGTGCAGTGCGTCGGGATGCCCATCTTGTGCGCGGCGTCGTGGATGTGGAACCAGTTGTCGGGATGCTCCTTGCCCGGCGCGATCAGCTGGCGGACACGGTCAGCGAAGATCTCCGCGCCGCCGCCCGGCAGCGAGCCGAGACCGGCGTCCTTCAGCTCACGCAGCACCTCTTCGTGCGAGATGCCGGCGAGTTGCGCCATGTGGTGGATCTCGGAGGCCGTATAGAACTTGAGGTGCACGTCCGGGAGCGCGGCCTTCAGCTTGCGGATCACCGACACGTAGAACTCGAGGTCGACGTGCGGGTTCTCGCCGTTGACGCAGTGGATCTCGGTGAACTTCGTGTGCGCGTACTGCTTGACCGCGTCCTCGACGAGCTCGTCGGCGCTGATCGTGTACGCGTCCTCCTGCTTGCGCGTCTTCGCGAACGCGCAGAACTTGCACTTCACCCGGCAGACGTTGGTCTGGTTGAGGTAGAGGTTCTGGACGAAGAAGACCTCGTCGCCGCCGCCGCGGACGCGCCGCGCAAGATCGGCGAGCTCGCCGAGGGCGAGCAGGTCGTCCGACTCCATGAGGGTGACGCCGTCCTCGAAGTCGAGCCGCACGTCGGCCTCGATCTTCTCCCGGATCGGGGCGAGCGTCTCCAGCATGTCGAGAACTGCCACCTGCGTTACCTCTCTCGGTTGACGACCGCGTGCGTCAGAGACTCGAGCTCCTCGCGATACAGCTGACCGTTGAGGCACGCCCGAGCCTGTCTAGCGTAGTCGAGCGCAACCTCGGTGGAGCGCTCGAGTGCGCCGGTTGCGGCAACCCGCACGAGCGCCCCTTCTACCGGCCCGCCTGCGAGCGCAGCGTGCACGACGTCGTCGCGCTGCGCCGCCAGCAAGAGCGGCAGCGTCGGCGTGCCGTCGCGGAGATCGGTGCCGGCGATCTTGCCCGTCTCGATCGTGACGCCCGAGCAGTCGAGCACGTCGTCGGCGATCTGGAAGGCGACGCCGAGCGCCAGGCCGTACGCGCCCGAGCCGCCGCCGAGCCGGCAGGCCGCCTCGAAGAGCTTCCCTGTCTTGAGGCCGCAGCGCTCGATGTACGCCTCGACGCTCGTCGACGGGTCGTTCGTCTGCGTGCGCTGCAGCGCCTCGCCGCGCGAGAGGCAGAGCGTCGCATCCGCGAGCACGCTCACCGCCTCCGCGTCGCCTGTCGCTGCGAGCTCCGCGAACGCGCGGGCAAAGAGGTAGTCGCCGGTCGCGCGGGCGGCATCCGGGCCGTACACCGACCACGCGGCCCCCTTGCCGCGACGGAAGTGCGCCCGATCGATCAGGTCGTCGTGGATGAGCGACGCCATGTGCACGAGCTCGACGGCGACGCCGGCGGCGATCGACGGCTGCTCCCCGGCGGGCGTCGACAGGAAGACGAGCAGCGGCCGCAGCCGCTTGCCTCCCGCGGCGAGCGCTTCGTTCCCCACCGCAGCGACGAGCCCCGGATGGCTGGCGACCGAGCGGGCGAGCCGCTCTTCGAGCGCGTCGAGATACTCCTCGAGGCCGGGGGCCTCGCGGATCGTGGCCAGCGCCTCGGTGGCGGTGCTCGTCACTGGTGGATCACCTTGCCTCCCCCACGTGCAGCGCCACGATACCCCCTGCAAACAGGCGGAACCGGACGGCGTCGAAGCCGGTCGCCTCGAGCAGCCGCGAGAGCTCTTCCGGTACCGGGAAGCGGCGGACGCTCGCCGGAAGGTACGTATAGGCCGCGCCGCCCGGGAGCACGCGGCCGAGGAGGGGGACGACGCGGTCGAACCACACGCGGTAGAAGGGCGCGAGGACGCCGCGCGGGGTCGTGATCTCGAGGATCGCGAGGCGGCCGCCGTCGCGCAGCACGCGCCGCAGCTCTCGCAGGCCGGCCTCCAGGTCGTCGACGTTCCGGATGCCGAAGCCGACGGTCGCCGAGTCGAACGACCCGTCCTCGAACGGGAGCGCGAGCACGTCGCCCTGCAGCCACTCGATCTCGGGCGCCTTGCGTCGCGCGCGCTCGAGCATCTGCTCGGAGAAGTCGAGACCGACCACGTCCGCCGCTCCGCGCTTGCGTGCGGCGATCGCGAGGTCGCCCGTGCCGCAACACGCGTCGAGCACGCGGTCGCCCGGGCTCACGGCCTGCTCGACCGTGACCCGCCGCCACCGCTGGTCGAGACCGCCGGTCATGACCCTGTTCATCACGTCGTAGACCGGCGCGATCCGGTCGAACATCCCCTGCACGCTGTCGGCCGGCAGCCGGCCGGTCTCGACGGTCATCAACGGTCCCGCCGCTTGGCCGGCACGTCGCCGGAGGCTCCCGCTATCCCGAAGAAGACGTGCATTCCCCGGGATTGTGCCCTTTCGTTACCGCTTGCCCTTGGAGGCTTCGAGGAAGATGGCCAGCTGGCGCAGCCTGGCGTCGCCCAGAGAGTCGAATTTCGGCATCGGCGAGCCCGCGTTCACGCAGGACGGGCACTTCAGGTGCCGGATCTGGAAGTCGACCCCGAGATGGCGCGCGCCGATCGCCGTCAGGTCCGGCGCGCCCAGCTGGGCGCCGCCGCTGCCGAGATACGTATGACACGCGGTGCAGCCCGACGCCGCGAAGAGCTTCGCGCCGGGAACCGCCGCCGGCGGGAGCTTCTCGGCCTTGACCCAGCTCGGCACCTCGGTGATCACCTCCGAGGCGAGAGCCTCCTTCGCCGTCGCGCCCTTCCACGTCAGAACCGCCATCGAGAGGATCGTCAGCAGCAAGGCGACGAGGGCGACCGGGCGCCGCGACAGCCGCCGCTCCCGCCGTAGGTCGATGAACGGCAGTGCGAGCAGCAGCACGAGGCAGATGTTCGGCACGCCCACCGTGCCGAGGAACACCGTCTCCGGCCATTTGAAGATCCGGAGGAGATAGAAGAGGAAGTAGAAGTACCAGTCGGGGCGCGGCACGAAGTTCGTCGTGCCGGGATCGGCCGGTGCGGTGTACTCGGGCCCGAGGAGGCCCTGGTGCAGGCCGTCGTGATGCGGCGCGAAGGAGGTCCACTTCCAGATCGTTGCGAGCCCGACGATCACCGACACGACGACGAGGCTCATCACCGTGTCGTGGAACATCGCGTACGGGTAGAACGGCTTGCCGCGCTTCTTGACGTCTTCCTTGTAGCGCTTGAACTGCGCGCGACGCTCGTCGATCGGTCTCGGCTTGCCGGCGGTGGCCATTACGCGGCATCTCCGTTGCCGTCGCCGCCGCGGGGGCCCGGCCGGGTCAGGCCGGCGCGCAGCTCATGCGACGCATCGTCGGCGTCCATTTCGCCTGCAGCCTCCTTCGACCACGGCGGCGACGTGACGCCGAGCCGGATGATCAGGTAGAGGTGCAGGCCGATCAGCCCGGCGATCGCGGCGGGGAGCATCAGCATGTGCAGCGAGTAGAAACGGGTGAGCGTGTCCCCACTGATCTCTTGCCCCGATCGGAGGAACTGCGCGAGCCACGGCCCTAAGAACGGCGCCGTCCCGTTCAGGTTGATGCCGACGACGCTCGCCCAGTACGCCGTCTGGTCCCACGGGAGCAGGTAACCGGTGAAGCCTTCCATCATCCCCATCGCGAGCAGCAGCACGCCGACGATCCAGTTCAGCTCGCGCGGGTACTTGTACGCGCCGAACAGGAACACGCGCCCCATGTGCAGGAACATCAGGATGATGAACACGCTCGCGCCCCACTTGTGCATGCCGCGGACGAGCCAGCCCATCGTCACGTGGTCGGTGATGTTCTGGATCGACGTGTACGCCCCCGCCGGGGTCGGCTGGTAGTACATCGCGAGGATCACGCCCGTCACCGCCTGGACGACGAACGCCGTGAGCGTCGCCGACCCGAGGGTCTGCATCCAGTTGATGTCGGCGGGGACCTTGCGAAAGAGGAAGTACTTGACGCCGCCGACGAGGCCGGAGCGCTCCTCGAGCCAGTCGAGCGGGAAGTTGGCGGCCGTCTGCATCCGCTCGCGGCGGGCCTGCGCCCTGCTGGGAGGTCGACGCGTGACCATCAGTGGTGCGGCGGCTGGAGGGGATAGAAGATCTGCTCGATGCCGTCCACGTGCTCGCCCGGACCGGCGAGCTTGTACTTGTGGATCTTCGCCTGCGCACCGGTGCCGTCGACATGCGAGACCGAGTACATGCCGAGCAGGATCAGCCGGCCGTCCTTGATCTCGAAGTCGTAGCGGTCGAGGCCGCGCACGGGGGGGCCGGCGGTGCGGTTGCCCTCGTTGTCGTACTGGCCTCCGTGGCACGGGCAGCCAAAGCCGGCCGGTTGCGTCTCGTGCAGCTGGATGGGCCCGTTCGCGGTCTTCTCGGTCTTCGTCTTGCCGATCGGGCCGTTCGCCTGCACCGGGCAGCCGAGGTGGGCGCACCGGTTGGAGATGATCGTGAAGCTCGGCACCTGCGCCGAGCCCGACGCAACGGCGCCGTTGTTGCGGACGAAGGCCGTGCGCCGCGACGTGACGCCCTCCTTCGGATCGGTCACGAAGGTGGCGATGTACCACTGGCCCTGGGTGAGGTCGCCGACCGGGCCGAGGTCGACCTCGTGGCGCTTCTGCCCGAGGAAGGCCGGCAGGATGGTGAAGCCGGCCACGGGGACGGTGACGACGCCGCCGATCACGGCGCCGAGGCCGAGCGTCGAGGCCTCGAGGAACCTGCTGCGCGGGAAGCGCTCGCCCGGCTCGGGCGGCGTCACGGCCGCTTCGCCGGCGGTCGCAGGCGCGTCGCCGATGCCGGCCTCGCGCAGCTCCGGCTCGACAGCGACGTGGCTGCCGCGCAGCTCGGCCGTGGCCTCGCGGGCCCAGACGAAGGCGAAGATCACGGCGAGCACCGCGCCGATCGTGGAGATCCACAGCGGGTTGACGATCAGCCCGACGAGGATGACGACCACGCCGATCGCGAAGCCCACCGGGCCGACCGTCGGGGCCGGCAGGTGCGGCTTCTCGTGCTCTGCCGGGTCCACTAGCGGTCCTCTCCCTCACGCATCCAGGCTGGATTCAAGCCGTCGCCCCCCTGGGCGTCAATGTCGTAGCAGTTGGCGCAACGAGCGCGAAGTCTTATCGAATCCGGCGGCCGCTGCCTGAGGAACCCCCTCGATGCCGTACTCGCTCCACCGCCGGCCGACGAGCGCGCGGATCTCGGGGCTCATCTCGATCTCCTCCGGCCAGGGCCGCGCGCCCTCCGCGGGTAGCTTCGCGGTGGCGTCGATGCCGAGCTTCCCGCCGACGAACTGCCGCTCCGGCGCGTGGTCGAGATGGTCGAGCGGGCCCTCGCCGATCGTCACGTCGCGGGCAGGATCGACGTTCGCCCCGGCGTAGAAGAGCACCTCTTCGTAGTCGTGCACGTTGACGTGGGCGTCCACGACGACGACGCACTTGGTGAGGCTCAGCATCCCGAGGCCCCAGATCGCGTGCATCACCTTCTGCGCGTGGCCGGGGAACGCCTTCTGGATTGAGACGATGCAGCAGTTGTGGAACGCGCCGGCGACGGGAAGGTCGTAGTCGACGATCTCCGGCACCGTCGCCCGCACCGCGGGCAGGAAGATCCGCTCGGTCGCCTTGCCGAGCCAGGCGTCCTCCTGCGGCGGCTTGCCGACGACGATCGACGGATAGATCGCGTCGCGTCGCATCGTCATCGCCGTCAGGTGGAAGACGGGGAAGGGCTCGGGCGGCGTGTAGTAGCCCGTGTGGTCGCCGAACGGGCCCTCGGTGCCGAGCTCGTCCGTCTCGATGTACCCCTCGAGCACGATCTCGGCGTGCGCGGGGACCTCGAGGTCGACGGTGACGCCCTTGACGAGCTCGACGGGCTCGCCGCGGAAGAACCCGGCGAGCATGAGCTCGTCGATGTGCTTCGGCAGCGGCGCGCTCGCGGAGTACGCCGTGACCGGGTCGAGGCCGAGCGCCACCGCCACCGGGATGCGGCCGTCGGTCGCAAGCCAGTCGGCGCGGCCGTCCTTGTGAATCTGCCAGTGCATGAACGTCGTCGACCGGTCGACGACCTGCATCCGGTACATGCCGACGTTGCGGCCGCCGCTGCGCGGGTCGCGGGTGATCACGGCGGGCAGGGTGATGAACGGCGCCGGGTCGCCCGGCCAGCAGCGCTGCACCGGCAGGAGACCGAGGTCGACGTCGTCGCCCTTCAGGACGATCTCCTGCACCGGCCCGCTGCGCACCGTGCGGGCGCGCGAGTCGGCGATCGACTTCAGCTTCTGCAGGCCGCGCACCTTGTCCATGAGCCCGCTCGGAGGCTGCAGCTCGAGGATGCCGCCCACGCGCTCGCCGAGCTCGTCGAGCGACTCGACGCCGAAGGCGAGGCACATGCGGCGCTCGGTACCGAACTGGTTGATCAGCAGCGGATGCTGCGCGCCCTTCGGATTCTCGAACAGGAGCGCGGGCCCGCCGGCCTTCACGGTGCGGTCGACGATCTCCGTGATCTCGAGGTCGGGATCGACCTCCGCGGTGACGCGAACGAGCTCGCCCTCGCGCTCGAGGAGGGCGATCCACTCGCGCAGATCCTTCGGCAGGGACATCGCGCATCAGTCTACGGAGAGCGCAGCCAGCTCCAACGCGAGCTGCGCCGCATCGTCGAGCGACAACAACGCGCCGGCCTTCTGCCTCGCCGCGAATGCGTCCGCTCCGAGCGAGGAGACAAGCCGGACCGTCTCCGCACGCTCCAGCTCGGCGTACTGCTGCTCCGGACTGATGTCGTCGCGACGGCGGTGCTCGGCCGCGGCCCCGAGCAGTCTTGCCGCCTGCTCGGGATCGGCGTCCACCGAGCTCAGTGCGACGGTGACCAGGGCATGCGTCGCAATGCGGATCTGCGCGGTTTGCATCGCGAGCTCGAGCGTCTCGACGGCGCGCTCGCGTGCCTCACGCAGACGGCCGAGAGCGAGGAGCACGTAGCCGGACTCGGTCAGGAGGTCTCCAAGCGAGATCGTGGTGCCGAGGGCTCGCAGCGTCTCGATCGCCGCCTCGAAGCCTGCGTGAGCGCTTTCGAAGTCGCCGAGTAGGTAGTCGATCGCGGCGACGTTGGCGAGCTCGATCGCCACGTTCGACCGATCACCGAGCTCGCGGAACCCGTCGATCGACGTCTGGAGCATCGACCGCGCATCATCGAGACGCCCTGCGCCGGTGAGAAAGACGCCCAGCTCGCCGGCGCAGCGGACCGCGACCCGGAAGTCGCCGGAGAGAGCCGCCTCGGCCGCGGCGCGCTCGCCGTACGAGACCGCGAGCGCGGCGTCGTGCTGCCGGTCCGCCGCCCAGCCGAGCATCACCAGAGCATTCGCGACGGTCACATGATCCCCGGCTGCTTCTGCGAGCTCGACGCTCTCCTTGGCGATGGGGACGCACTCCTCGAAATCGTTCACCCACATTGCGAACTCGGCGAGTCGTTGCAGCACACGCCCCCGCAACTCGTCGGAAAGCCCGTCGAGCTCACTGAGCGCACGAAAACGTGTACGCCCTTCGACAAGCCGCCCGCGCGCCGTCCAGTACGAGGCGAGCAGGAGACCAAACCGGGCTGCGTCGACGGGCTGCTCCGCGAGCAGGCGGTCGAGCGCCGCGCGCAGGTTGTCCTCCTCGTCGTCGAACCAGGCGAGGAACTCCGCGGTGCGGGGGCCGCGCAGGACCGGGTCGATCTCCTCGAGCCTTGCGAGGTAGTGGCGTGCATGCCGGAACGAGTACTGCGTGGCCTCTCCTGCCTGCTCGAGCTGCTCGCGGGCGAACTCCCGCAGCGTCTCGAGCATGAGGAACCGGTCGTCGCCGATCGGCTTCAGGAGGCTCTTGTCGACGAGCGAGGCGAGCTCCTCGAAGCCGGTGCCGGCGACAGCCTCTGCCGTGTCGATCCCGCACGTGCCGCGGAACACGGAAAGCCGGCGGAAGGTGGCCCGCTCGGCCTCGTCGAGCAGGTCGTGGCTCCACGCGATCGTCGCGCGCAGCGTCTGCTGGCGCTCCGGCAGGTCGCGTGCTCCGCCGCGCAGCAGCGGCAGCGCCGCATCCAGACGCTCCAGCATCGCATTCGGTGAAAGGAGCTTCGTCCGCGCCGCAGCCAGCTCGAGTGCGAGCGGCAGGTTGTCGAGCCTGCGACACAGCTCGACGACCACCCCGTCGGGCATGACCGCACGTCCCGCGGCGGCGGCCCGGGTGACGAAGAGCTCGACCGCCGCGTCCTGCGGCAGAGGGTCGACGGCGAGCTCACGCTCGGCCGCGAGGTGCAGCGGCGCGCGCGAGGTGACGAGCGCGACGACGTCGCCGACGAGCAGCTCGCCGACCACGCGCTCGACCCCGGCCAGGTGCTCGGCGTTGTCGATCACCAGCAGCAGCCTGCTCGCTGCGAGCCGAGCAACGACATCGTCGTCCGGCTGAAGCTCGAGCGCCTGCGCCACCGCGGCATGAACGGCCGCCACGTCGCGCAGCGGAGCGAGCGCGACGAAGAACACACCGTCGCGGAAGTCGTCGGCCAGCTCGGCCGCCGCCTGCAGCGCGAGCCGCGTCTTGCCCGAGCCGCCGGGGCCCGTCAGCGTCAGGAGACGAGTTCCGGCTGCCACGTGGCCTCGGATCGCCTCGAGCTCGCGCTCCCGCCCGATCAAGGGCCAGGCGGCAACCGGGAGGTTCGTCCGGTTGAGCGACTTGAGCGGCGGAAAGTCGCCCTCCCCGAGCTGGAACAGACGCTCCGCGCGCGTCAGGTCCTTCAACCGGTACTCGCCCAAGTCGAGCAGCTCCACGTCCGGCGCGAGGTCGCGCGTCGTGGTGGAGACGAGGATCTGCCCGCCGTGCCCGGCCGCCGCGATGCGGGCCGCGCGATGAACGTCGATGCCGACGTACCCCTGGTCGCTCAGCAGCGGCTCGCCCGTGTGGACGCCCATGCGCACACGGATCGCCGTACCGGCGAGCCCGTCGCGGGCCCTCGTCGCCGCCGCGAGCGCGTCCGACGCCCGCGAGAACGCAACGAAGAAGGCGTCGCCCTGGATTTCGACCTCCACCCCACCGTGCGCCGCGAAGGCGTCCCGCACCACCGACCGGTGTGCCGCCAGTTCCCTCCCGTACCCGTCGGGACCAAGCTCCTGCAAAAGCAGCGTCGAGCCCTCGATGTCAGTGAACAGAAAGGTGACGGTCCCGGACGGAAGCACCACCCAAGGATGTCGCGTCGACCGGGCTTTGGCTAGCGGCGGTGCCGCAGCCAGTGAGTGAGCTCGCCGATCGCGATCAGCGCGAGGAAGATGCAGCCGACGGCCAGCATCATCTCGACGGTCTTCGCGCCTTCCTCGGCGGCTGTTTCGGCCAGAAGGTGAACGGAAGCGAGCATCGCGGGAATCTATCTCAGCCGACCGCGGTGCGCGGCGAGAGCTTGCTCGACCGCCTCGGCGCCGGCGGCCGCCCGGGCGGCGGCGGCGAGGGGAGCGGCGTCGGCACGGAGCCGCAGCGCCGCGCGCGGAGCGTCGAGCTTCTCCCCGCTCGCCAGGAGCGCGGCGGTCGCGGCCCACAGCGCGCCGTCGCCCTCCGCCTCTTCGGCGCGCAGCTGGCTGCAGAGCGAGATCAGCTCGGAGAGGTCGCCGACGGCGACGACGTCGCCACACGCCGCGATTCGGACGAGCCCGTGCGCGTAGAGGTAGTCGCCGAGCAGGAGCGCCGTGTCCTGGTCGACGGGCGCGAAGAGTCGCGGCGTGCCGTAGTGCACGAGGTACCCCTCGTAGATCGTCTCGAGCCCGAGCGCGAAACGCTCCTCGGCGAGGGGCGAGAACACGGGCTCGCGCTCACGCTCCGCCTCCGGCAGCAGCGCGTCGCACCAGAGGGACGACTCGGCGATCGCGTCGCGCGCGATCGTGTCCCAGAGCTCAAGCGCTGCCGTAGAACTCACCGACAGCCTCGATCGTGCGGTCGATCTCCTCGTCGCCGTGCACGAGTGAGAGGAACATCGCCTCGAACTGCGACGGCGCAATGTAGATACCTCGCTCGAGCAGATGGCGGAAGAGCCCGCCGTACCACTCGGCGTCGCACGCCTGCGCGTCCTCGAAGTCGCGCACGACACCGTCGGTGTTGAAGAGCGTGAGCATCGCGCCGACGCGGTTGACCCGGCCGAACCGGGAGAGCCCCGCTTCGAGACGGGCGCCGCGGCGCTCGAGCTCCTCGTAGACGGCCGGGTCGCGCAGGCGCCGCAGCACGGACAGGCCCGCCGCCGTCGCGAGCGGATTGCCCGAGAGCGTCCCGGCCTGGTAGACGGGGCCGGAGGGTGCGAGCTTCTCCATCACGTCGGAGCGTCCGCCGAACGCGGCAAGCGGGAGGCCGCCGCCGACGATCTTGCCGAGGATGGTCAGGTCCGGCGTCACGCCGTAGAGCTCCTGCGCTCCGCCGCGGGACACGCGGAAGCCGGTGATCACCTCGTCGAACACGAGCAGCGCACCGGATGCGTCGCACAGCTCCCGGAGCGTCCGGAGGAATCCGTCCGCGGGCGGGACGACTCCCATGTTGCCGGCGACCGGCTCGACGATGATCGCCGCGAGACCTTCGCCGTAGCGCATCACCGCGCCGGCGACCGCCTCGACGTCGTTGTACGGGACGACGATCGTGTCGGCGGTCACGGCCGAAGGCACGCCGGGCGAGGACGGGATGCCGAGCGTCGCGAGCCCGGAGCCGGCGCTCGCGAGCAGCGCATCCGAGTGCCCGTGGTAGCAGCCGGCGAATTTGAGGATCCGATCACGGCTCGTGAACCCGCGGGCGAGGCGCAGCGCGCTCATCGCGGCCTCGGTGCCGGACGAGACGAGGCGCACCTTCCCGATCGACGGCACCGCGTCGGCGATCTCCGCCGCGAGCTCGACCTCGGCCTCCGTCGTCGCCCCGAAGGTCGTGCCGCGCAGCGCGGCCTCGCGCACGGCGTCCACCGTCTCGGGATCCGCGTGGCCGAAGAGCAGCGGGCCCCACGAGAGCACCCAGTCGAGGTAGCGGTTGCCGTCGACGTCGACGAGGTACGCGCCGGCGCCGTGTGAGACGAAGAACGGCTCGTCGAGCCCGACAGCCTTCATGGCGCGAACGGGCGAGTTGACGCCGCCGGGGATCAGCTCGAGTGCGCGCCGGTACAGCTCGGAGCGCGTACTCAGGAGTTTGTCAGGCGTCACGGCGCGCCTTCTGCCGAGCGAAAAGCAAGCGATGCAAGGACGCAGGGAGCCCCGATAGTGGTTTCTATCGGGGCGACCGAGGACGCCGCAGCTCGCAGCTTTGCAGCCGGCAGAAGGCGCGCCCGTGGCGCCTGGCAAGCTCCTATAGCCACTGAGGCAGGTCTTTCGTCCAGTACGAGACGATCACGTCGGCGCCCGCGCGCTTGATCGCCACGAGCGACTCGAGCGCGGCCTGCCGCTCGTCCATCCAGCCGGCGCTCGCGGCCGCCTTGATCATCGCGTACTCGCCGGAGACGTTGTACGCGGCGATCGGCACGTCGAACGACTCGCGCGCAGCGCGGATCACGTCGAGGTAGGGAAGGGCCGGCTTGATCATGATCGCGTCGGCGCCTTCCTCGACGTCGAGCTCGCACTCGCGCAGCGCCTCGCGCACGTTCGCGGGGTCCATCTGGTACCCGCGCCGGTCGCCGAAGGCGGGCGTCGAGTCGGCGGCCTCGCGGAACGGGCCGTAGAAGGCGGATGCGTACTTGGCGGAATACGCGAGGATCGGCGACGACTCGAAGCTCTGCTCGTCGAGCGCCTCGCGGATCGCGTGCACGCGGCCGTCCATCATGTCGCTCGGCGCGACGACGTCGGCGCCGGCCTCGACATGGCTGACGGCGGTGCGCGCGAGCAGCTCGAGGCTCTGGTCGTTGTGCACCTCGCCGTCGACGAGCACGCCGCAATGACCGTGCGACATGTACTCGCAGAGGCACACGTCGGTCATCAGCACGAGCTCGGGAAAGCGCGGCCGGAGCGCGCGCAGCGCGAGCTGCACGATGCCGTCGTCCTCCCACGCGCCGGTCGCCTGCTCGTCCTTCAGCTCTGGGATGCCGAAGAGCATCACGGCCTGTACACCCCCGCGGACGAGCTCCTCGACCTCGCGCACGACGTCGTCGACGGAGTAGCGCGACATGCCCGGCAGCGCCTCGTTGCGCAGGGACTCGGGCGCGACGAAGAGCGGCATCACGAAGGCCTCGAGATCGAGCCGGGTCTCGCGCACGAGCCCCCGCAGCGCACCGGTGCGGCGGAAGCGGCGGAGGCGGACGTCGGGGAAGGAGCTCATGCCGAAAACAGTATGCCCCGGAGCACGTAACAGACTGTTACAAGGTCGGACAACGCCGGGCAGGACGCGCCGACGCTCCAAGTAACAGACTGTTACGAGGAGGTGAGCCGGCGCATACCGAGCCGCGCGAGCACCCAGAACACCGCGCCGAGGCCGAGCAGCCAGGCGGTCTCGACGGCGACGTGCCGCCACGGGCTCGGGTCGTAGAGCGCGGCACCGAAGAACCGCACGGCGTGGGCGAACGGCAGGAAGTCGCTGATCCACCAGGCGAGCGCAACCGCGCCGCGGGGCACGAGCCCGAGGAAGACGACGGGCAGCACGACGAGCACGGCCAGGAGGGACGCCGTGCGCGCCTCGCGGGCGAGCGCGCCGAGCAGG
>DATCOE010000074.1:0-6221 GCA_036564885.1 Gaiellaceae bacterium | reverse complement strand
GGCCGTCATCGGCTGAGGAGCTCACCAAGCTTCCACCACTCGCCGGTGTTCTTACCTTGTTCCACAAGGGCCGCTCTCTGCGACCGGCTTCGGCCGGTCGCGGGCGTTCCGGGCTCAGCCGACGGCGAGCTTGGCCGACATGCCGGCGGCGCGGTGGCCCGGGACGCTGCAGTAGAGGGTGTAGCTGCCCTTGCCGAGCGTGACGGTGAGCGTCGCGGTGCCGCCGGGCTTGATCAGTGCTGTCTTCTTGCCGCCGGTGAGCTTCGGCCCCTCGATCGTCAGATCGTGCGGAATCTTGCCGATGTTCTGCGCCTTGAACGTGTAGTTGCCGGGCGCCAGCGTCTTCACCGCGGGGAGCACGATCCGGAACTCCTTCTCCTGCACCGTGATCGTGTGCGAAGTACCGCCCGCCGCCCCGGCGGGCTGCTCCGCGCCCTTCGCCTCGCTCTCGACGCCGAACACCATGACGGCCGTCAGCTGGGCTGCGAAGAGGACGACGCAGACGATCGCGAACACGCCGATCCCGCTCTTCCCGGGGAAGTCGGGGAAGCGGCGCGGGACGACGAACGACGAGACGAGGGCGAAGCCGACGAAGATCGCGGCGACGACCGACAGCCCGATGGTGTGTCCCGTGGAGAGACCGGCCAGCAGCACGGGGGCTATTCCATCAAATCGCCGGGCCGACCGCGTCTTCTACGCCACGAGCAGCCGTTCTTCGTCCCGGCGGCGCCTCGCGCGGGCGAGCGCCCAGGCGAGGCCGCCCAGGACGGCGAACGGGCTGATCACGATCAGGGCGTACAGGGCCACCATCGCCTCGAGCCCGAGGAAGCCGAGCGCCGAATGCAGCATCCGGCTCATGCGCCCGCGGTGCTGCACCGGCGTGACGACCGAGTGCTCGGTGCCGAGGACGAGCGAGATCCGGGCGGTCGTGCCGGCCGTCACCGTCCCCTTCCGCGCGTGCAGCCGTTGTGCGAGCGCGCGCTTCGACTCTGCGAGCTTGATCTGGAGCAGCACCCGTTGCGCATCCGGGAGGGCGGGATCGGCGAGCGCGACCTGCAGCGCGGCGACTCTCCGCCGCAGCTGCGCGAGCTGCTCCGACTCGACCTGGAGCGCGTGCTCCAGATCCTGCACCGACACCTTCTGCGAGACGAGCGTGCCGAGACCGGCGAGCTGCTGGAGCGCGCGCTGCACGTTCTGGGCGGGCACGCGCAGCTCGATGTACGCGGTGCCGTTGCCGCCCTGCGGCGTCTGGTAGTCGACCGACTGCGCGTAGCCGCCGAGCGACGTCGCGATCCGCGTCGCGGCCCGCGTCGCGCTCGAGAGATGCTCGAGGTCGGCGACGCGCACCTGAAGCGACGCGTCCGTGTGCTGGAGACGTGCGGTGCCCCCGGTCGGGGCGAGCGCCGGCTGGGCCGTGTCGAGCGTCGCCGTCGGCGCGGCCTGCAGGGCGCCACCGGCCGTGCCACCAGCCGCGCCGCTGCCGCTGCCGGCCCTCGAGAACGTCGGAGGATTGGCGAGCCGCTTCCCGGCGACTACGGCGGCGCTGTGCTCCCCGCTCACCGGATGCGACCCGGAGCCGGTCGTGAGGCCGTGCACGATCGCGGCGGTGACGGCGAGCGCGAGCGTCGCCGGGATCACCGCGAAGACGAGGCGCCGCGAAGGCCGCGGCGCAAATCCCCTCCGGTGTGACGGCGCGGTTGCAAGCACGCGCGAGCGCAGGGCCTCCGGCGCGCTCAGCGTCGCGTCGCGGAGCTGCGCGAGCAGCGCCGCACGCCGTGCCTCGTCGGTCGTGCGTGGGGCGTCTCCAGCGAGCAGCGCTTCCAGCCGCTTCA
This sequence comes from Gaiellaceae bacterium, assembly GCA_036564885.1. GTDB lineage: Bacteria > Actinomycetota > Thermoleophilia > Gaiellales > Gaiellaceae > Palsa-739. The sequence continues at coordinate 4,389 of DATCOE010000074.1, read as the reverse complement.
GTCCGATCGCGTCACGCGGGGACATCTCACTCGGGGACATCGTCAATCCTCTCCTCCAGGTTTTTCAACGCGCGGCTCAATCGGGTCGAGCACGCGGTCTGGCTGATTCCGAGCACACGGGCGGCGCTCGGGCCGTCCAGCTCGAGCAGCACGCGCAGCGCCACGACTTCTCGCTCCGCCGGCGGCAGTTCGCGGACGGCCTGCTCGAGCGGGCCGGGCAACCCGTCCATCAGCTCGGTCGCGTGCTCGAGGTCGAGTGAATACGTCTCCTCGCGCCGTTTCCGGCGAGCTTCGGCGCGGAACCAGTCGATCGCCGACGTGCGTGCGATCTGGCAGAGCCACGTGCGCGTCGAGCCGCGCCTCGGGTCGAAGCGGCGCCAGGTGCGAAAGGCCTTCTCGAACGTCTCCGCCGCGAGATCCTCCGCGGCCGTGCGGTCGCCTGTGAGGAACACGAGGTAGCGGTACACCGCGTCGAGCTGGTCGGCCGCGACCTCGGCGAAGCCCGGCCGTGCGTCGCGCGCAGACGGGGCGTCGAGCGAGGTCGAGACCGCGTTCACATCCTGAGGTACGGCGCGGCGGCGCCCGATCGTCACATGCTCAGCGTAGAGCGGCGGGCGCCGGCGGTGGAGATCCCGCGTGGGCCGACCGTTCGCGCACGGCGAGCGCCGCAGACATCACCGCGATCAGGACGAGCAGGAGCACGAATCGCAGAGCCGCAGGCATCTGCCCACTTCTTCGGCGTCCGGCGAGCGGAGTCGATCCCCCGGAAGAGGTGTCTGCCGCGGTAGCGTGGCCGGGATGCGCCGCCTGCTCCTGCTCGTCGCGGTTCTCGTATTCGTCGACACGATGCTCTTCGCGGCGCTGACGCCGCTGCTGCCGCATTTCGCGCACGAGTTCGCGCTGTCGAAGCTACGGGCGGGAATCCTCGTCGCGGCATACCCGGCGGGCGCGCTCATCGGCGGCCTCCCGGGCGGTGCGGCCGCGGCACGGCTCGGCCCACGACGCGCGGTGATCGTCGGGCTCGTGGGCATGGGCCTCGCGAGCCTCGGGTTCGCGCTGGCAGGCGGCTTCTGGGGCCTGTTCGCAGCCCGGCTGCTCCAGGGGCTCGGGAGTGCGTTCACGTGGGCGGGCGCCTTCTCGTGGCTGCTCGCCGCGGCGCCGCGCGACCGGCGCGGTCAACTGCTCGGCAGCGCGATGGGCGCGGCTGTGTTCGGCGCGCTCTTCGGCCCGGTGATCGGCGCAGCCGCGGCCCTCGCCGGCCGCACCGCCATCTTCGCCGCGCTCGCAGGGCTCTCGGTCGTGCTGATCGCGGCGACGCTCCGCCTCGAGCCGGCGCCGGTGGAGCACCCGTCTGCCGCGGCGATCGGCCGCGCGCTGCGCGACTACCGCTTCGCCGCCGGGCTCGGACTGATGGCGTTGCCGTCGCTCCTCTTCGGGATCCTGGCCGTGCTCGGCCCGCTGCGGCTCTCAGCGGCGGGCTGGGGCGCGGTGGCGATCGGCGCGATCTGGCTCACAGGAGCCGCGCTCGAGACCGTCGCTTCGCCGCTCGTCGGCCGGCTCGTCGACCGTCGCGGGAGGCTGCTGCCCGTGCGTGTCGCGCTCGCGCTCGGAACGACGCTCGCGCTCGGCCTCGCCGCCGGGCCGAGGCCGCTCGTCTACGCGCCGCTGATCGTGCTCTCCGCGACGGCCTTCGGCGTGCTCTTCACGCCCGCGTTCGCGTTGATCGCCGACGGGGCCGAGAACGTGGGCCTGCCGCAGGGGATGGCCTTCGGCTTCATGAGCGCGGCGTGGGCGGTCGGCGCGTTCGTCGGACCGGCCGCGGGCGGCGCGATCGCGGGTGCGACAGGCGACTGGATTCCGTTCGTGCTCGGCGCCGGGCTGTGCGCCGCAGCGTTCGCCCTCGCGCGCCCGGCCTCAGATCACGTAGGCGCCACCGTTGTGGTCGATCGCCTGCCCGGTGACGCCGCGGGAGTCCGCGGAAAGTAGCCAGGTGACCGTGCCGGCGATGTCCTCCGGCTGGCTCATCCGCCGCAGCGGCACCTCGTTCATCGCCTGCTCGTAGGCCTGCTCGCGCGTGCCGCCGATTGCCTCGGCGAGGAGGTCGAGTCCCTGCCACGCCATGTCGGTGTCCACCCATCCCGGGCAGATCGCGTTGACCTGCACGTTGTCGGGCGCGAGCTCCGCGGCGAGCGAACGCACGAGGCCGAGCAGGCCCGCCTTCGACGCGCTGTAACCGGTGTAGCCGGGGACGGCGATGCGCGCGAGGATCGACGAGATGACGACGATGTCGCTACGTTCGGCTGCATCGGCGAAGCGTCGCTGCGCCGCGCGCACGCACTGGTAGGTGCCGATGAGATTCGTCGCAACCAGGTCGTAGAAGCGGTCCTCTGGCCCCGGCTCGTTCGGGCCGCCTATCCCGCTGTTCGCGACGAGCGCGTGCAGCGGACCGTTCGCCTCGGCCGCGTCGGCGAACGCGCGCTCGACCTGCGACGCGTCGCGGACGTCGACCTGCGCGACGAACGCGCCGCCGACCTCCTCCGCCGTCGCCTGCAGCGCATCGACGCCGCGTGCAAGGAGGCTCAGCCGGGCGCCCTCCGACGCCAAACGCAGAGCGATCGCCTTCCCGATCCCGCGCCCCGCCCCGGTGACGACCACATGACGACCCTCGAATCTCTGCACGCCGAAAGAGCCTAGCCGCAGGCGAATGGGCCGCTAAGCTTTGCCCTCCCGGGCGCATAGCTCAGCGGGAGAGCGCTCGCTTCACACGCGAGAGGTCCCTGGTTCGATCCCAGGTGCGCCCACTTCGCTTCGCTTCGCTCGCTTCACGGGGGAAACCAGTTTCCCCCGTGGGCCCCCTTCTAGTGTTCTCCCGGCAAGCGGGATCACTGCTGCGCGGAACAAGTTCCGCTCCGCGACGGGGCTCCGCTCTAGCTCGGCCGTGTCCGGGGTCTGACCCCCTCTGTCGGCAGCTCGGGCGGCGCGTCGCGGCGCCTGGCCAGGCGGGACATGGCCTGGGGTCTGACCCCGTGATCTCCATGCGCGTATTGGGATGACCGGTGTCCCTTGCCTGGTCGAGCGTGGCCGGCGGAGCTCGCCGCCGTTGCCCGACCGGTCGAGGCCAGTGAGGAAACACCCACTAAACTGGAACGTCTGCATGAACATCACTGTCGCGAATCTCAAAGGCGGGGTCGGGAAGACGACGACGGCCGTGTATCTGTCCGCAGCCGCCGTCGCGCGGGGATACGACCCGGTTCTGCTCATAGACGCTGACCGGCAGGCTTCGTCGGCCGAGTGGCTGGAAGAGCGCCCTATCGAGGGTGTGACCGTCGTCGAAGCACCATCGGAACGCACGTTGACCCGTGCGACGAGCCGTCATGAGGGCATGGGGATAGTCGACACACCTCCCGGCGACGAGGGACTCGTGCAATCTGCCGTCAACTCAGCCGACGCCGTCGTCATCCCGACACGAGCCGGAGGGGTTGAGTTCGCACGGGTGGTCGCCACGCTCGAGATGATCCCTGCCAGCACGCCCCGCGGGGTCGTCATCTCCGCCGCGCGGCTCGGCACGAACGATCTCGAGGAAGCGATCGCTTGGAGGAAGGCGGAGAGAGTTGCGATTTGGGGCGTGATCCCCGAACGCGTCGGCATCGCGGCCGGCCCCGAGGCACGCCTTTACCGGCAGGGCCTCGAGGAATACGACGCGGTTCTGCGGCGTGTCCTCCGAAGGCGCTGAGAGTAGTTGCGACCGCCGTACGTGAACTGACGCGGACCTGGGCCAGTCTTTGGGAATGATGGCCCCGAGCGAGCCGCCCTGATGCCCGAGGGCCCGCGCTAGCTCTTCCGCAGGTAGAGCTTCCAGGCGTAGTACTCGCGGAGCGCCGTCGGCACGGTGGCCATGCGTTGCGCGAGGTGCAGCACCGCGTCCCAGTAGAGCGGCGAGCGGTTGTAGTGCCTGAGAGCCGCGCGCTCGTTCGTGTGCCCACCGTTCGCCGCGAGCAGGTTGGCGGCGGCGAGGATCGCGTCGTGTTCGTTGTAGACGTCGCCGCCCATCCCGTACTCGCGCCACGTCGCGGGCTCGAACTGCATCGGGCCCTGCGCGTCCGCCTTTGCCGTCGTCCGTGCGCGGCCGAAGTCGCTCTCGACGAAGTTGATCGCCGCAAGCAGCTCCCAGCGGATGCCGAACCGCCGCTGCGCCTCCCGGTAGAAGGAGAGGACTTTGCTCGCGTGCCGCGTCGGGCCGACGCTCACGCCGCCGATCTGGGGCGCGCTTCCGGCCGAGAGCTCGTTGAGATCGCGACGGGCGTCGACGTCGTCGCGCTCGCTGGGCGCGAGCTTCGCCACCGCCGCCGCCTCCTTCGCATTGCGGGCGAGCGTGCGGATCACGAGCTG
>DATCOE010000073.1:0-4040 GCA_036564885.1 Gaiellaceae bacterium | reverse complement strand
CATGGCGATTGCGAGAGAAGCCGAGCCGGTCGGCTCGCTGAGCGAGGTCAGAGAGGCAGGCCTCGATCGCGAGGATCTCCTCGGCATCTACCGGAACATGCTCATCACGCGCGGCGTCGAGGAGCGCGGTCACATCCTCTACCGCCAGGGGAAGATCCCGGGCTCGTTCTACACCGGCCGCGGCAACGAGGGCGCCTCGATCGGCGTCGCGACCGCGATGGGCCCCGAGGACGTCGGCGCGCCGCTGCACCGCGACATGGGCGTCCACATCGTCCGCGGCGTCGAGCCGTGGCGGATCTTCGCCCAGTTCATGGGCCGCGTCGACGGCCCGACGCACGGCCGCGACGGCAACGTCCACATGGCCGACGCGCAGCTCGGCCTGATCGCGATGGTCAGCCATCTGCCGGCGATGCTCCCGGTCGCGACCGGAGCGGCGCTCGCGTTCCGGATCCGGGAGGAGCCCCGCGTCGCGCTCGGCTGGTTCGGCGAGGGCGCCTCGGCGCGCGGCGACACGCACGAGTCGATGACCTTCGCGGGCACGCGCAAGCTGCCGATCGTCTTCGTCTGCGACAACAACCAGTGGGCGTACTCGACGCCGTCGCATCTCGAGTTCGCGACGGAGCACGTCGCCGACCGCGCGCAGGCGTACGGCTTCGAAGGCGTCGTCGTCGACGGCACCGACGTGCTCGCCGTCTACCGCGAGGCCAAGCGCGCGATCGAGAAGGCGCGCGCGGGCGGCGGCCCGACCCTGCTCGAGTGTGTGACGCTTCGCATGGAGGGTCACGCTGTGCACGACGACGCGTTCTACGTTCCCAAGGTGATGTTCGAGAAGTGGGCGGAGTCCGACCCGCTCGAGCGCTACCACAGGTGGCTGCACGAGCACGCGGATATGACCGACGACGAGGAGGACACGATCGTCGAGCAGGTGAAGCACCTCCTGAACGAGTCACTCCGGCGCGCAGACGAGTCGCCGCAGCCGGATCCGGACAACCTGCTCGAGGGCGTGTACGCGATGCCCGAAGACCTCGAGACCCCCCACCACAAGTAATGGCGATGGCCGAGATGACATACCTGCAGGCGATCTCCGACGGGCTCCGCACGGAGATGCGCCGCGACAAGCGCGTGTTCCTGATCGGCGAGGACGTCGGCGTCTACGGCGGCGCGTTCAAGGTGTCGCTCGGGTTCCAGGAGGAGTTCGGGCCGTGGCGCGTCATCGACGCACCGCTCGCGGAGACGGCGATCGTCGGCGGCGCGACGGGCGCGGCGATGATGGGCCTGCGGCCCGTCTGCGAGATGCAGTTCGCCGACTTCATCTCCTGCGCGTGGGATCACCTCGTCACGATCGCGGCCAAGCAGCGCTGGCGCGTCGGGACGCCGGTGCCGATCGTCGTCCGACTGCCGTCCGGCGGCGGCTTCTCGGGCGGGCCGTTCCACTCGCAGAACCCCGAGTCGTCGTTTGCGCACATCCCCGGCCTCAAGTGCGTGTGCCCCGCGACCCCGGCGGACGCGAAAGGCCTGTTGATCAGCGCGATCGAGGATCCGAACCCGGTGCTCTTCTTCGAGCACAAGCACCTGTACCGCCGGATCAAGGCGGAAGTGCCCGAAGAGCGCTACACGGTGCCGATCGGAAAGGCGCGCACCCACCGCGAGGGCACCGACATCTCGGTGATCACGTGGGGCGCGATGGTCTACACCGCCGACGAGGCGGCACAACAGCTCGAGAAGGACGGCGTCTCGGTCGAGGTCGTCGACCTGCGCACGATCCTGCCGTGGGACAAGGAGGCGGTGCTCGAGTCGGTGCGCAAGACGTCGAAGGTGCTCGTCCTGCACGAGGACACCCGCACGGGCGGCTTCGGCGGCGAGATCGCGGCGACGATCGCGGAGGAAGCGTTCGAAGACCTCGATGCGCCGGTCAGGCGCGTGGCGGCACCCGACACGCCGGTACCGTTCGCACCGCCGCTCGAGAAGGCGTTCATCCCGCAGGTCGAAGACGTCGTGAAGGGCCTTCGCGAGCTCGCGGAGTACTAAGGCCATGGCCACCGAGACCGCAACCGATGTCGTCATGCCCCAGATGGGCGTGTCCGTCACCGAGGGCACCGTCACGAAATGGCTGAAGCAGGAGGGCGAGACGGTCGAGGCCGACGAGCCCCTGCTCGAGATCTCGACGGACAAGATCGACACCGAGGTTCCCAGCCCGGCGTCCGGCACCGTGACGCAGATCCTCGTCCAGGAGGGCGAGACGGTCGAGGTGGGGACGAAGCTCGCCCAAATCGGCGGAGCGAGTGCGCAGATTGGTGGAGCCGCGGGGGGCGTGCAGCCCGAGGCCCCCACAGCCGAGGCCCCAGCACCCGAAGCCGCGGCGCCGGAGGCCGCAGCACCGGAGGTCCCAGCACCCGAAGCCGACGCACCGGAGGCGCCGCCCGAGCCGGCGACGCAGGCCCCGAGCATCGAGCAACAGGCACCGCTGCCGCCGGTCCAGCAGCCGTCCGGCAACGGGAAGGCGTTCGTCTCGCCGGTCGTCGCGCGCATCGCGTCCGAGCACGGCGTCGACCCCGGCCAGGTGCAAGGCACCGGGCGCGGCGGCCGCGTGACGAAACGAGACATTCTTGGCTTCATCGAGTCCGGTGGAGAGGGCGCCGCGCAGGCCGCCGCACCGGCCGCACAACAGCCCCCCGCTGCGCCCCAGGCGCCGGCCGCACCCGCGACCCCGAAGCCGGCCGCCGCTCAGGTGCCGCCTGCAGAGGTCCAGCCGGGCGAGACCGTCGAGCCGGTGACCGCCATGCGTCGCGGCATCGCCGAGCACATGCGCCGCTCGCTCGACACCGGGGCGCACGTCACGAGCGCGATCGAGGTCGACATGTCACGCGTCGTCGCCGCACGCAAGCAGCTCAAGCAGGAGTACCAAGCCGCGTACGACGTCAACCCGACGTACCTCTCGTTCGTCGCGCTCGCGACGGTGCAGACGCTGAAGGACTACCCGTATGTGAACGGCGAGCTCCGCGGCGACTCGATCATCACGCACAACTACGTCAACCTCGGCATCGCCGTCGAGCTGCAAGACGGCAAGGGCCTGATCGTGCCCGTGCTGAAGAACGTCGAGACGATGAACCTGCTCGGCATCGCGAAGGGCATCGCCGGCATCGCTGCGAAGGCACGCGACAAGAAGCTGGTGCCGGACGACGTGCAGGGCGGGACGTTCACGATCACCAACCCCGGCGGCTACGGCACGTTCCACGGCACACCGGTGATCAGCCAGCCGCAGTCGGGCATCCTCGGCACCTACGCGCTCGTGAAGCGCCCGTGGGTGATCCAGGACGAGCTCGGCCAGGACGTGATCGCGATCCGGCCGCTGATGAACATCACGCTCACGTACGACCACCGCCTCGTCGACGGCGCCTACGCGAGCCGTTTCCTGCGCGACCTACGCGCACGGCTCGAAGCCTGGGAGGGCGACGGCGGCTAACCTGACGGCGATGGCTCGCGGCGGCTACCTCATGCAGCTCGGGCAGGTCCCGTACCAGGAGGCGTGGGACCTCCAGCGCTCGCTCGCCGGGGCGGTCTCGCAGGGCGCCATCCCGGACACGGTGGTCTTCCTGGAGCACCCGCCGGTCGTGACGCTCGGGCGGCGCACCGACGAGAGCGCTGAGCTGCACATCCCCGAGGACACGCAGGTCGAGATCGTCGAGACGAACCGCGGCGGCAAGTCGACCTTCCACGGCCCGGGCCAGCTCGTCTGTTACCCGATCCTCGACCTGAAGCGGCACGGGCGCGACGTGAAGCAGTACGTGCGCAACCTCGAGGAGGCGCTCATCCGCACCGTCGCGCCGTTCGGCCTGGAGGCAGAACGGATCGACGGGCTCACCGGCGTCTGGCTGACGCAGCCGCCGCGCAAGCTCGCTTCGATCGGCGTGCACGTGTCCCGCTGGGTGACGACGCACGGCTACGCGTTGAACGTCGACCTCGATCCCGCGCCGTTCACCGACTGGATCACCGCCTGCGGGCTCGAGGACGCGACGTTCACGACGGTCGCCCGCGAGGCC
>DATCOE010000072.1:0-6779 GCA_036564885.1 Gaiellaceae bacterium | reverse complement strand
CTCACTTTCTTCTTCTTGTTCGCCGCGAAGATCGCCTGCTTCCCGTTGCTCTCGATCAGGCCGCGCGCGATCGTGAACTGCACGACGCGCTGGATCGCGTTGTCCTGGCGGTCCTGCAGCCCGGCGGCCGCCCAGGCCTGCCAGTACGTCGTCGCAACGACGAGCGCGACGAGGAGCAGCACGGAGACGATCGCGAGCCGGTTCAGCTGCCGGTTCAACGCACTCCCTCGACCTCGGCGTTCGCGCGGTTGGAGACGAGCATCAGCCCGGCGACGACGATGAAGCTGGAGACGATGCTCGAACCTCCGTACGAGACGAGCGGCAGCGTGATGCCCGTGAGCGGCATCACGCGCAGGATCCCGCCGACGATGATGAAGGTCTGCAGCGCGAAGCCGAAGGTGAGGCCCGCTGCGAGCAGCTTCGAGAAGCCGTCGCTCGCGAAGAGCGAGACGCGGAAGCCGCGCAGCACGAAGACCATGTAGAGGAGGAGCAGCGCAGCGGCGCCGATCAGCCCGAGCTCCTGCGCGAGCGCCGAGTAGATGAAGTCGGTCTTGAGCTCCGGGATGATCTGGCGTCCCGACGAGGAGGTGAAGGTGCCCGTGCCGAGGCCCGTGCCAGCGAAGCCGCCGTGGCCGATCGAGTAGAGCGACTGCACCTCCTGATAGCTCGCGCAGTCCTGGCGCAGCGCCTGCGTGCCGGTGAACGGGCAGTAGACCTTGCCGGTCGTCCAGGGGTGCAGCCAGTTCGTCACGCGCTCGCGGACATGCGGCGTCCCCTGGTAGACGGCCGCGGAGCCGGCGAGGAAGAGCCCGATCGCCACGGCGACGTAGGCGAGACGCGCGGTGGCCGCGTACAACAGCGCGAGGAAGATCCCGTAGTAGAGGAGCGCGCTCCCGAGGTCGCCCGTCGCGAGGAGCACGAGCATCGCGCCGCCCCAGATCACGAGCAGCGGGCCCCAGTCCTTCAGCCGGCCCTGGGCGAGCACCTCGCGCTTCTCACGCAGGTATGCGGCGAGGAAGATGATCAGGGCGATCTTGCCGAGCTCGCCCGGCTGGAACTGGAGCCCGCCGACGTGCACCCACAGACGTGAGCCGTTGACGGTCTGCCCGATCACCGGCAGAAGCGGCATGAACAGGAGCGCGATCGCTCCCAGCCCGAAGAGGTACTTGTAGTTCTCGAGCAGCCGGTAGTCGCGGCGCAGCCCGAGCAGTACCAGCGCGAACACCGCCACACCGATCACGACCCACAGCCCCTGCTTGAACGCGTCCGACGGGCCGAGCCGGTAGATCTCCGTGAGCCCCACCGCCGTGAGCAGTGCCGCGATCGGCAGCAGATACGGATCGGCGTACGGCACCGTGTACCGCGCGACAAGGTGCGCGACGAGGTAGAGCGCGAAGAAGAAGCCCGCGTACGTCAGCGATGCGGCTGAGATCTCGGACTTGCGCGCGATATAGACGCTCGCGAAGCCGACGCCCGTGAGAACGCCGGCGACGGTCAGATAGACGAGCTCGCGATTGCGGTTGGTCAGTCTCAGCGCAGCAATCCCCAGACGAGCAGCACCGCCGCGACGGCGAGCAGCACGAGCATCGTCAGCACGAGCCGGACGCGCGCCGCGGGAGTGACCGGCTCCCGCCGCACCGCCGCGAGCGCCTCCGGGGAGCCGGGGACGAGCAGCGCCGCTTCGACCTGCTCGGGGGGAACGACCATCGTGTCGATCGCGGGCGGCGGTGGCATACCCTCGAGCGTGTCGTCGTCCGCGCCTCCGGCCGGCACCTGCACCGTGTCGCCGCCGTCGGCGCTGATCGTGAAGGCGACGACGGTGATGTTGTCCTCGCCGCCTGCGCGATTCGCCGCGGCGACCAGCGACTTGGCGGCGCGGTCGAGGTCGTCGTGATGGCGCTCGAGCAGCTCGAGGATGTCCTCGTCGCCGACCATCGTCGTCAGGCCGTCGGAGCAGATGAGGAAGAGGTCTCCGTCCTGCGCTTCGACGGCGAACGTGTCGACGTCAACGTCGGGATCGGTGCCGAGCGCGCGCGTGATCACCGAGCGCTGCGGGTGCGTCTCCGCCTCCTCCGGCGAGAGCTTCCCGCTCTTCATCAGCTCGTTGACGAGCGAGTGGTCCTCGGTGAGCTGCTCCATGACGCCGTCACGCAGGAGGTATGCGCGCGAGTCGCCGACGTGCCCGAACGTGACGCGGGTGCCCTCGACGAGCGCAGCCGTGATCGTCGTGCCCATGCCGGAGGCAGCCGGGTCGGCGTTCGACCGCTCGTACACGCGGCGGTTCGCCGCCTGGATCAGCGCGACGACACGCTCTTCGCCGCCGGCAGAGCCGGGATCGGTGTCCTCGAGCGCGGCCGCTGCCAGCTTCGACGCGACCTCGCCCGCCTGGGCGCCCCCCATGCCGTCGGCGACCGCGAAGAGCGGCGGCGCGACGACGAACGAGTCCTCGTTGCGGCGCCGCTTGTTGCCGGTGTTCGACTCCCGGCCGATCGCGCCGACGCTCATTCCTCGAACCTCAGCTCGGTCTCGCCGACGCGCACGAGGTCGCCCTGCGCGAGCTTGCACGGCCGGTCGATGCGCACACCGTTCACGTAGGTGCCGTTCGTCGAGCCGACGTCGCTCACCCACACGCCGTCGCGCCGCGGCTCAACGCGCACGTGGCGCGCAGAAGCGAACTCGTCTCCTTCGATCGAGACGTCGTTTTGCGCACCGCGGCCGACCGTGAGCGGGGTCGAATCGAGGTCGAACTCCTCGCCGACCGTGAGGACCTGACTGTGCACGACGACGAGGCGTCCCGGGTTGATCGCCTGCCCGCTCGCGCCGCCTGCGAGTGCGGGCCGGAGGATGAAGCTCTCCTGCGGCAGGCGCAGGTCGCGTCCCGCCGTGCGCACGATGCGCCAGATGAAGAGGTAGAGGAGGACGAGGAAGGCGACCTTCAGGACGAGCAGGACGGTCTCGTACGTGGTGCTCGCGAGGATCATTGGCGCTCCGTCGAGAACGTCACTTCCGTCGCGCCGACGGTGAACGAGTCGCCGGGCTCGAGCTTCGCGCGCTTGACGCGCCGGCCGTTCACCTCGATCCCGTTCGTCGAGTCGAGGTCGACGATCCAGTACGTCGTGCCCTCCTGGCGGAGCTCGGCGTGGTGCCGTGAGACGTTCGCGTCCTCGACCTGGATGTCGCATTCGCGCGAGCGCCCGAGCACCACCCGGCGCTTCTCCACCCGCCTGGTCTGGCCGTCCCACGAGAGGACGGCGACCTCGCGCTCGAGCGGGAGATCCTCGACCGAGGCGGCCTCGGTGGGCTGCTGGACGGGCTTGTAGATCATCGTCGCGCCCGACTCGACCTGCTCCTGGGGCTCGTCCGGAGCCGGAGCGCGGCTGCCGCGCTTGGGCTGGACCATCCGGGTCGCGATCCCGAACTCCCCGACGGCGAGGTCGTCGTCGGTCTCGAGCAGCACCTTCGGCGGCGTCAGCAGCGCGTAGCTCTCGCGCTTCGCGTGCTCGGTGATGTACTCCTCGAGCTCGGCGATCAGCGAGCCCTGGTAGTCGGCGAACTGCTCGTGGTCGGAGGCGGAGAGGTAGATCGTGTACTCGTTCGGGACGTACACCCGCGAGACAGACACCGTTTTGTGGTCGTCCATCTCCTTCGAGAGCTTGCGTGCGAGCTCGACCGGCTGGACGTTCGTCCGGAACGCCCGTCCGAAGACGCCTTCGAACAGCGCCTCGATCTTCTGCTCAATTGCCCTGAGGACCAATGCGGGGTGACATTACCCCGCGGGCGCGAGAATCAAAGCCCTACCGGAGCTCGGCGCGGATTGCGAGCAGCGCCGCGGTCACCCAGGCGGCGACGACGAGCGGCGGGATCGCCGCCGTGGGCACGAAGGGGACCGTGAGCAGGAGCATCGCCGCGGCGACGGCGGCAGCCCCCCAACGGCCGTGCGGGCGGGCAAACGGAAGGGCCGCCGCGAGCACCGCGAAGGCGGCGGCTTCGACGAGGAGCGCCGGATGCGCCGCGGCGGCGCGGGCGAGCGAGCCCACGACGTCGAGCGGGTCGACGGCGCCGGCCACGCCGAGCCCGAGCGGGGCCGGCTCGCCGGTGAACGGGAGGGACACACCCCGGAGCCCGGCCACGAGCGCCGCGGCGAGCACGGCGACCGCGGCCTGCGCCGCGCGCCGGGCCGCCGAACGCTGTCCTGACACCGCCAGCGGCACGAGCCCGAGCGCCGCCAGCGGCGCAAGCACAGGGCCGAGCGCGAAGAGGAGGCCGCCGCGAGGCTCGCGCCACGAGAGGGCGAGCCAGGCGGCCGCGAACACGCCGTAGACGCCCGCGAGGCCGAGGGAGACGTTCCCGAGCGGCAGGACGGGCACGGCGAGGGCAGCGGCGAGCCCGAGGCGTTCACGGAGCGCCGTGAGCGCCGCGGCGCCCGCGGCGAGGCCGATCGCCCAGCCGTGGGGGAAGAAGGGCAGGGCGCTCGCCGTCCAGCCGGCGAAGCCCGCTGCGAGAAGGGCTGCCCCTGCCCGGCCAACCTGGGCGGGGACGGCGAAGCCGCCGCTGCGGGAGCGCTTCGTGCGGCGCGGGGCGGCCGCGCCGCGGAGCTGCGCCGCAAGCTCCTGCGCCGACGGCCGGCGTCCGGGCGCAAGCGAGAGCGACCGATCGACGAGCTGGAGCAGGGCGTTGGGGAGGTCGGGGCGCAGCGCCGAGAGCGACGGCGCGCCGGCCTCGATCGCCCGAGCGGTGTCGAGCATCGAGGTCTGCCAGAAGGGATGCCGGCCCGACAGGGACTCCCAGAGCATCACGCCGACGGCCCAGACGTCGGCGGCGCCGGTCGCGTCGTCGCCCGCGAGCCGCTCCGGCGCGATGTAGGCGAGCGTGCCGGGCACATCGCCCTGCGCCGTCAGAGTCTCGGCCTCGGCCATGCGCGCGAGCCCGAAGTCGAGGATGCGCACCGAGGTGCGGTCTCCGTCGGCGAGCAGGACGTTCGACGGCTTCACGTCCCGGTGGAGGATCCCGGCCGCGTGGGCGTGCGCGAGGCCGTCACAGATCTGCGCGCAGGCCTCGATCGCGGCGCGGTCGTCGAGCTCGCCGGCGCGGAGCACCTCGCGGAAGGTCCGCCCCGGGACGAACTCGTAGGCGATGTAGACGTGCCGGGAGTCGCGGGCGAACGCGTAGGCGCGTAGGCAGCTCGGATGGCGGAGCTTGGCGGCGGCCTGGGCCTCGCGCTCGGCGCGCGCCGCGGCCTTCCCCTCCCGGGGCACGATCTTCAGGGCGACATCGAGCCCCGTCTGCTCGTCCCGCGCGAGCCAGACCGACCCCGATCCGCCGCTTCCGAGCGGGCGCAACGGCCGGTAGCGGCCGAGCATGAGCCCGCTCCCTTCGAGCGCGAGAGCGGTGTTCGACATAGGTCTGGACAGGTTGGCGGCCGAAGGGTTGTTTCCTCTCTGGGCGAATGCCCGAGTACAGTCTCCTTGCCCACGCCTAAATCCCACAGCATGGCCGCATGAGCACGTACGACAACGACGACGACATCGAGTTCGACTTCTTCGACGAGCCGGAAACCGTCGAGGCGACCCAACGTGGCCGCAGGCTGCAGCGGCGTGACCGCGGCGGGGACGGCGGCGGCGAGGGGCCGCGGCGGCCGTCGATGCAGACGCCCACCGGCCTCGTCCCGCTCGCGCGCCTCGTCGGCCTGATCGCGATCGCGATCGCCGTCGTCGTCGCGCTCGTCTTCTGGGTCGGCGCCTGCCAGGGTAAGAACAAGCACGCCGACTACGCGGCGTACGCGGCGAAGGTGAACACGATCGCGCAGAGCTCGAGCCGGCTCGGTGTGAAGTTCGCGAACAGGTTGACCGCGCCCGGACTGAAGGAGGCCGATCTCGAGCAGAGCCTCCAGCAGTACGCGCAGCAGGAGCAGCAGGCCTTCGACCAGGCGCAGCAGATCCGCGCGCCCGGGCCGCTGCGGCGCATCCACCAGCATCTCGTCGACGCACTCGAGCTGCGCGCGAAGGGGCTCGCAAATCTCGGCGACGCGCTCTCGCAGACGGCTTCCGCGAAGGACGTCTCGGTCGCCGCCGCGACTCTCACCGCGAAGGCGCAGCTGCTGAGCGCGAGCGACGTCGTCTGGGACGAGCTCTACAAGCTGCCCGCGAGCCAGCAGCTGGTGACGCTCGGCATCACCGGCGTCGTCATCCCCGAATCGCACTTCGTCACGAACACGGATCTCGTGAGCGCACGCTCGTTCAACCTGCTGTTCGGGCGCCTGCACCCCGCCTCCACGGGCGGCACGCCGAGCGGCAAGCACGGCGACGGGCTCGTCTCGGTCAAAGTGCTGCCTCAGGGTGACACGTTGTCGACGTCGACGGCGACGAAGGTGACGGTCTCGGCCGACCTCTCGGTCGTGGCGACGGTCGAGAACTCGGGCGACTTCCAGGAGGTCACCGTCCCGGTGACCCTGACGATCGAGGTCGGCGGCAAGCCGATGATCGACTCGAACGGGAAGCGGCTCGTGCGCCGCCAGACGATCGCGTCGATCCAGCCCGCGGAGCGGCACACCGTCACCTTCACGAACTTCAGCCTGCCGACCTCGGCGTTCGCGACACAGCCGTCGATCAGGGTCGAAGTCGGCCCGGTCCCGGGAGAGATCAACCTCGCGAACAACTCGGCGACGTACCCGGTCTTCTTCTCACTCTCCGGACCCTAGAGGCTTGATGTGGATTAGACGTGCGTGCGGGGATGGGCCAGACCAAGCGATTTGGCCGGATCCGGCGCAGCGCATAGCGGTC